>NZ_JAPZPY010000019.1:0-70621 GCF_027529605.1 Mycobacterium hippophais | reverse complement strand
CGACCCCGGCGGCGCCGGTCGCACCGCGCGGCCCGATCTGGCCGGAACCGCCGGGCCCGCCGCCGCTGCCGGCCGAGGCGGCCCCGGCGTCGTTCGGCGGCAACGTCGGGCCCGTCGGCAGCACCCAGGAACGCGAGCAACTGAGCCTGGTCACTGGACGGCCCGCCACGCCCGCCACCCAACTGCTGCTCGGGCCGATGGCCCGCGGCACCACCGTCTCGCTCGCGCCGGAAGGGAGCCCCGGATGAAGTACCGCGGCGCACTGGTGGGGCTGTCGCTGTTCATGGTCGTGGCCGTCACCCTGACCTGGCTGGTGTACGTCACGCTGCGGCGCGACGTCGCCGGCACCACCGCGCCGTATGCGGCGATGTTCTCCGACGTGTACGGCCTCCGGGTGGGCGACGACGTGCGGATGGCCGGAGTGCGGGTCGGCCGCGTCGAGAACATCGAACTGCAGGGCGACCGGGCCAAGGTGTCGTTCGTCGTGCAGACCGAACAGCAGGTGCTCGGCACCACCGTCGCCTCGGTGACGTACCAGAACATCGTCGGCCAGCGCTATCTCGGGCTGACACTCGGCACCCTCGGCGAGCCCGGACCGCTGCCGCCGGGCAGTGTCATCCCCGTCGAGCGCACCGATCCGTCCTTCGACGTCGGCACCCTGCTCAACGGTTACGAGCCGCTGTTCAGCGTGCTCAACCCGCGCGACGCGGACAACCTCACCAAGGGCGTCCTGCAGTCGCTGCAGGGTGACGAGTCCGCCATCACCGCACTCGTCGACCAGACCTCACAGCTCACCGACGCATTCGCCGGCCGGGATCAGGTGCTCGGCAACGTCATCGACAGCCTCGACCGGGTGTTCGGAACCCTGGCGGCTCAGAACACCAACCTCGACCAGGTGCTGGCCCAGACCCGACGGGCGATCACCACCTTCGAGGACCGCAGGCCCGAACTCGTGGACTCCGTGGGATCGATCTCGCGTGTGACTCAGCAGCTCTCGACCGTCACAGACGAGGTGTACCCGGCGCTCAACGAACTCGTTCTGCGCGAACCCGGCTTCGCGCAGCACATGGTCGGCATCGAACCGCAACTCGCGTTCACCGGGGCCAATCTGCCGTTGCTGCTCAAGGGATTCGGCCGGATCACCAATGAGGGCGCCTTCGCGAACGCGTATGCGTGCGACCTGAACGCCACCGGGTTCTTCCCGGGGCTCAACGACGTGGTGCCGATCATCGTCAACGCGGCCACCCCGGGGAACCGGGCGTGGCACACCCCGAGGTGCAGGAACATGGCCGATGGCTGACACACGCAGACGGGCGCTCGAGGACTACAGCAAGCCGTGGCTGGGAGCCATCGCGATCGCGGTGATCGCGGTGCTGGTCGTGGCGATGCTGCTGGTGAAACTGTCCGGCGCCGGGTACCGCACCTACACCGCGCAGTTCCTGCAGGCCGCCGCGCTGCAGGCGGGTAACCCGATCACCATCGCCGGTATCCAGGTGGGCGAGGTGACCGGCATGGAGCTGGTGGGCGACCGCGTCGAGGCCCGCCTGCGGGTACGCGACAACGTGGCGCTGGGGGAGGACACCAGGGCGATCATCAAGATCACCACGATCCTCGGATCACGTTATCTGGCACTGCAACCCGCTGGGCAGGGTGAACTGTCCGACCGCACCATCGACCTGGCGCACACCGAGGTGCCCTACGACCTGCAGGAGGCGCTGGCCGACGTCACCACCACATACGAACAGGTCGACTCCGACCAGTTCGCCGAATCGCTCGGCGTGCTCGGCGCCGAATTGCACACCCTGCCGCCGGTGGTCCCGCAGGCCGTGCAGAACATCCACACCCTGTCCTCGATCGTCGCCGAACGTCGGGACCAGCTGGGGTCGCTGCTGAAGACCACCGAGACCGTCAGCAGCACACTGGAGCGGCAGCACGCCAACATCGCCAACATGGTCCGCCAGGGCCAGGAGCTGATCGGCGAGTTCGTGCTGCGGCGTGCCAGCTTCCACGCCATGATGCAGGCGCTCACCAACCTCGTCGAGACACTCAGCGGCATCGTCATCGACGACCGGCCCGAGCTGGAGAACCTGCTGCGCAACGTGCGGGCGCTCTCCGACATGCTCGGTCAGCACGACGATCTGCTGCGCAGCACGCTGCAGGCGGGCCCGGTCGCGCTGAGGGGCCTGGCCAACGCCACCGGAACCGGCAACGCGGTCGACCTGAACGCCGCCAACGGCCTCGTCGTCGACTCGTGGATGTGCGCCATCAGCGGCCGGGCCAAGCAGTTCGGCATGATCGAGTACTTCAAGGACTGCAAATGAGCCGCAGGGCCAAACTGCTCAGCGTCGTCGTCACCGGCCTGGTGCTGGCATTGATCGTCGCCGCGGTCGGCGTCACCTACCTGAAGGACCGCAGCGACGCGATCACCGTGACCGCTCAGTTCGACAGCGCGGCAGGGGTGTACGTCGGCAACTCGATCGCGGTGCTCGGGATGCCGGTGGGCAAGGTCAGCGAGATCACCCCCAAGGGTGGCTACGTCGAGGTGCGCTTCACGGTCGACGGCGACGTCAAGGTGCCCGCGGACGCGATGGCCGTCACCGTGTCCAACTCGATCCTCACCGACCGCCAGATCGAGCTCACCCCGCCCTACCGCGACGGCCCCACCCTGCAGGATCACGACACCATCGGCCTGAACCGGACCAAGACACCGGTCGAATTCGCGCGGGTGCTCGACGTCCTCGACAAGCTGTCCACCTCGCTGCGCGGCGACGGACGCGGCGGCGGCCCGGTCGCCGACGTGGTGAACGCCAGCGCCGCGATCGCCGACGGCAACGGCCAGGACATGAAGACCGCGCTCGACGAGCTGTCGAAGGCGTTGCGGCTCAGCGCCAGTGGCGGCGAACAGACCCGCGACCAGCTCACCACCATCGTGCGCAACGTCAGCTCGCTGCTCGACGCCGCCGCACGCAACGACGCGACTCTGCGCGACTTCGGCAGCACCATCGGTCAGCTCAGCCAGATACTGGCCGACGAGAACCTCGGCACCGGCACCACCGGCCGTCAGCTCAACGAGGTGCTGAAGCAGGCCGGCGAGGTGCTCGACACCCACCGGGACGCGATCAAGCAGATCGTGGGCAACGGCGACACGACGGTGACCACCGCCGTCGAACACCAGCGCGACCTCGCCGAGTTCCTCGACGTGGCGCCGATGACGCTGGACAACCTCTACAACACCGTCGACCAGGTCAACGGGTCGGTCCGCGTCCGCGTGATGACCGACCGGGTGCTGTTCGAGAGCGCGGCGATCAAAGAGGTCTGCAACATGATGGGCCTGCGTCAACTCGGCTGCAGCACAGGAACACTGCAGGACTTCGGACCCGACTTCGGGCTGACCTACGTCCTGGACGGCCTGGCCGCGATGGGACAGAAGTGATCGCCGGCCGCCGCGGGATCGTGGCGTCGCTGGCGCTGACGCTGTGCCTGAGCACCTCGGCGTGCGCGACCGAGGGACTGGCCAGCCTGCCGCTGCCCGCGCCCGGTGTCACCTCCGGCGGCTGGACGCTGACGGCGGTGTTCACCAACGCGCTCAACCTGCCGGCCAACGCTAAGGTCAAGCTGGCCGGCGCCGACGTGGGACAGCTCGAGTCGATGGTCGCGCGCAACTACACCGCCGTGGCCACCTTGCGCATCATGGACGGCGTGCGGCTGCCGGTCGGCAGCACCGCCGAACTGCGTTCCGCCACACCGCTGGGCGATGTGTTCGTCGCGGTGAAGCCGCCCGGCGGGACCGGCGCCGGCGTGCCGCTGCTGAAGAACGGCGACACCATCGGCCTCGACGCCACCACGGCGGCCGCCACCGTCGAATCGGTGCTGAGTTCGGCCGCGATACTCGTCAACGGCGGCGCGGTGCGGAACTTCACCAACATCATCAACGGCCTCGGCAAAGCCACGGGCGACCAGGGCCAGGCGTTCGGTGACCTGATCAACCGGACCAACGGCGTTCTTGCCAAGCTCAATTCACGATCCGACCAGCTCTCCACCGCGATGACCGATCTGTCGGCGCTGGCCGACCAGCTCGACGCGAAGAACCAGACGATCACCGATGTGATGGCGGCTGCAGGACCGGCGACCGAGACGCTCGCCGCACACACCACCCAGGTGGCCGATCTGGTGGCACAGGTGGGTGACACCACAGAGCAGCTCAGGAAGTTCCCGTCGATCGCCGGCACCGACACCAGCGGGCGCAGCGTCGTCGGCGACGCCAACACCATCGCCAGGGCGTGGAACGACGTGGTGCTGACACCGGACGCCACCCTGCACTCGCTGAACCGGCTCATGCCGCCGCTGGTGAAATCAACGTCGAGCAATGCGATCTCGACCCGCGTCAGCATCGACCGGCTGGTGCTGGGTTCCATCCCGGACATCGGCTTCAAGGGCGACGTCGGCCTGCACGGCCCGAAGCGGTACAACTGGCACCAGCTCGTCGGGACGTTCCAGTACACGCTGTGGCGGCTGCAGGAGCGCATCGTGGGCAAGGGCCCTGGGGTGCCGCAGGTCCCGGTGATGCCCAGCCCGACCGAACCCGGCCAGGTCGTGACGGTGCCGCCCCCGCCGCCGCCCGCCGGACCGGAGCCGCCGCGATGATCGCCGCGATCGCCGACCGCGCCGTGCGGCTGGTCCGCGCCGGCCACCGCCGTCGGGCGTGGCTGTCCGCCGCGGCGCTCACCTTCACCCTGGTCATCGCCGGCGGCTATCTGCTGATCGGTGCGTTGCGGATCGACCCGCTCGCCTCGACCTACCGGCTCACGGTCGCGCTCCCGGAATCCGGCGGGCTGCTGCCCGACCAGGACGTCACGCTGCGCGGCGTGCCGATCGGCCGGGTGGAACGACTGGACATCACCCCGGCGGGAGTCAATGCCGTGGTCGCGGTGAAGTCGACGGTGAACATCCCTTCGTCGAGCGATGTGCGGGTGTCCGGACTGTCGCCGGCGGGGGAGCAGTACATCGACTTCGCCGCCGACAGCGACAGCGGCCCGTACCTGCGCGACGGCGGTGTCATCGGCCACGCCACCGTCCCGGTCCCGCTCGCTCAACTGCTCGCCGACGCCGACGGCATGCTGGCACAGGTCGACCCAGGCAAGCTCGAGCTGATCCGCCGTGAGCTCAGCCTGAGCGACGAGGGCCCGCGCAAGCTCACCGACATCATCGACGGCGGCACGTTCCTGCTGTCGACGCTCGACTCGGTGCTGCCCGAGACCGCGAGCATGCTGCGCAGCAGCCGGGTGGTGCTGACGCTGGCGGCCGACAAGAACGCCGGAATCGCCGTCGCGAACCAGAACCTCGCCAGCACGCTCGCGGGCATCGACCGGATGCGGGAGGGCTACCGGCGGCTCACCGAACAGGCGCCGCCCGCGCTGGCCAGCGTCGACAACCTCTTCGCCGACAACTCCGACACCATGGTGCAGCTGCTGGGCAATCTGACCACCACGTCGCAACTGCTGTATCTGCGCGTGCCCGCGCTCAACGCGCTGTTCCCCGCGCATCGCGGATCGGTGCTCGACGCACTCGGCAGCGTGATGCACGACAACGGAATCTGGGCCACCGGCGACGCCTACCCGCGCTACGCCTGTGATTACGGCACGCCGCGCCGGCCACCGTCGGCGGCCGACTATCCCGAGCCGTTCATGTACACCTACTGCCGCGACGACCATCCCGGTGTCCTCGTCCGGGGCGCCAAGAACGCACCACGCCCGGCCGGCGACGACACCGCGGGTCCGCCACCGGGCGCCGACCTCGGCAGAACCACCGACCCGACACCCAAGGGCCGGTTCACGATTCCCACCCCGTACGGCGGTCCCGTGCTGCCCATCGAGCCGCCCCGTTAACCCGACGAGAAGGAGGTCGACGTGACCGTGACGTCCGACAGCGAAACCGACACCGAAACCGACGAAGACATCATCGACGAGGACACCACCGTCGACGATGGCGCGGTCGACGAAGACGACGAAGCACCCGAACGGCAGTGGCGCAGGAAGATACTCGTCGGCATGGCCGCGGCGGTCGTCGTCGCGTCGCTCGCCGGCTGCGGATACCTCGGCTGGACCGTGTGGCAGGACCGGGCGGTCACCCGGGCGGGCGAGCAGGCCCGCGAGGCCGCCGTGGCGTACGCGCAGGTGCTCACCAGCATCGATGCGAACAAGGTGGATGAGAACTTCGACCAGGTGCTCGGCGGCGCCACCGGTGAGTTCAAGGACATGTACTCGCAGTCGAGCATGCAGCTGCGCCAACTGCTCATCGACAACAAGGCCACGGCGCACGGCGTCGTCCTGGAGTCGGCCGTCCAGTCGCAGTCAAAGGACCGGGTGGTGGTGCTGCTCTTCGTCGACCAGTCGGTGACAAACACCAGCATGCCCGACCCGCGCATCGACCGGAGCCGCATCAAGATGACGATGGAGCATGTCGACGGCGGCTGGCGCGCATGCAAAGTCGAACTCCCCTGACGGCCGTGAGACTCGGCGCACTCATCGGGGCGGCCGTCGCGGCGACTGCGGTCGTGACCGCGCCGGGCGCCGCGGCGTCGGCCGCGTCGTTCTGCGGTGACCTCGGCGGCGCGTGGACCGGACAGTACTGCCAGACCTCGGTGCTCTCCGAACGCAAAGCGGTCCGCGACATCAAGGTCGCCATCCCGGAGGAACTGGTCGCCGACCCCCTCGCAGGCCCCGTGATACGCGACTATCTGACCACCCTGGTGGACAACTGGCGGCGGGTCGGCGAGCACATGGCGGCCGACAGCTTCGGCGAGGGCAACTACCAGATCCTGCGCCGCGGCGACACGGTGTCGGCAGTGTTCCGCGAGACGTATCACGCCGACGGGCCCGACTTCAACAACGCCTACCGGACCTTCACGTTCGACACGGCGGGCGGCCGGCGCCTGCAGCTGGCGGATCTGGTGCGGCCGGGCGTCGACCCGCTCACCGCAATCCCGCCACTGGCGCATCCGTTCGTCGAACAGGCGCTCGTGGTGGCCCCGCCACCGCATCAAGCCGGCACGTACCCGTTCGTGGCCGACCGCTGGACACCCGACAAGGTCTACTCGGGCGGATACAAGGCGTGGGCGCTCAGCGGCGATGAACTGATCCTCTACATGCCCGATTACCCGGTCGCGCACGACACTCCGCTGAACTTCTCGCCCGGCCTGCCGCAGTGGGCGATGGACGGCGGCACGGTGCAGGCCCACATCCCGCTCGCCGCACTGGCGCCGATCCTGCGTCCCGAATACGGCGGCGCCTGAGCCGGCACGGTGGCCTTGAGGGCACTATGGGAACGTGCCCGACCTGGCTGACGTCCTCGACCGCCTGCACGTCGTCGCGCTGCCGATGCGGGTGCGGTTCCGCGGCATCACGGTGCGGGAGGTGGCGCTGATCGACGGCCCCGCGGGGTGGGGTGAGTTCGGCGCCTTCCCGGAATACGAACCGCCGGAGGCCGCCGCCTGGCTGTCGGCGGCGCTCGAGGCCGCCTACGGCGACCGGCCGGCGCTGCGGCGGTCGTCCATCCCGATCAACGCCACGGTGCCCGCGGTCGATGCGGCGCAGGTGCCCGAGGTGCTCGCCCGGTTCCCGGGTGCGCGCACCGCGAAGGTGAAAGTGGCTGAGCCTGGCCAGGTTCTGGCCGACGACGTGGCGCGGGTGAACGCGGTGCGGGCGTCGGTGCCCACGGTGCGCGTCGACGCCAACGGCGGATGGACGGTGGACGAAGCGGTGGCCGCCGCGGCGGCCCTCACCGCCGACGGGCCGCTGGAGTATCTCGAACAGCCTTGTGCCACAGTGTCCGAACTCGCTGAGCTACGGCGCCGTATCGACGTCGCGGTCGCGGCCGACGAGAGCATCCGCAAGGCCGACGACCCGCTGAGGGTGGTGCGCGCCGACGCCGCGGACATCGCCGTCGTCAAGGTCGCCCCGCTGGGCGGCGTGCGCCGGATGCTCGACATCGCCGGGCAACTCGGGATACCCGTCGTGGTGTCGAGCGCCCTGGACTCCGCGGTCGGCATCTCCCGCGGTCTGCTGGCCGCCGCGGCGTTGCCGACGCTCACACACGCCTGCGGGCTGGGCACCGGCGGCCTGTTCGTCGAAGACGTGGCCGAAGCACTGATCCCGGTCGACGGCCGGCTGCCTGCCCGTCCCGTCGATCCCGAGCCCGCGCGGCTGGCGGCGCTGGCCGCGTCGCCCGAGCGGCAGGACTGGTGGATCCGCCGGATCACCGAATGCCTACCGCTCACCCGCTGAGGCCTCACTCCATGCACACGTCGGCGAACAGCACCGCCGGCCAGCCCGCGACGAGCACGCCGAACGACATCAACTGATCCCGGTCCGCGTGCAGCGTCTGCTGGTGCTGCAGTTCCTCTGCGCGGACGCCGACCACCACCGCGCCGACGAGCAGGTACGGCAACGCGGCCCAGACGGCCACCTCGATCAGCCTGCCGATGCTCACCTCGAGGGCGAGAAACCGTCGCAACATGTCGAGCACCGGGATGATGTTAACGCTCGTTCGTCGTCGCCGTGTCGGATCAGCACCGGTGAGGTGTGATTCGCACAGCACTAACCTCATGACTGTTCTGCCGGCGGCGACCGGCGGATAGGGTGCTTTCATGCCTCCCGCCGCCGGAGTCCGCGCGGACCGCCGCAAGCGACCCAAGGACCGGAAGCAGCAGATCGCCGGTGTGTCGGCGGAGGCCTTCAGTGAACTCGGCTACCACGGCGTCAGCATGGAGGACATCGCCGGCCGCGTCGGAGTCACCGCGGCCTCCCTCTACCGGCACTACTCCCGCAAGTACGACCTGTTCCGCGCGGCGGTCCTGGGTCTCGGCGAGCAACTCGACGAGTGCACCGCGTTCATCGACTCCGACGCCACCGGGCCGCCGGAGCGCACATGGGACCGCGCCGTGGACGCCCTGGTGGACACCGCACTGAAGAACCGGACCAGCGGCGGCCTGTACCGCTGGGAGGGCCGCTACCTCGAACCGCACGACCAGCTGACGCTCAACAGCCAGATCAAGCTGGTGAACCGCCGCCTGCAGCAACCACTTTCGTCGCTGCGACCGGAACTGGACTCACGTCAGCGCTGGATACTGTCCTCCGCGGTGCTCAGCGTCATCGGCAGCATCACCGACCATCGCGCGCGACTGCCGAACGAACGGGTACGCGCGACGCTGGCCGCGATCACCCGCGCGGTGCGCGACGCGGAACTGCCCGCCGAGGTCCTGGTACCCGCGATGGCACTGGTCAGGACGGTGGGCGCCGCCGCAGGCGAATACGAGCAGATCCTGCACGCGGCGATGCTGCTGTTCAACGACCGCGGCTACCGCGACACCGGCATGGACGACATCGCCGAGGCGACGGGGCTGGCGACGTCGGCCATCTACCGGTTCTTCACCGGCAAGAGCGCGATCCTGGCCGCGGCCTACCGCCGCGCGGCCGACCGGGTCTCGGGCGACGTGTCTGCCGTCCTCGCCGCGGCCGTCGACTGTCACGACGCGGTCGACGGCCTGGTGGACGCCTATGTGCGCCGGTCGTTCGCCAGTCCCGAGGTGGCCTACGTCTACTACGCGGAGCGGGTGAACGTGCCTGCGCCCGACCGGGTGGCGCTGCACAACATGCAGCGCGCCACCGTGGAGGCATGGGTCCGCCAGCTGACCGCCGCGCGGCCCGACCTCGCCGAGGGTGAGGCGCGGTTCGCGGTCCACGCGGCGTTCGCCCTGGTGGTGGATCTCGGCCGCCTCGTGCAGTATGTCGAGTCCGAGTCGTCTCAAGCGGTGGTGCGGGATCTGGTGCTCACCACCCTGCTCGGTCCCGCCGCCAGCCGCCGCTGAACCATCCAGAACGATCATTAACCTGTAGAGTTCGGTATATGGTCGGGCGGAGTGGATATGCGTTGTCAGCACGATGTTCTGAGCGAAATTGGTGCGGCGGTGGCGGGCCAAAGAGTGTGGAATCATCATGCACATCTCGGTGACGACGATCGGCATCGGCCAGTTGCGTAGCGACACCCGTTGCTACCTCGATCGCGCCGAGTCCGGCGAGGTGTTCGAGGTGCTCCGGCGCGGCAAGCCCGTCGCCCGACTGCGCAAGGTCGACCACTCGCAGGACATGCACGGCATCAAGGTCTCGTTGGCAGACCTGCGCGCCTGCGCCGGTCGCCTACTCGGCCGGGTCGCGGCCGGCGAGACCATCACGATCGAGCACCACGGCCGGCCGGTCGCCACCCTGCAACCGTGGGCGCTGCCGGAGCGCGTCGAGCCGAGCCGGATCCACACCGCCGTGTCCTGAAGTGTGGGATGCATGGCGTAGACGCCACGCGCCGGGTGCTCGACACTGAGGAGCATGCGGCGGTCGGTGGTGCTCCTCGGGTTTCCGGGCGTGCAGGCGCTCGACCTGGTTGGACCGTTCGAGGTTTTCACCGGCGCGACACTGGCACTGGCCGCCGAAGGGCGGGACGAGGACGGCTACGACGTCGTGGTCGTCTCGGTGGACGGTGAACCGGTGACGACGGGCACCGGCCTGGCCTTCGCCGCGCAACCGCTGCCCGGTGCGGGCAGCGCCGTCGACACCGTGGTGCTGCCCGGCGGGTGGGGGACGACGTCGCTGAAGCAAGGCAGCGCTGCCGTCGCCTGGGTCCGCGCCTCGGCCGAACACGCACGCCGCGTCGTCAGCGTCTGCACGGGCGCGTTCATCGCCGCGGAGGCGGGACTGCTCGACGGCTGCCCGGCCACCACGCACTGGGCGTTCGCGGCACAACTGGCACGCGAATACCCCGCTGTCGCCGTCGATCCTGAGCCCATCTTCGTGCGCAGCTCCGAGCGAGTGTGGACGGCCGCGGGGGTGACGGCGGGGATCGACCTGGCTCTGTCGCTGGTCGAGGACGATTACGGCACCGACATCGCGCAGACGGTGGCCCGCTGGCTGGTGCTCTACCTGCGCAGGCCCGGCGGGCAGACACAGTTCGCCGCGCCGGTGTGGATGCCGCGGGCCAGGCGGACGCCCATCCGCGAGGTGCAGGACGCCATCGACGCCGAACCCGGTGCCGCGCATCGCATCGCGGACCTGGCGCGGCGGGCGGCCATGAGTCCGCGGCACTTCACCCGGGTCTTCACCGACGAGGTCGGCGTGCCGCCCAGCACCTACGTCGAGCGGATCCGTACCGACGCGGCCCGCCGTCAACTCGAGGAGACCGACGACACCGTCACCGCCATCGCCGCCCGCTGTGGATTCGGCACCGCGGAGACCATGCGCCGCAACTTCGTCCGGCGCCTCGGCGTCTCGCCCGACCACTACCGCAGAACATTCGCCTGAGACGAGAAGGAATCACCATGCCGCAGATCGCGATCGTCGTCTATCCCGGTTTCACCGCACTGGACTTCATCGGACCCTACGAGGTGTTGCGCAGCCTGCCCGACGCCGAGGTGCGCTTCGTGTGGCACGAGCCAGGACCGATCACCGCCGACAGCGGCGTGCTCGTCGTGGGCGCCACCCACTCGTTCGACGAGACACCGTCGCCCGACATCCTGCTGGTGCCCGGTGGCATGACGTCGGTGGAGCACGCCCGCGACGAGAAGCTGCTCGACTGGATCCGCCACGCGCACGAGACGACGGCCTGGACCACGTCGGTGTGCTCCGGTTCGCTCATCCTGGCGGCAGCCGGTGTGCTGGAGGGTCTTCGGGCGACCTCGCACTGGATGATCGTGCCGATGCTCAAGACGTTCGGGGTGATCCCCGTCTCCGACGAGCGCGTCGTCCGCGAGGGCAAGGTGGTCACCGCGGCCGGCGTCTCGGCGGGCATCGACCTGGCGATGTGGCTGGCCGGTGAGATCGCCGGTGAGGCGCACGCCAAGGTCACCCAGCTGATCATCGAGTACGACCCCCAGCCGCCGTTCGACAGCGGTCACATGTCCAAAGCGTCGGCGTCGACCAAGGCCGCTGCGGCGGCGGAACTGGCCAAGGACACCGTGTTCACGCACCGCCAGCTCGGTCAGTCGACGATGCTGCTATGGGACCGCGCGCTGGCCACCGTTCGGTCCCGCCGCTCCAAGTCGGCGACTTCGGCGCGCTGACCGCCGCCGAGCGAACGGGACCGCGCCGAAATCACCGCCGCGCGCGTACCCGCGCCGGGATCGGGCCGTCGGCGACGGTGGTGAACGGCACGGCGAGCGGGAAATCGCCGCCGGTGGAGGTGATCTCGACGTCCCGGAGCACCGTCGCGACCGCGAGGACCAGTTCGAGCATCGCGAAGTGGTCGCCGATGCAGGTGCGTGTCCCGCCGCCGAACGGGATGTACTGCCAGCGGTCGAGGCGCCCGAAGTTCTGGGCGCTGAACCGTTCCGGGTCGAACCGCAGCGGGTCGTCCCACAGCGCCGGGTCGCGCTGCATGCCGTAGATGCCGACCAGCACCATGCTGCCCGCCTCGACCCGGCAGCCGGCGACCTCGATGTCGCGCACGGCCGTCCGGCCTGCCACCGACACCGGCGGGCACAGCCGCAGCGCCTCGTGCACCACCTGTGTGGTGTAGGGCAGCCGGCCGACGTCGTCGGCGGTCAGGGTGCGGTCACCGAGTGCGCCGGCCTCGGCGGCCACCCGTTCGGCGATGTCGCGGTGGTGTCCCAGCGCCCACAGCGCGTAGGCGATGGTGGTGGCCGTCGTGTCGTGGCCCGCGACGATGAACGCGATCAGGTCGTTGCAGATGTCGTCGTCGGACAGCGTCTGCCCGGTCTCGGGGTCGGTCGCGCCGATCAGCGCGTGCACCAGGGGCGCGTCGATGCCCGGGTCGGCGCGGCACGCCGCGAGGATGTCCTCGGCGAGGCGGTGCATCGAGGTGTAGGCGGCGACGGCGCGCCGCCGAGACGGAAGCGGCAGCCAGCGTGGCGGATTGATCGGCCGCAGCCCCCGGTCGGCGATGTGCGACAGCGCGATGTTGATCGGTTCGGCCAACGCGTAGGAACGTTCGTCGAGGTCGATGCCGAGCACCGAGCGGCCCAGCGCCCGCATGGTGAGCCGGCGGCTGTCGGCGTCCAGGTCGACCTCCGCCCCGTCCCCGGAACCCGCGGCGGCCAGCCACCCGTCGGCCACCATCGCGGCGGCCTGCGACATGTGGTCGCCGAAGCGGCGCACGTACTGCTTGGTGAACAGCGGCTGCAGCGTGCGTTTGCGGGGCAGCCACGGCTCGTTGGGCAGATTGGCCAGGTTGTCGCCCATCAGCATTCGCATCTCGTGGTGCACGGCCGTCCGGTCACACGCACCGTCCTTGCGGCTCAGCACATCCCGCGCACCGGCGGGCGACATCACCCAGACGATCGGCGGCGCGAACCACTTCGGGCCGAGCGTCACCCGGGTGACCTGACCGCCCGCCTCGCGGAACGTCACCTGACACGTATGGGTCTTGCGCACCTCGTCGAGGCGCTGCTTCAGCGGCAGTGGATTCGCCGGCACCAGCGGCAGCGCGGCGACGTCGTTCTCCTCAATGGCGACCATTTCCCCTCCGGCCCTTGGCGCAACGCCTCGAAGCGTAGTTCGGTGCGGCCGTTCCTCGCCTACGATGCCCCGGTGGGTATCCCCGAGGTCGATCCGACGGCAGGTTCGCCGATGCTGCGTATCGGCGCGCGGCTGACCAGTCCCAAGCCCGTGCGCTGGGCACTCAAGCACGTCGCGCACCGCATCGACCGGCCGCTGCTCCGGCTGTCCAACGGGCGGCTGTCCTCGGCGATGGTGACGCCCGAGGTGCTGCTGATCCACACCGGCGCCAGGACAGGCAAGCGCCGGACCACGCCGCTGACCTACTTCACCGACAACGGCCGGGTCATCGTGATCGCGTCGAACTACGGCGGCTCCCGGCATCCGGCCTGGTACTTCAACATCACGGCGAGCCCTAGGGTGACGCTGTCGGCCGGCGGCCACACCAGTGACTATGTCGCCGAGGAGGTCACCGGTGAGGAGCGCGCCCGGCTGTGGCGGCTGGCATGCGAGTTCATCCCCAGCTACGCCGGCTACGAGCAGCTCGCGGGCGACCGGACCATCCCGGTGATCGCCTTCACCCCCGCCCCCTAGCGACTTGTGGAGTCTCGGCCGCGCACACCGCACCGCGCACACCGCGGCTGATGTTCCACGTATCGCCAGGCGGTAGCGTCGTCGGCGTGAATCTGGCTTACGACGATCGTGGCAAGGGACAGCCGGTGCTGTTCATCGCCGGTCACGGCGGCGCCGGACGGACCTGGCATCTGCACCAGGTGCCGGCATTCGCCCGGGCCGGCTACCGGACCATCACCTTCGACAACCGCGGCATCGGCGCGACCTCGAACGCCGAGGGCTTCGGCACCGAGCAGATGGTCGCCGACACCGCGGCCCTGATCGAGAAGCTCGACCTGGCGCCGGTACGCCTGGTCGGTGTGTCGATGGGGTCCTACATCGCCCAGGAGCTGATGCTGGCGCGCCCGGAGCTGGTCGACAGCGCGGTGCTGATGGCCACCCGCGGTCGCCACGACAAGGCCCGTGAGCTGTTCCGCCGCGCCGAGCTGGATCTCGAGTCCTCGGGCATCGAGCTGCCCGCCGCCTACGACGCCAAGATCCGGCTGATCGAAAACTTCTCCCCGAAGACGCTGAACAACGACCGGGTGGTGCAGGACTGGTTCGAGATGTTCACCATGTGGCCGAACAGGTCGACGCCCGGGACGCGCAGCCAGTTCAACGCCTCCCCGACGACAAACCGGTTGCCTGCCTACGGCGCGATCCGGCAGCGCACTCTGGTGATCGGCTTCGCCGACGACGTCCTGCTGCCCGCTCACCTCAGCCGCGAGGTCGCCGACGCGCTGCCCAACGGCCGCTACCTGGAGATTCCGGACACCGGCCACCTCGGCTTCCTCGAGCAGCCCGACGCCGTCAACAAAGCGGCGCTCGATTTCTTCGCCGATAAGCTGTAGCGATGAACCCCTCGACGACGCAGGCCCGTGTCGTCGTCGACGAACTTATTCGCGGCGGCGTCCGTGACGTCGTGCTGTGCCCGGGCTCGCGCAACGCGCCGCTGGCCTTCGCGCTGAACGACGCCGACCGCGCGGGCCGGCTGCGTCTGCATGTGCGGATCGACGAACGCACGGCCGGCTTCCTGGCGATCGGCCTTGCCGTCGCGGAGCGCGCGCCTGTGTGCGTGGCGATGACGTCGGGCACCGCGGTCGCCAACCTCGGTCCCGCCGTCGTCGAGGCGAACTACGCCCGGGTGCCGCTGATCGTGCTGAGCGCCAACCGGCCCTACGAGCTGCTGGGAACCGGCGCCAACCAGACCTTCGAGCAGCTCGGCTACTTCGGCACCCAGGTGCGGGCGATGATTAGCCTCGGCCTCGCCGAAGACAACCCGGAACGGATGGACTCGCTCAACGCCCAGTGGCGGTCCGCGACGTGCCGCGTGCTGGTGGCGGCCACCGGCGCCCGCAGCGCCAACGCCGGTCCGGTGCAGTTCGACATCCCGCTGCGTGAGCCGCTGGTGCCCGACGCTCACGACGCAAGCCCGTTCCCCCAGGGCCGCCCGGACGGCAGGCCGTGGACGCACACACCGCCGGTGTCGTTCGACCAGCCGGTCGACATCGACCTCACCCCCGACACCGTCGTCATCGCCGGCCACGGCGCCGGTGTGCAGGAGAACCTCGCCGGCCTGCCGACGGTCGCTGAACCCACTGCGCCGCCTGCGGCCAACCCGCTCCACCCTCTTGCCCTGCGGCTGCTGCGGCCCAAGCAGGTGATCATGCTCGGCCGGCCGACGCTGCACCGGCCGGTGTCGGCGCTGCTGGCCGACCCGTCGGTGCCGGTGTACGCGCTGACCACCGGTCCGCGGTGGCCCGACGTCTCGGGCAACTCCCAGGCCACCGGCACCCGGGCGGTGATCTCCGGCGCCTCTGACCCGGCCTGGCTGCGGCGGTGCGTCGACGCCCACCGGCACGCGGTCGACGCGGTCCGCGACCAGCTCGCGGCCCATCCGCTGACCACCGGCCTGCACGTGGCGGCCGCGGTGACCGACGCGCTGCGGCCCGGCGACCAGCTGGTGCTCGGCGCATCGAACCCGGTGCGCGACGCCGCCCTGGTCGGGCTGACACCGCGCGGGGTGACGGTGCGGTCCAACCGCGGAGTGGCGGGCATCGACGGCACGGTGTCGACGGCCATCGGCGCCGCGCTGGCCCACGAGCAGACCGGCAGCCGCGACGAGGTGCCGCGAACCATTGCCCTGCTCGGCGACCTGACGTTCGTGCACGACAGCTCCGGCCTGCTCATCGGGCCCACCGAGCCCACGCCGCGGGACCTGACGATCGTGGTGTCCAACGACAACGGCGGCGGCATCTTCGAACTCCTCGAGCAGGGCGACCCTCGGTTCTCCGACGTGTCGGCGCGTGTCTTCGGCACCCCGCACGACGTCGACGTCGGCGCGCTGTGCCGGGCGTACCACGTGGACAGCCGCCAGATCGAGGTCGACGATCTGGCCGAGGTGCTCGACGAACCGCACGACGGGATGCGGGTGCTGGAGGTGAAGGCCGACCGGTCGTCATTGCGGGCGCTGCACGCGTCGATCAGGGCCGCCCTGTGACGCTGCCCCCAGCGCTGCACCGTCTGATCGAGCGGCTGAAGGTGTTGTGGCGCATCGCGATTCCACACTTGTACGGCGACGGCACCGAGACCCGCGCCGAGCGGGTGATCCGGCGGGTCCGCATCGGAGTGGTGATCGCCGCCTGCCTGGTCACGCTGCAGTCGACGCTGATGGTGCTCGGCGCGTGGCGCAATGACCGGCAGATCGAGCGCCACATGGGTGTCGCCGAGGCGAACGTCCTCAGCGCGGGCCCGCGCCGGTCGACCATCGAGTTCGTCACACCCGACCGGGTGACCTACCGTCCCGAACTCGGCGTGCTCTACCCGTCGGAGCTGGAGGCGGGCATGCGGATCTACGTCGAGTACGACGTGAACAACCCCGACCTGGTCCGGGTTCAGGACCGCGACGCGTCGCTGTCCATCATCCCCGCCGGTTCGATCGCGGTCGTCGGCTGGCTGGCGGCCGGGGCGGCGCTGCTGGGGCTGGCCTACCTGCAGAAACGCCTGCACGTGGAGCCCGCCGACGAGGCCCGCCCCGAAGTGGCGGATCAGCCGCGCGTCGGCTGACCGCGGCGCCTCGAGCGGACGATCGCACCGGCGATCAGCGCGACGACGACGACGATCCCGTTGACGGCCACGAGCGCGACCAGCACCAGCCCCGTGATGTCGCCCCGGTTGCGGTGCCGGTAGATCACCTCCTGGAACGGGGTGTCGGCCGACCCCTGGACGAACACGTAGTCGCCGTCGATCGCGGACGGATCGTCGATCGTGTTCTTCCACCGGGTGAGGAACGCCGCGTCGCCCGCGTATTCGGCGAGCGCGGGCGGAAGCGCCTCGATCCGGCCGGCGAAGGTGAGTGACGGGTCGTTGCCGGCCACGGGGATCTCCGACGGATCCATCCGGTGATCGGCCAGCACGGTCAGGTCGACGGTCTGCGGCGTCGTCGCCGACTGTGACAATCGCATCGGGTACACCACCTCGTCGGAGCGGAACGACAGCCGCAGCGGCTGCAGGTCACCGGTCAGCGACTCACCGGCGGCACCGGGAACCAGCTGCACCGCGACGATCTCCCAGCCGTCCCGCACATAGGGCGCGAGGTTGCGGTCCAGGCCTGGCGGGTGCGGAAATCCCCGGCCCGCAAGCCAACCGGCCAGCGCGGCCGGATCGCCTGCGGTCAGCCGCGTCACGTCGAACGGCCCGATGCGCTGCCGGGCGAGCACGCTGACACCGGTCGGGGCCTGCGTGGTGTCGGGCGCCTCGCTCGCGAAGCCCGTCATCCAGTCGAACGTGGGCCACCACGAGTCGCGGTACTCGATGCGCGGCGCGGTGATCAGGTCGATCTCGTCGAACACCTCCGGCTCGCCGAGGGTGACCCGCGCCGCCGACGGCACCGGCATCACCCAGGCCGCGGACGCCGAACTGCCCCGCACGTCGAAGGACATCAGCACGTCCTCGCTGGTGCCGTCCCAGGCGACCAGCGCGCGCTCGTCGGTGACGGCCGGACCCTCCTGCGCGGGGATGTAGGCGCCGCAGCCGCAGGCCCGCGCCGGCGCGGCCACACCGGCGGACAGCGCCAGCACGCACGTCGCGAGCACCACGGCGGCCGACCGCATCATGGGCGTCATCGTATTGCCCGCGTGCCGTTTGGCCGCTCCCTTCGCGGGTATCGCGACCCGTCGACGGCATCGGAAGGGAACGAGCGATGAGTGCACTGGACACCGCGAAGAAGCAGGCGGCCGAGGTGGCCGGGAAGCTGGCCGACCAGCTGCCGCAACGCACGGCCACGCAGTCGGTGACGATCGCCGTTCCGCTGGAGCGCGTCGAGCAGTTCTGGCGCAACCCCGACGAGCTCTCGGTGGTGCTCGGCGACGTCGGCGAGGTCGAGGCCACCGGCCCCGACCGCTACCGGTGGCGGCTGCAGGCCGGCCCGGTGAAGACGACGTGGGAATCGCGGTTGCAAAAGGACATCGCCGGTGTCCGGTTCGTCGGCACCGAGGACGACCGCAACGAGTTCGTCGTCACTTACCGCGAGGCGCCCCGCGGCCTGGGGACCGAGGTGACCGTGCACGCGAAGAGCCCCGCTCCCGGCCTGCTCACCGGTGCGCTGGCGTTCAAGGTGCTCTACCGGGTGCGGGCGCTGCTGCAGACCGGTGAGGTGCCGACCATCCGAACCAATCCGAGCGCGCGCGACTCCGCGCGCTGACGAAAGGCCAACCATGCGTGCACTGTGCTGGAACGGTGTCAACAATCTGTCGGTCGAGACCGTCGACGACCCGGAACTGCTCAACCCCCACGACGTGATCCTCGCGGTGAAGCTGACCACCACCTGCGGCTCGGACCTGCACTTCATCGACGGCTACCTGCCGGGGATGCGGGAAGGCGACGTGTTCGGCCACGAATTCATGGGCGAGGTCATCGAGACCGGTCGCGAGGTGACCAAGATCAAGGTCGGCGACCGCGTGGTGGTGCCGTCGTTCATCGGATGCGACCGGTGCTGGTACTGCGAGCACGAGCTGTACGCCTGCTGCGACACCACCAATCCGAATGCCGAACTGCAGCAACCGATGCTGGGCTATCCGTCCGGCGGAATCTACGGCTATACCCACGAATTCGGCGGCTACGCCGGATCGCACGCGCAGTACATCCGGGTGCCGTTCGGTGACACCAACTGCTTCCCGATACCCGGCGACGTCACCGACGAGCAGGCGTTGTTCCTCTCCGACGCGGTGCCGACCGGATTCATGGGCGCCGACTTCTGCGACGTCTCCGGCGGTGACACCGTCGCGGTGTGGGGTGCGGGTGGCGTCGGGCTGATGGCGGCTCGCAGCGCGCTGCTGCTGGGCGCCGAGCGGGCGATCGTGATCGACCGCTATCCCGAACGACTTGCGCTGGCGCGCGACGGCTTCGGCCTCGAGACGATCGACTACAGCTCCGTCGACAGCGTGCAGGAGATGTTGCGCGAGATGACCGGTGGCCGTGGGCCCGACGCGTGCATCGACGCGGTGGGCATGGAGGGCCACAGCACCGGTGTGCAGCAGGTCTACGACCGCGCCAAGCAGCTGCTGCGGATGGAGACCGACCGGGCGAGCGCGCTGCGTCAGGCGATCCTGGCATGCCGCAAGGGCGGCGTCGTCTCGGTGCTGGGCGTCTACGGGCTCACCGACAAGTTCCCGATGGGTGTGCTGACCAACAAGGGGTTGACGCTGAAGACGTCTCAGCAGCACGGGCAGCGATACATGAAGCGGTTGTTCGACTACGTCGAGCAGGGCGATCTGGACCCGGCCAAGCTGATCACCCACGACCTGCCGCTCGAAGAGGGCGTGCGGGCCTACGACATGTTCAAGAACAAGCAGGACAACTGCATCCGGGTCGCGCTGCGGCCGTGACCCTCACACCGAGGACAGCAGCTTCGCCAGCCAGTTGTCGTCATAGATGTCGAGCTTCTCGTCGTTGACGAGGTCGTACACCGTCGGTGTGCCCGCGTCGAGCGGGTCGATCTCCCAGAGGAATTCGGTGTTCAGCGCGGTCATCTCCGCGGTGTCGACGGCCTCGGTGCCCGCGGAGATCTCGCCGGCCCGCTCGTCGGCGACCCCGTTGTCGGTCGCGAGCTTCGCCAGGGCGGCGTTCGACGGCGCCTCCGGTGAATCCTGTTGCGCCCACAGCTGTTCGACGAAATTCTGGAAGTCGGGGGCCGATGTGCCGGGCCCGGCGGCCAGGAACATCGCGTTGCTCACCCGGGCGCTGTGG
Source organism: Mycobacterium hippophais (assembly GCF_027529605.1). Lineage (NCBI taxonomy): Bacteria > Bacillati > Actinomycetota > Actinomycetes > Mycobacteriales > Mycobacteriaceae > Mycobacterium > Mycobacterium hippophais. The sequence continues at coordinate 50,267 of NZ_JAPZPY010000019.1, read as the reverse complement.
TCGTTGCCGTCCTGGTCGAAGAACGTCACCGGACGGTAGGTCACCGCCAGCTGGCCCATGTCGATGTACCGCTCGAAGTCGGCGCCGAAGTCGGCCTGCAGGTCCGCGCAGTGCGGGCACTGCGGCTCGGTGAACACCTCGATGCGCACCGGCGCCTCGGGAAAGCCGATCACGATGCCGTAGCCGTCCTCGGTGACGGCGGTCCCCGGCTCGACGGGATCACGCCGGGCGGCGCCGGCGATGTCGCGGCTGCAGCCGGCGGTGAACAGCAGCAGCACCGCCAGCCCGAGCGCCACCATTTTCCGCCGATTTCCCCGCCGAGCAGACGCAAATTCGCATGAAAGGCGCCTCGACGGTGCGATTCTGTGGGGGGTACCTCCCGCTTGCGGGGGCCTGCTCGCGGTCATGGAGGCGACGGTACCGGGCACTCGACTTCGGGCGATCCCGGGTTTTCGTGTCGCGTATGCCTGCACGCAACCTGCGGGAAAGCGCACCCTGAAACGATCACGACGTGCGCGTTGCTATCGTCGCCGAGTCCTTTCTGCCGAACGTCAACGGTGTCACCAACTCCGTGCTTCGGGTGGTCGAGCACCTCCGCCGCACCGGACACGAGGTGCTCATCATCGCCCCCGACACCCCGCGCGGCGAACCGCCCGCCGACCGGGTGCACGACGGCGTCCGGGTACACCGGGTGCCGTCGCGGATGTTCCCGAAGATCAACTCACTCCCGCTGGGCATGCCGCGGCCCCGGATCGTCCAGGTTCTGCGCGGCTTCGATCCCGACGTGGTGCACCTGGCGTCGCCGGCGCTGCTCGGGTGGGGCGGCGTGCACGCGGCCCGCTACCTCGGGGTGCCCACGGTCGCGGTGTTCCAGACCGACGTCGCCGGCTTCGCCGAGAGCTACGGCGTCGGCGTGCTGTCGCGGGCGTCCTGGGCGTGGACCCGCAGGCTGCACAGCAAGGCCGACCGCACACTGGCGCCGTCGACCTCGGCGATGGAGAACCTGGCCGCGCACCGGATCCCGCGGGTGCACCGCTGGGCCCGCGGCGTCGACATCACCGGCTTCGCGCCGTCGGCCCGCGACAACGCCCTGCGGCAGCGGTGGTCGCCGGACGGCAGGCCGGTCGTCGGCTTCGTCGGCCGGCTGGCGCCGGAGAAGCACGTCGAGCGCCTGGCCGTACTGGCCGGACGCGACGATCTGCAGCTGGTCGTCGTCGGCGACGGCGTCGACCGCGCGAAACTGCAGGCGGTGCTGCCGTCGGCGGTGTTCACAGGGGCGCTGTACGGCCAGGAGCTGGCGACCGCCTACGCCAGCATGGATGTGTTCGTCCACCCGGGGGAGCACGAGACGTTCTGCCAGGCGGTGCAGGAGGCGATGGCCTCGGGCCTGCCGGTCGTCGCCCCCGATGCGGGCGGTCCGCGCGACCTCGTCGCGCCCTACCGCACCGGCCTGCTGCTGCCCGTCGCCGAGTTCGAGGCCAAGCTCGCCGACTCGGTCGACCACCTGATCGCGGAGCGGCAGCGCTACTCGGTGGCCGCTCGTCGCAGTGTGCTGGGCCGTACCTGGCCCGCCATCTGCGACGAGCTGCTCGGGCACTACGAAGCGGTGCAGGGCCTACGCCGCCTGAAAGCCGCCTGACCGCCTAGTACCGCGGGACGCTAGCCGCCGGCCTCGACCGCGACGGGCTGCCACTCCTCCCACGTCGCGAGGCGGCTCTCGTAGTCGGCCCTGGCCAGTTGCAGCGGCAGCTCGCCGAAGAACACCCGCAGCGGCGGCTTCTCGGCGTCGACGATCTTGAGCACCGCGGCGGCCGACGCCTTCGGGTCGCCGGAATTCGCCGTGCGCTTGCTGCGGGCGGCGTCGGCTTGGGCGTGCGCCTCCTCGTAGGCGGGCAGCGGGGTCGCGCGCTTGGCCGACGAACCGGCCCAATCGGTGTCGAAGCCGCCCGGTTCGATGAGGGTCACGTGGATGCCGAACGACTCGATCTCCTGAGCCAGCGCCTGGGAGAACCCTTCCAGTGCCCACTTCGACGCGTGGTAGATGCCGACGTTCTGAAACGCCGTGATCCCGCCGATCGACGACACCTGCAGGATGTGACCGCTGCGCTGGGCCCGCAGATAGGGGAGCGCCGCCTGGGTGATCCACAGTGCGCCGAAGACGTTCGTTTCGATCTGGTCGCGCGCTTCCTGCTCGGACAGCTCCTCGACGAAGCCGAACTGGCCGTAGCCCGCGTTGTTGACCACGATGTCGAGCCGCCCGAAGTGGTCGTGGGCCTGCTTGACGGCCGCGAAGTCGGCGTCGCGGTCGGTGACGTCGAGGCGGATCGGCAGCAGCGCGTCGCCGTACTTCTCGACCAGGTCGTCGAGCGTCGAGGTGTCGCGGGCGGTGGCGGCCACCCGGTCGCCGCGGTCGAGGGCGGCGATCGTCCACTCGCGCCCGAAGCCGCGCGACGTCCCGGTGATGAACCAGACTTTTGCACTCATGTCGCCATATAAGCGCCGTCGCGGCGCCACCATTCCCGGCGGCCACGGATGCACAGGTAGCGTCGGCACGGTGAGCCGGGCGTCGTTGGAGAAGAATCCGCACGAGGTGGCGTCGATGTTCGACGGCGTCGCCCGCCGCTACGACCTGACCAACACGGTGCTCTCGCTGGGGCAGGACCGGTTCTGGCGCCGGGCGACCCGCGCGGCCCTGCAGATCGGCCCCGGTGACAAGGTGCTCGACCTGGCCGCGGGCACGGCCGTCTCGACCGTCGAGCTCGCGGCGTCCGGCGCATGGTGTGTGGCGGCGGACTTCTCGGTCGGCATGCTGGGCGCCGGAGCGCGCCGCGATGTCCCCAAGGTCGCAGGCGACGCCACCCGGCTGCCGTTCGACGACGGCGTGTTCGACGCGGTCACCATCAGCTTCGGGCTGCGCAACGTCGTCGACCACGCCGCGGGGCTCCGCGAGATGGCGCGGGTGACGCGGCCGGGCGGGCGACTGGTGGTGTGCGAGTTCTCCACTCCGACATACGGGCCGTTCGCGACGCTGTACAAGGAGTATCTGATGCAGGCGCTGCCGAGGATGGCCCGCACGGTGTCGTCGAACCCGACCGCCTACGTCTACCTCGCCGAGTCGATCCGGGCCTGGCCCGACCAGCCCGCGCTCGCCCAGCGGATCGAGGACAACGGGTGGTCGCAGGTGCGGTGGCGCAACCTCAGCGGCGGCATCGTCGCCCTGCACGCCGCCGTCAAACCTGCTTCTTGATCGGTGTTTTCCCGCTCGGCATGCGGGTAGGCGACCTTCGTACAGATCAACCGGAGGGAGGCCATCATGCCTGCTGGACAGACCGATTTCGACGATGTCTCGTTCGACCTGATTTCGGTGCAGTACCACTCGCTGAAAGCCGGACACGACTACGGGCAGTACGTCCGCGACGCCAAGAACGCCGGCCTTGACGACATCGCGTCCTTCTTCGAAGAGGTGATGTCGCAGGACGCCGAGCGGGCCAAGCGCTGCCATGCGTTCCTGAAGGAGCTGGGTACTTAGCCCGGCTTCTCAGCCGAGCGGGCCGCCGGTGCCCTGCGGCAGGATCGGCGTGTCAGGGTGGCCCTGGCGCGGCGGCGTGGTGTCGCGCTCGCTGATCGGGTCGCACTTCCCGACGTAGGTGACGCTGCCGCACGGACCCATCGGTTTCGCGGCGATGGGGGCGCTGAGGCCGAGCGCCATCACGGCTGATGCGGTGGCGACCCAGAGCAGCCGGGCCGGCCTGTGCGATGCGATCATTCGCGGATCTCCTCGCTGTCAGAGTGAACAACCCGCGTGGACTCCAGAGTAGTCCCGTCAGGGGCCCGGCGGGATAGCATTCACGCGTCCATCCGGGCGACGAGGAGATCGGCGATGCAGACGTTCTGGCGGTACGTCAAGATCCAGCTCGTGGTGTTCGTGTTCGGCATCGTCGGGCCGATCTTCCTGGTCCTGTTCTTCACCACACGGCCCGATCCGACGATGAAGTGGGCCTACTGGGCGGGCCTGATCATCGTCTTCTTCGAGGTGCTGATCGCACTGGGGCTGACCAAGCAGAGCCTGACCGAACAGAAGCCGAAATTGTCCACCGCGCAACTCATCGAGCAGGCCAGCGCACGGCGCAGGAGCACCTCGCGCGATTCCGACGAGGAGTTCAGCGCGTCAGAGTGACCGCCGGCATCACTCGCAGAAGAAGCAGCGGGCGGTCACGGCGGGCAGCGCCGTGTGGCAGACAGGGCAGACCTCGACGCGCCGCTCCTCGGGCGTGCGGGTCTTCCTCGGCGGCGCACTGTCGATCGGCGGGGGCTTCGGCAGCTCGTGTTCGACAACGGCCATGCCGTCGAACGTAACCGGCCGAGCTGAATGGCAGACGACGGCCCGGCAGCGGAAAGACGTCCGCAGCAAACATTTCCGGCCAATCGTCAGCTGAACGGCTTGCGCGCGTCCAATTTCCGCGACGCCAACCCACCGGCCCGCCACACCCGCGCGATCCGGTCCTCGTCCTCGTCGGTCACGAGATTGCCCATCACCCGTACCGCGATCCGCATCAGCGTCGTCGACCGCATCGCCACCGGACCGGCCAGGGGCAGGAAGCGCGGCAGCGTCAACATCAGCGCCAGCCGCCGCGCCACCGAGAATCCCCGCGCATAGTGCTCCTGCAGCACCGCCGGCCACACCGTCGACAGGTCCGCCGCACCGAGGAGCTCGGCGGCCAGCCGGCCGGTCTCCAGGCCGTAGTCGATGCCCTCGCCGTTGAGCGGGTTGACGCAGGCGGCGGCGTCGCCGATCAGCATCCAGTTGGGTCCGGCGACGCCCGAGACCGCCCCGCCCATCGGCAGCAGGGCGGACAGTGGCGCGCGTGGCTCGCCGTCGAAGCCCCACTCCTCGCGGCGCAGCGACGTGTAGTACGACATCAGCGGCCGCAACGCCGCGTCGGAGGGCCTCTTCGCGGTGGCAAGCGCACCGACGCCGATGTTCACCTCGCCGTTGCCGAGCGGGAAGATCCACCCGTAGCCGGGCAGCACCTTGCCCTCCGGTGACCGCAGTTCCAGGTGCGAGGTGATCCACGGCTCGTGACTGCGCGGGCTCGCGAGGTATCCCCGCACGGCGACGCCGTACACCGTCTCCTGATGCCACTGCCTGCCCAGCACGCGGCCGAGGGTGGACCGGGCTCCGTCGGCGACGATCAGGGTGCCCACGCCGACCTCGTCGCCGTTGTCGAGCACCACCGCCTCGACGGCGCCCGACGAAGCATGGCGCACTGCAACGGCTTTCACGCCGAGCAGCATCTTCGCGCCGTCGTCGGCCGCGACCGACCGGACGCGGTCGTCGAGTTCGGTGCGCGCCACCGCGCTGCCGGTGGGCGGGAACGACGGCCCCGGCCACGGCACCTCGACGTCGGCGCCGAAGCCGGACATCCGCAGCCCGCGGTGCCGGATCCGCCCGTCCAGCCACGGCCCGAGGCCCAGCCGCTCCAGCTCGGCGACCGCGCGCGGGGTGAGGCCGTCGCCGCAGGCCTTGTCGCGCGGGAACTGCGCGGAATCGATCACCAGCACGTCGCGGCCGTCGCGGGCGGCCCACGCTGCGGCCGCGGACCCCGCGGGTCCGGCGCCCACCACAACCACGTCTGCCCTGGTTCTCATCGTCCCCAGTATGTTGGAGAGGTGAGGACACCGGCGACCGTGGTGGCAGGCGTGGATTTCGGCGATGCGACGTTCGCGTCCGACGTCCGCGACGGCGTGGCCCGCATCGAGGAGCTGATGTCCTCTGAGCTGGGCAGAGCCGACGAGTTGATGGCCGAGGCCGTGCAGCATCTCTTCCAGGCCGGCGGCAAGCGGTTCCGTCCGCTGTTCACCGTGCTCTCGGCGCAGCTGGGGCCGGAACCCGACGGCTGGCAGGTCTCGGTGGCCGGCGCCGTCATCGAGCTGGTGCACCTGGCGACGCTGTACCACGACGACGTGATGGACGAGGCGCAGATGCGCCGCGGCGCCCCGTCGGCCAACGCCCGTTGGGGCAACAACATCGCGATCCTGGCGGGCGACTACCTGTTCGCGACGGCGTCGCGGCTGGTGTCGCGGCTCGGCCCGGACGCCGTGCGGGTGATCGCGGACACCTTCGCCCAGCTGGTCACCGGCCAGATGCGGGAGACGCGCGGCGCCGCCGAGGGCGTCGACGAGATCGAGCACTACCTCAAGGTGGTGTACGAGAAGACGGCCTGCCTGATCGCCGCCTCCGGCCGGTTCGGTGCGACGTTCTCCGGCGCCGACGACGAGCAGATCGAGCGGCTCAGCCGGCTGGGCGGCATCGTCGGCACGGCGTTCCAGATCTCCGACGACATCATCGACATCGACAGCGACCCCGACGAGTCGGGCAAGGTGCCGGGCACCGACCTCCGGGAAGGCGTGCACACGCTGCCGGTGCTCTACGCCCTGAGGGAAACCGGCGCCGACGCCGACCGGCTGCGGGAACTGCTCGCCACCCCGATCGACAACGACGACGACCTGGCCGAGGCGCTGCGGCTGCTGCGCCGCTCACCAGGGATGACGGCGGCCAAGGAGACGGTGGCGCGCTACGCCGCACAGGCCCGCGACGAGCTCGACCAGCTGCCCGACGGGCCCGGCCGATATGCAATGGCGTCGCTGGTCGACTACACCGTGAACCGGCACGGCTGAGATCACGGAACCCGGACGGCGGCCCGGAGCGTTCAACCGGCGAAGACCTCTCAGATCTGCGACAGGAGGAAGTCCGCGATGAGCTGGAACCCACACGCCAACAGGTTCAAGACGTTCCTGTTGCTGGTGTGCATGTCCGCGCTGATCGTGTTCGTCGGTGCGCTGTTCGGCCGGTCGATCATGTTCCTGGCGGTGCTGTTCGCCGTCGGCATGAACGTCTACGTCTACTTCAACAGCGACAAGCTGGCACTGAAGGCCATGCACGCCCAGCCGGTCAACGAGATGCAGGCGCCGGCGATGTACCGCATCGTGCGCGAGCTCGCGACCGCGGCCCGTCAGCCGATGCCGCGGCTCTACATCTCCGACACCGCCAACCCGAACGCGTTCGCGACCGGGCGCAACCCGCGCAACGCTGCGGTCTGCTGCACCACCGGGATCCTGCACATCCTCAGCGAGCGGGAGCTGCGTGCGGTCCTAGGCCACGAGCTGTCGCACGTCTACAACCGCGACATCCTGATCTCGTGTGTGGCCGGCGCGATGGCGTCGGTGATCACCGCGCTGGCCAACATCGCGATGTTCGCGTCGATGTTCGGCGGCAACCGTGACGGTGCCAATCCCTTTGCACTGCTTCTGGTCTCGTTACTGGGGCCGATCGCCGCGACGGTGGTGCGGCTGGCGGTGTCCCGGTCGCGGGAGTACCAGGCCGACCAGTCCGGCGCCGAGCTGACCGGTGATCCGCTGGCGCTGGCGTCGGCGCTGCGCAAGATCGCCGGTGGAGTCGAGGCGGCCCCGCTGCCGCCCCAGCCGCAACTGGCCGACCAGGCGCACCTGATGATCGCCAGTCCGTTCCGGGCAGGGGAGAAGATGGGCAAGCTGTTCTCGACGCACCCGCCGATCGAGGAGCGGATCCGCCGGCTCGAGGACATGGCAGGCCGCGGCCCCGGCCGGTACTGACGGCCATGGTGCCCGCCGCCTGCGCAACCACGTTAGGGTGATCGCGTGCTGAGCAGAATGCTGATCGGCGCGGCCAGTGCCGTGGGGGCGGTCTTCGTCGGAATGCCGGGGGTCGCGGCAGCCCAACCACCTGCGCCGCCGCCGCCACCTCCGTTGCCCAACGTCAACGCCTGGGCCCCGGCCAAGCTGCCGGACTACGCCGTGACGGACGGCAGCTGGTACGCATTCGCCACCCCCCAGGGCGTCACCTGTGTGCTGCAGCGCAACGGCGGCTACGGCTGCAGCGGCGCACTGCCTGGTGCGCCCGGCGGCGCGAACCTGGTCAGCGGCGGCCCCGGAGCGCCGGGGTTCTCGAGCACCTCGGCGCCGCTGTACGCGGCGGCCGAAGCACCCAAGCCGCTGCCACCGAACACCCGGCTCAGCTTCCAGACGGTCAGCTGCGGCACCGACGGCACCATCACCTCGTGCGTCGACACCCGGACACAGAACGGCTTCGTGATCAGCCCAACGGCCAGCTGGGTCGTCGGCGGCAACCCGCTGGTCGACCGCCCCGAGGGCACCAGCCCGTACTTCAACTGACGTCAGAAGCCCTGGCCGTGCACCTCGTGGCCGGGCTTCTCGGCGGCCAGCCCACGATAGGCCTGCTCGACGGACGAGCCGTGGTAGATGACGCCGTCCACCTCGCGGGCGATCGGCATGTTCAGTCCGTACTCGTCGGCGAACTCCATGATCACCTTCGAGGCCTTGACGCCCTCGGCGACCTGGTTCATCGACGCGATGATCTCGTCGATCGACTTGCCTGAGCCGAGCTGTTCCCCGACGTGGCGGTTGCGGCTCCGTTGGCTGGTGCAGGTCACGATGAGGTCGCCCATGCCTGCCAGCCCTGCGAAGGTGTCGCGGTGCCCGCCGAGCGCCTCGCCCATCTTCGACATCTCGCGCACCGCGCGGGCGATCACCATCGCGCGGGTGTTCTCGCCGATGCCCAGCGAGTAGCCCATGCCCACGGCGATCGCATAGACGTTCTTCAGCGCACCCGCCATTTCCACACCCACCACGTCGTCGGTGGTGTACGTGCGAAACCGCCTGGTGCGGAACAACTCCGAGAGCCGGGCCGCCAGGTGCTGGTCGGGCATGGCGAGCACCGCGGCGGCGGCGTAGCCGTCGGCGACCTCACGGGCGATGTTCGGCCCGGCCAGGATTCCGGCGGGGTGGCCGGGCAGCACCTCGCCGACGATCTGGCTCATCCGCATGTTGGTGCCCTGCTCGAGTCCCTTGACCAGCGACACCACCGGGACCCACGGCCGCAGCTCGCCCGCCAGTTCCTCGAGCACGCCCCGGAATCCGTGCGACGGCACGCCCATCACGACGACGTCGGCCTGGTTGGCGGCCTCGGCGAAATCGGTGGTGGCGCGCAGCGTCTCCGTCAGGGCGACTTCGTCGCCGAGATACTTGGTGTTGCGGTGATTCTCGTTGATGTCCTTGGCAGTCTCCTCAGAGCGCACCCACTGCAGCGTCGGTCCGCGCCTGGCGCAGATGGACGCGACGGTGGTGCCCCAGGAGCCTCCGCCGAGGACGACGACATTGGGTTCGCGCTGAGCCGGTGCCATCCGATCAGGGTATGGCGGACGTCTCCGGTCGGAGGGCGATTCAGTGCTGAAAACGCCGCCCGCACCGCGGCGGCGGCTTTGGGTGTACGGTCGGATGAGTTGGGCAACCAGCCAGTCCGGGAAGGGTCGGCCGTCTCACCGCCGATCGCCCGAGCAATCGCTCACGCCGGACACACCGGTGGCAACCGCAAAGCCGGGATCACCTTGACCGTTTCGTCCTTTCTCCGACCATCGTCTTTCGACAGTGCAGCGCAATCGTTCCCGCGTCCCACCGTCGGAATTCTCAGTACCTACCCACCGACAAGATGTGGCTTGGCCACCTTCAGTGCGGCCCTTGCCGACGGCTTGGCTTCACACGGCTCCGCCATCAGCGTCGTGCGGGTCGCCGGCGACTCGTCCCCCTCGAACCTGAGAGTCATCGGCGAGGTCGTCAACGGCTCGGCGTCTTCTGTGCGCGCCGGGGCGGGACTGCTGAATCAGAGTGACGTGGCTGTCATCCAGCACGAGTACGGCCTCTACGGCGGCGTCGACGGTGACGAAGTCGTCGACATCGTCGGCGAACTGCAGATCCCGTCGATCGTGGTGGCGCACACGGTGCTCAAAAGACCTACGCCACATCAACGTTGGGTCCTGGAACGGCTCGCGACGCTGGCCGATCGGGTAGTCGTGATGTCGGACGCCGCCAAGGTCCGGCTGTGCCAGGGCTTCGACGTCGACAGCAGCAAGGTCACCACTATTCCGCACGGCGCGCGGATCCCCGCGCATGCACCGACCAAGCGTTCCGGCAGACCCACGTTGCTGACCTGGGGTCTGATCGGGCCCGGCAAGGGCATCGAGCGGGTGATCGAGGCGATGCGGTCACTGCACGGCCTCACAGGACAACCCCGGTACTTGATTGCCGGTGGAACACACCCCAAGGTGCTGGCCAACGACGGTGAGGCCTACCGCGACGCTCGCCGTGAACAGGCCAGGCGCCACGGTCTGGCGGGTTCGGTGTCGTTCGACGACGACTACAGGAACGCGACATCGCTGACGACGCTGGTGCAGTCGGCCGCCGCGGTCGTGCTGCCCTACGACTCCACCGATCAGGTCACCTCCGGCGTCCTGGTCGACGCCATCGCACACGGGCGTCCGGTCGTGGCCACCGCATTCCCGCACGCCGTCGAACTCCTGGGTACCGGGGCGGGGATCATCGTCGACCACGGTGACCCGGACGCGATGACGTCAGCCCTGCGGCGGGTGTTGACCGAACCGAGGCTGGCGGGATCCATGGCCGCCGAGGCGCGCAGGCTGGCGCCGACGATGTCGTGGTCCATCGTCGCGGATGCGTATCTCGTTTTGGCTCAACGAATTCTCCACGAACGGATGGCTGCTGCATGAACACCGAGACGCCCGTCCCGCTCTTCGACCATCTGCGACGGATGACGGACAGTCGCGGCACCTTCGAGCACGCCTGCCTCGACGCTCCCCGGCCCGAACACGGCTACTGCACCGACGACATGGCGCGGGTGATCGTAGTGGTCGTCCGGCAACCCGAGGTGGACCGCACGCTCAACGGTCTGGCCGGGCTCGCGCTGCGCTTCCTCGGCGACGCGCAGACCCTGACCGGTCCCTGCCGAAACCGGATGGACAGCAGTGGCCGCTGGACCGACGAGCCAGGTCTCGACGATCCGTGGGGCCGCTGTGTATGGGCCACGGGAACAGCGGCGGCGCACAGTCCGGTCGCATGGGCGAAGCAGACCGCTCTCATGCAGTTCGAGCGTGCCGTTCAGGCGCGGTCGACATCACCTCGGGCGATGGCTTTCGCGGCGCTGGGCGCGGCCGAACTGCTCGGTGTGCAACCCGATCACGCGGATGCACGCAAACTGCTCACCGACTACCGCGAATCCCTTCCCGCACCGACCGGTGATCCGGCCTGGCCGTGGCCGGAGGCTCGACTGGCCTACGCCAATGCCGTTCTCGCCGAGGCGATGATCGCGACCGGCGCCGCGCTCGACGACTCCGAGCTTCGCCGGCGGGGACTCGATCTGCTGGCCTGGCTGGTCGACTACGAAACGGTGGACGGTCACTTCTCGCCCACGCCGGTGGGCGGCCGGGACAACAGCGATGTGCGGCCCGGCTTCGACCAGCAGCCCATCGAGGTGGCCGCGCTCGCCGACGCGTGCGCGCGCGCCGCTGCCGTCGATCCCGACGAGGCATGGCCTGACGGCGTGCGCCGGGCGGCGGCCTGGTTCGAAGGCGACAACGACTCGGCGCAGGTGATGTGGGATCCCGCGACCGGTGGCGGTTACGACGGTCTGCACGCCGACGGGGTGAACCTCAACAGAGGCGCCGAATCGACACTGGCGGTGCTCTCGACGTTCCAACACGCTCGCCGGCTCGCGACCGTGCCCCGATGACCTCGGTGGCGAGTCCGCTCGCCACTCGGAGTGCGGTGCGACTCTCGCCGGACAGGTCGCGGGTGATCACACAGTTGTTCGTGCCGGGCCAGGAGGGGTTCGAACATCAGGAATCCCGGGCGGGAGTGGTGCTGCGCCGCATCCTCGCGCTGGACGAGGACGAGGTCAGGGCGACCCTCGACGATGTGCTGACCCGATTCCAGGGACGGCACCGGGACATGGTCGGGACATTCCGTCGGCACGCCCGGGAACTCGCTGACCGCCTTGACCGCGATGTGGAACTCACCCCGGAGCGGGTGCTGCTCGTCGGCGCGGCGTTCACCAGCGAGTACGCCATCGAAGGGGCGGCGCTGTGCAACCCGAGCATGGTCGCGCACCCCGATCAGACCGACGTGCCCGCGGGCAGCCTGCGATTCGTGATGAGTGTCCGCGGCATCGGTGAGGGGCACCGTTCCTCGATCGGGTTCCGCACGGGGACGGTCGACGCCGCGGGCGGGGTGCTGCTCGACGCCCCGCCGGCCTACGCTTCCGTCGGCATCATCGACGCCACCCTGCTCGAGTCCGCCGTGTTCCGCAGCGAGCTGACCCGGCTCGACGAGGCCGGTGAGGCCGCCGACTACGTCCTCGATGCGCTCGGCGACAGCTTCACCCGTGCCGATTTGAGCGAGCGTCTGGATCGGCTGAACACCAACCTGAGCACACGCGGGCATGCGAGCAAGACGATCGACGCCATCCAGGTCATCGCCGAACGCACCTACGGGATCCGATTCTCCGACGAGGTCCCTCTCAGCGAGCGGGTGCTCGTCCCGGCGACGGACGCCGAGGCGGGCGGTATGGAGGACGCGCGGTTCCTCCGCTTCGTCGACGAGGACGGCTCCGTCACCTACTACGCCTCCTACACGGCCTACAGCGGCACGTTGATCAGCCAACAATTGCTCGCGACAACGGATTTCCGCACCTTCACCTCCACTCCGATGGTCGGTGCCGCCGCCGCCAACAAAGGCCTGGGACTGTTTCCCCGCCGGATCGCGGGCCGCTACGCGGCGATGTCGCGCTCGGACCGGGAGACCAACTCCGTCGGCTTCTCCGACCATCGGTGCGTGTGGAACGATGCGTCGCCATGCCAGCAACCCGAGCAGCCGTGGGAGGTGCTGCAACTCGGCAATTGCGGCCCGCCGATCGAGACGCCCGACGGGTGGCTGGTGCTCACCCACGGCGTCGGACCGATGCGTACGTACCGTATCGGCGCGCTGCTGCTCGATCTGAACGATCCGACCCGGATCGTCGGCCGACTCCGCCAACCGTTGCTCAGCCCGGGCGCCGACGAGCAGGACGGCTACGTGCCGAACGTGGTCTACTCCTGCGGCGCGCTCCTGCACGGCGAGACGCTGGTCATCCCGTACGGGATCGGCGATTCGGCCATCGGGTTCGCCGCTGTGCCGCTTCCCGCGCTCCTCGACGCCCTGCGAGAGTCGGCGCCGCCGCCCGGATAATCGACGGCGTGATGATGCGAACTCTGCTCGCGGGTCTGGCGTCGACGGCGCTGTTGGTGGCGTGCCAGGCGCCGCAGGCCGAGCCGGAAACCCGTGGGCCGATGCTGGCGTTCCGGGCCGCCAAGGAGATCGGGCTGGCGCAGGGTGGCACGCTACTCGCGACCGAGCCCGGCGACTTCGCCGCCACCGGTGAGCCGATCCTCACCGAGGACGGCCGGTTCGTGTTCGCCCGCAACGACGGCCGGCTTGCGGTGCTCGACACCGAGAGCACGTACCCGCGGACCATCGAGGTGCCGGTCGGCCCGTGGGTGGGCACCGGTGGCGGCAGCACCGTCGTGTGGGTCGAGGAGCCGGACCGGCTGATGCAACTCGACCTGGCCGTGGCGGACCCGGCGCCGACGTTGCGCCGGACACTCGACCTGCCGCAGACGCCCCTCTCGTCCGGTCCGCCGTTGCTGGTCGCGGCCCGCGGGGACACCGCGGTGGTGGCGCGAGCAGAGTCGCAGCCGCCGCCGTCCAACGGCCCGCACATCCTGTATTCGGTGCGCGGTGACGAGCCGCCGAAGCCGCTGGGGGACACGAACGCGAACACGCCGATCGAGCGGGCGGTGATCAGCCCGGACGGCGACAGCCTTGCCTACGCGGTGTTCCGCGAGTCGGGCGGCGGCTGCGGTTCGGCGGCGCTGACCATCGTCTCGCTGGAGGACGCGGCGCCGCGCACGATCAATGTGGGTTCGCGCGACCCCATGGTGGGCGACCGGGTGCTGTACCTGTGGTGGACGGGCATCACGCCGGAACTCAGCCACGTCGAGTGGAACTGCGCCGACCCGGAGATCCGCAGGCTGCCGACCGTGTCCGAGGTGCGTGGGCTGAGCCTGTACCCGGCGCTGCAGGGCACCGCGCTCCAGGTCCTCGACGTGGGGTCGGGTATCACCGCGACGCTGGAGCCCTCGGCGTTCGAGGCCCGCCCGTCCGTCGGCCTGCTCATCGTCGACGACAGGGGCGAGAAGACGCCGGTCCACACAGACGTCAGCGCCGTCGCACCGGTCAGCTGAGCAGTTCGACCAGCGTCTGCGCGGCGCGCCGGCACTGCTCGGCGTACACGTCCAGGTGGGTGACGGCGCGCACCGTCCGCGGACCGAACGCGTTGAGCAGCACGCCGCGGTCACGGGCACGGCTCACCAGTTCGGCGGCGTCGAGCTCCAGCGCGGCGGGCAGATGGAAGACGACGATGTTCGTCTGCACCGTCTTCAGGTCGATGGGGATGACGCCGGCCAGGGTCTCGGCGAGGGCGCGGGCGTTCGCGTGGTCCTCGGCGAGCCGGTCGAGGTGGTGGTCGAGGCCGTGCAGCGCGGCGGCGGCGAAGATGCCGTTCTGCCGCATTGCCCCGCCCATCCGCCTGCGGTGGCGGTCGGCGTGGGCGATCAGGTCGGCGGTGCCGGCGAGCAGTGACCCGCCGGGCGCGCCGAGGCCCTTGGAGAACGCGACGGACACCAGGTCGAAGGGTGCCGCAAGCTCACCGGGCGTGGCGCCGGTGGCGACGGCGGCGTTCCACAGGCGGGCGCCGTCGAGGAATGTCGTCAGGCCTCGCTCGCGGGCGAGCGTGCACAGCTCGATCACGTCGGCCTGCGGGAACACGACACCGCCGGCGCGGTTGTGGGTGTTCTCGATCTGCAGCAGCGTGGTGATGGGGAACACCGGCAGCCCTGAGGGCTTGATCGCAGCCAGCATCTCGTCGGCGGTGAAGGTGCCACGGCTGCCGATCTCGACGATCTGCACGCCCGCGTTGAGCGCGGCGCCGCCGGCCTCGTGCCATGCGGCGTGCGACTCGGCGGCGGCGATCACCTCGTCGCCGGGGCGCGTCAGCACCCGCAGCGCCACCTGGTTGGCCATCGTGCCCGACGGCAGCCACAGCGCCGCCTCTTTGCCGAGCAGCTCGGCGAGCCTGGCCTGCAGCCGGTTGGTGGTCGGGTCCTCGCCGTACTGGTCGTCGCCGACCTCGGCGTCGGCCATCGCGGCACGCATCGCCGCGGTGGGTCGGGTGACGGTGTCGGAACGCAGGTCGACGGGCACGCGCCGCGTCAGCGGTAGTTGACGAACTGCAGCGCGACGTCGAGGTCGGCGCCCTTGAGCAGCGCCTGGACGGCCTGAAGGTCGTCGCGCTTCTTCGAGCTCACCCGGATCTCGTCGCCCTGGATCTGCGCCTTGACGCCCTTGGGTCCCTCGTCGCGGATGAGCTTCGTGATCTTCTTGGCCTGCTCGCTGGTGATGCCCTCTTTGATCGACCCGGACACCTTGTAGGTCTTACCGCTGGCCTGCGGTTCGCCCGCGTCGAAGGCCTTCATCGAGATGTCGCGGCGGATGAGCTTCTCCTTGAAGACGTCGACGGCGGCCTTCACGCGTTCCTCGGTGGAGCTGACGATCTCGACGGCCTCCTCGCCCTTCCACGCGATGGTGGTGTCGGTGCCGCGGAAGTCGAAGCGGGTGGACAGCTCCTTGGCGGCCTGGTTGAGCGCGTTGTCGGCCTCCTGACGGTCGACCTTGCTGACGATGTCGAAGCTGGAATCCGCCATGGACTCGCTCCCTCCCTGAAGTGTTCGCGTTGTCTGCCTACATCCTCGCAGGCCGGCGAGAAGGGCTTCACGATGCCGCGCGCAACACCTTGCTCTCGACCAGGGCAGCGGCGAGCGCCACCTTTTCTTCGTCGTCGAGGTCGCCGGGAAGTTCGCGGACATAGAAGGCGCCGGTGGCCACCACGAATTCCAGCGCTTCGCGGGCCAGATCGTTGACGGCGAACAGCGGAACCCCGTGCTCGCCGATCAATTCCACCATGTCGCCGGCGGTGCGCACCACGAGTGGACCGGACCACCTGCTGAACAGCCGCCGGTGCAAGGTGACCGATCGCTCGTCGTACCAGATCGCCGGGAGCGGCTCCTCGAACAGCTCCTGGTACCGCGCCTGGAACTGCTCGAACGTCGTCTTCTCCAGGGGCCGCGACAGTTCGACCTTTGGAGCGTTGCTCGGGTTGTGCGGCACGTAGCGCCCGAAGAACCGCTGGGAGAAGTCGATGTACTGCCGGGTGAACAGGATGAACTGGTGCCACGCCTCGTCGACCCGCAGCGAGTACATGTTCCATACGCGGTCCTTGTCGAGGTCCGCCAGCACCAGGTAGCGCTTCACCTCGCGAAACAGCGCCTCGGCTTCGGCGGCACTGTCGGCGACGCAGTTCTTCACCAGCTTCTCGACGAGGTACGGCGCGTCGAAGCTCAGCGCGCCGTGCGACGTCGCCCTCTCGACGGATGCGTCGACGATGGTCATGATGTCGTCATCGTGAACAGCCCGAGGTCCTCGAGCGCCTCGGCGATCGTGATGCGTTCTTCGTCGGTCAGCGGACCCGGCAGCTCGCGGGCATCGAAGGCCTGCCGTCGCGCGGCGAAGGCGATCGCCTCGGTGGCGACGGCATCGATGGTGAGCTCTTCGACCGGTTCGCCCGCCGTCTCGGCCACCAGGGCGACGGTGCCGGCGTGTACCCGATGACTCAACTCGACGCCAGGATGGGTGCGGCGCAGCACGTACGGTGCATCCGAATCGCCTCCCCGCCGCCGTGTGTGCAGCTTGCGCGTGGAGTGCGAACCCAGGTCGACGCACTTGTCGAGCAGGGGATCCGCCTCGGGAACGGACATCGCCGCCAACACCCGGGCGAGCACGTGTACCCGTGCTTTACGCGCCCGGTCCATGGCGACGCTGAGGTAGGGGTGCCCGGCCGGGGGCATGCGACGCCGGTCCGGCCGTTTCAGACCGGTCACGGGTAGACCGCAGTCCTCCATCGGCTCGCCGTCGCGGGGGCTGGTCACGTGTAGCGAGAGCGACCAGTCGGACGTCGCGTTGACCGGCGCGTGAATGCTCGGTTCATAGATGTAGCCGACACGGCCGGCGGAGGCCGCGAACATGTTCTTCGGTACCAGTCGACCGCGCCGATAGGACTCGCTCCGGTCGAAGGTCTGGACCTCGAGCTCGTTGCGGCACACCGCGGTGATGGTCCAGGCGTTGTGTTCGTGCGGACCAGGAGTGCCCCCGGGTGGCCAGTAACCGAATGCGAACCGGATGCCGAACCGGGGGACCGTCAGGAACGGCACCAGGCCGCGCCGCGGCTGCGGCCGTATCAGGGATTCCAACTCTCGCGCAATGCAATCGGCGAGGAAGCGGTCGTCGATGACGGCGGTCTCGATGTCTGCTCGGGCGCGCGCGACCGTGTCGCGGTCGGGATGCGCGCGTTCGTCTTTCGCGGGGAAGTCGGTCGCCGACAATCGTTCGACGACTTCGGTGAGTCGCATCACTCGGGAGGCAGGGTCTGGCAGATGCTGCAGTCGCACCAGGAGATACACGGCTCGCAGACAGATGTGCACACGCCGCCACCCCATCCCGACCGGACCTGCATCCGCAGCCGTCCTCGACGGACCTCGTTCTGCAGGGAGGCGCCGGGGTTCTGCCTTGGCACGCTGCCCTCGCTGCGACGCACCGACACCTGGGCGTCCTCCTTGACCCAGAGGATGACGGCGCCCAGTTCTGAGCGGGGCGCGTCGAGGGCGTAGACGATGTCCTCCCGCGGGACCTCCACGGTGTCGCCGAGTCGTGCGAGGCTTTGATACAGCGTGATGTGCCGGTCGTCGCGGGACGGTCCTACGAATCCACGCAGCACGCGAGCGTTCTCCGCACCCCGCGAAATCAGTGCGGAGACAAGTGGATTCTCGTTGAGCTCGAATTGGGAGTTCGGATCGTCGGCCATCAGTCCTCCAAGAGGTGGATCCGGGAAAGGTGCCCGAGTGTAGACATTCTCGGGTCTGGCCGAATCGGAGGCGCGCCGGGCCGAGAAGAGATTGGCTGCTCAAATCGCCTCTGGTGTCGACTTTTTCGTTGAAAGCGCAAATGAGCGCGCGTCGTTACCTCCGGCTGGGCGGCGCCGACCATATGGTTTCCTCGGCGAGGGGGTGGCGGTGACACTGCTCGATGAGGTCAGGCCGACGGTGGCGCAACTGTTGTTGGCGCCGGCGGAACCGGCATCGCTACCGTGGGGCCTGGCGCCACTCCGATTCTCGGCATCGGAGCGATTCGGCGCTGTTCTCGGCGTCGACGATGTCGAAGGCTGGATCGACTGCAGCCTGCTCCAGCATCCGTTCTTCAAGGTGTTCCTCGACGGACGCCAGGTGCCGATCCGCTGCGTCGGATCGCCGCGGGTGGTCAAAGGTCAGACGGTCACCGGCTTCATCGATGCGGCGAAGACGCGTGAGGTCTTCGGCCGAGGCGGCACGTTGATGTTGTGCAACATGCACGAATGGCATCCGCCGAGCCGCGCCCTGTGCCGCGACCTGACCGATGTCGTGGTCGGCGTCAGCAAGGCCACCGCCTTCTACAGCCCGCCGGGCAATCAGGGGCTGGCGACGCACCGCGACGACGCCCACGTGTTCGTCGTCCAGCTCGCCGGCCGCAAGAAATGGTCCCTGTTCGACACGCCCTCCAACCCTGCGCTGCGACGGGCCGGCGCAGCGACACCGGCCGGCCCCGAGACCGTGGTGGTGCTGGAGCCGGGAGAAGGGCTGTACCTTCCGCCCTACCTCGCGCACCATGCCCGCGCGTTGGTGTCGTCGAGTTCGTTGCACATGTCGATCCACGTGCGCGAACCACGCGGGCGTGACGTCCTCGACGCGGCGGTCGAGGAGGTGCTCACCACTGACCTGCTCGTTGCGGAGTTGTCCGGAGACCGGGCTGACCGGGCTGCACAGGTCGGTCGACTGCTGGAGTCGCTCGCAGCGCGCCTGGCTGATTTGGATCCGAACCGGGTCGTGGCAGCGATCGAGAGGCGGATCACCGGGCGGTGACAGCCCGATCAATTTGTGTCGGGGGTACCCAGTCGTTGTATCCTGCGTTGCGCACCGAATCCACGAGGAGGGTGCCACCACCCCGGCAGGTTGCCCGAGCGGCCAATGGGAGCGGACTGTAAATCCGTCGGCTTACGCCTACACAGGTTCGAATCCTGTACCTGCCACGCTGATCAGGCCCCCTTTCGAGGGGGCCTGTTGCGTTATCGGGCCGCGAGTGGCCAGTTGTGACGCGCTTCGTGCCGCCAAGCGTGCGCCAAGTGGCCACTCGAGCCCGATCGCGTAACCGCTCTGTTACGCTTTCTTCCGTGGACGAGATCGCTGCTGCACTCGCAGACCCCGTGCGCCGCGACATCCTCGAGTCCCTGCGCGACCGGCCGATGCCGGCCGGCGAGCTGTGCGCGATGTTCCCGATCAGCCGCCCGGCAGTGAGTCGTCACCTGCGAGTACTGCGGGACAGTGGCCTCGTGACGGCTGAAGTCGTTGGCAGGCAGCGGATCTACACCCTCGACCCGAACGCCGCGACGCCCCTGATGACGTGGCTGGCCGGCCTCGCGACTCCGGTGAGCTGGGAAGCGCACCTCGACGCGCTCGAAACGGAGGTCCACCGCACGCGCCGCGAGCGGCGCGGAGATCCGACGACCAAGGAGGCCACCGCATGAAACCGCCATCACCGACGGCCCGGCTGTTCGCGACCCCCGCCGGGTACGACCTCACCTTCACCCGGACGTTTCGCGCATCCGCCGACGACGTGTGGGCGAGCGTGACCGAACCCGACCGCAGTGCCAGATGGTTCGGTACCTGGAAAGGCGACGGCGCGCCCGGTTCGACCATCGAAGTCCAATTGGGCTTCGAAGAAGGTGCACCGTGGTGTGACATGCGGATCGAGGCGTGCGATCCGCCCCGCCACCTCGCCGTCACGATGATCGACGAATCGGGCTCGTGGCACCTCGCGCTGTTCCTCCAAGAGTCGGGCGGAACAACTGAACTGCGATTGATCCAGCGTCTGGAGAACGTTCGCGGGATCGAAGACGTCGGACCCGGCTGGGAGTACTACCTCGACAACCTGGTGGCCGCCAGAGACCAATCGCCACTACCGGACTTCGACGCCTACTACCCGTCGATGAAACCGTACTTCGAAGCGCTCGAGGCGACACCGACTCACCACCCGGATGGAGTCGGCTCCAGAGCCGAATGACTTCGCGCTATCCGCGCTTTGTCAGGGTGAACGTCCCAGGCCTGTTGGGTCCCTGCGGCACGCCCTCGCAGTTCACCGGTGCGCTGGTGCTCGTACCCCCGGTCAGCGTCGCGCTGTCCCAGGTGTAGGTCGTGGTGCCGGGTAGTCGGCGTTCGTCAGGGCAGATGACGGCGTCCGGCCTGTTGATCGTCATCACCCACTGGTTACCGGTCAGCCGGGCGTTGCCGCTGTACGGCACGAGAATCTCGACGGCCGCCGTGACGTTGGCGCATCCGGGCCCGCACGGCGCGACCGTCCATGTTCCGGTGAGGACCTGACCGGAGGCCCGGGTGTACCGCAGGTCATAGACGCCCTGGAACGGCTCACCGCCCGCCGCAGCCGGGTTCGGAGGAACCGGGACAACCTGTGTAGGCCCGCCCGCCCAGCCGGTGCCCGCCGATCCGACAGCCACGCCGGCAGCGATGACGAGGGCTGCCGGCAGCCCGCGAGTGATGGTCATGACGCTTCTCCCTTGATGTCGATTCTCGCGGCGCGGGTCAGCCCGCTACCGCATGTCACTTCGTCGCTGCCGCGACGGACGCATACACCTCCTCGTAGCCGGCGACCATGCGCTCGATACCGAAGAATTCCTGGACGTGGGCGCGACACGCGTCCGGATCGATGTCGCCCACAGCCTCGAGGGCGGCTCCGAGGGATGACGGTTCTTTGCAGACGTATCCGGTCTTGCCGTCGACCACAATCTCGTCGACCGACCCGGCCCGCAGGGCCACGACGGGCGTGCCGGTCACCATCGCCTCGATCATCACCAGCCCGAAGGGCTCCTCCCAACGGATCGGGAACAACAGGCACCGCGCTGCGGCGAGAAGATCACGCTTCGCCAGGCCGCCGACGCGCCCGATCACCCTGTCGCGGTCGGTCATTCGGGGCATGACCTCCTGCTCGAAATAGCCGCGGTCGCCGGGTTCGACGCACGCTCCGGCGAGGACCAGCGGGATGCCCGTGGAGTGAGCGGCATCCAACGCCAGGTGCGGCCCCTTCTCCGGACAGAACCGACCCAGGAACAGCGCGAAGCCGTCCTTGGTCGCGCGGAATGGCCAATCGGTGACCCGGAGGCCGTGGTGCACGGTCCCCACCCAGTTGAGATCCGGCGATGAGCTTCGTTGACGATGGCTGACGGCCACCAGCCCGAGGTCTCGATCGAGAGCCGCGTAGTACCGACGCATGTCGCCGTCGATCGTGGCGTGCACGGTGGACACCGTCTTGACGCCCAGGCTGCCGTAGCTCGACGCGTTGAGGGCGCCGGACATGGTGTGATCGTGGACGATGTCCACGCCTTCTCGGCGCGCCAGCCGCGCGATCGCCCGGCGTACTTCGATGGCGTGCACGATCTCGGGACGAACCTGACCCAGCCGCTCGGGGACGGCCTCAGGCGAGATCGCGACGAAGCGCGCGGCGGTCCTCGAATGCCCGGCGCCCAGGACGAATACGTTGTGTCCGCGGGCGACGAGGCCATCGGCCAGGTCCGCGATGACGGCCTCGGTTCCGCCGTAATCCATGGGCGGAACCTCGTAGTACGGTGGCGCGACGAGAACCACGCTGACGTGCTCGGACGTCACATCGTTCGCTCCTCTACAGGAGGATCGGAACTGGCGGTGCCGTCGTTCATCGAGTCGAGCAGTGTCCTCCACGGATCCGTCGGGAACAGCGACTCCACGGCCTGGCGATTGCGCTTCAGGCCGGCGATCAGCTCCGCGTCGCGCCGAGCGAATCCCGCCAGCACATCGACGAACTCCACCGCCGCGTCGGTCATGCCGGTTCCGTCGGTCTCGAACGTCGTGCAGCTGATGCCTGCGGCACCGTAGAACTCGTCGAAGGCGTTGTATCGAGTCGACACGGCGGGAACCTCTGCGGCAGCCGCCAGGCCGGCACCCAGGCCGACCGTCTCGAAATCGCTGACGCTGGGTGTGAAGACAACCCCGCCGTGGGTCGCTCGCGCGAGCCGCAGAAGGTCCACTTCGTCCAACCGCCAGTCCCCGTCGGCTTCTCGCACCGATTCGAGAGGGACGCCGCCGAGGAATCGGACGTACTTCTCCGTCGCGAGTTCGTCGCGCAGTGCGACGAGTTCGTCGCCGTAGTCCGGATCTTCGTCGAGGTCGCCGAAGACGAGCAGGTAGGGCGGCGGAAGTGAACGGCGGAGGCACTCACCCACGACTTCTGCGTGGAATCGCAGCGATTGATTCACGCCCTTGACCCGGTAGATCCGCACCGGGCTCAGCAGTATCGGTCGTTCCAGGCTCAACTCGAGCTGTCGCGTGAATTCGTGATGGCGGTCGTCGATTCCCGGTGGGATCACCGGAAGCAGGTTGGCGATGACCTTCGGTCGCGATGTGGTGTCATAGCTTTCCGCCTCTCGCGCGAGCCCCTGGGACACCACGATCCAGTTGACGTGTGCCGCCTCGGCGGGCAGCGGCGTCACGTCATTGGGAACGGACGGATAGAACCGCCGATCGATTGCTATGTCCCAGCGCCCATTCGAGCCGCACAGGTCGTGATCCCAGATCACCAGTCCGCCCCGGCGCGCACGGTAGTGCCGTTCTGCGGCCATATACAGCGCGGACGTGACGCTCACCGCATGCGGGAGAGTGAGATTCACTGCGAAGACCCAGTCCGGATCATGGCGCTCCAGCCATGTCCTGAAGTGGTCGAAGTACACCTGCCGCAGGGTCTCGATCCGGTCGACCAGCGACTGCCGCTCGGCTTCCACCAAGCCATCGAACGCGGCGACGCATCGACGGATGTCCTCGAGCTCTGCCGACAGCTCGGCTCTGTCCAGGCCCGCGATCGCGTCGTTGACCGTCGGCCGGAGCCACGGCGGATAGGGGTGAGAATCCGGTCCGTTGGGAAAGAATCGCGTCTTGTCCGCCCGCCACGAGTAGCCGAGGTCGGCGACGACCATGTGGTCGAAGACGCCCATCGACCGTCCGAGGCGGTAGACGCTGCGGAACACGGTCAACAGTCCCGAGACCGGGAGGCCGTCGCCGCAGATCAGGCCGATCTTCACGCCGGCTCGACCATGCGACTCATGAAACCAGCGGGCGGTAGTCGCCGGCCGAGAAGTACTCCTCACACCCTCCGATGCGGCGCACATCCCAGGTGGCGCAGTGCAGAGATCCGCCGAACTCGAAGACATTCCGGAACGGGATGGTGAACACCTCGAAGCCGAGCCCGGACAGCAGATCCTGAAGCGGACGCTCCTGTTCCTCACAGACGACCTTGGTCGGTGAGATGCTCAGTACATTCATCGACAGCCACTTCGACGACTGGCAGTAGTCAGGCATCTCGGAGTTGCTCGATGTGGGCCGCGGAGCGGAGACGAACTCCCAGTCATCGGTCAGGAAGAGTTTCTCCTCGCCGGCACGCAGTGGCCGGTCGGGGTTGGTGAGTATGAGTCCGGGGCGTAGTGGAACGAACGTGCAATCGATGTGCGACGGAAAGAAGTCGAGGGGGAAGTGCACAGGGTGCACGCGGAAGCCCTTGGGTTCGAGATGTCTCTTCAGCCAGGTGATGCCCGCCCGGTTCGATGTCATCGACTCCTGGACCACCAGGTCTCGGCCGAACCGGCTGATGTCAGCCGCGTCGAAGACCACCTCGTCCTGCGACACGCAGAACTCGAAGGCGTGCATCTCGGAATGCCGCTTCTCGTCGGACCAGTCCCAGAAACCCTCGCGGTACATGCCGTCGCCCATCGACGGCTTCGGCGCGGTCGTCCAGACCACGCGTGCGTCGGCTCTCCAGTATTCGTAGACCAGGTCGCGATAGGCGGTGAACTCGAAGTATCGCGACCGGCGTGACATCGGTGCTTCGATGATCTCGCTCCCGATCGTGATCATCACGTCGCGCGGGCACACCGCGCAATACTGGTTCGCGACCGAGAAGTGCGGAGTGGCGACACTTCTGCTGAAGACGTGTGGTGTGGGCCTTCGGACCTTGACTCCGTGCGACTCGAGGAGGGCCTGAAGCCCGGCCAACTCCTCATTCGCACGTTCGATGGCTTCGGGTGGCTTCGGCCCCTCGGGAAAAGGCGTGCCACGTCGCCCATTACGGATCTGCGGGCGACTGCCGGGCTCGGTGGGCTCGAAACACGCGCCGTCCGCGGAGCCGACGACGACCTCCTCGAGCGGATCCCACTCGTTCCAGGAGTTCACCACCGCGGACAAGGTACTCATGGCGAACAGCCTTCTGGACCGATGATTCCGCCTTCCGGAAATCCCGCCCGGTGATGTTCTCTGCCGTCGGAAAGGATTTGATCTTCATCGTTCATGCCCGTGCAGTGCCGGTCCAAGATGTAGCACACAAAGAAGTGGAGGTGGGCCACATTGACGGCAGCGCAAAAGCGGGGCTTGGTGCGCCACCGGGCTTACTCGCCGGAGCGGAAGCGGTCCTGCATCGTGTACGTGTACCCGCTGATCGTGAGGTACGGCGTCATGACATACGCCAGCCCGATCGACGCGATCCCCAGGATCGACACCGCCGCCACCACGTTGGGCCAGAACGGCGCCGCCATGCCGAGCGCGAACAGCGGGATGGCCACCGCCCAGCCGCCCCAGTAGACGCGGCGGCCGAGTTCCGGCTTGTGGGTGAGCGCACGGCCGGCGATGAAGGCGACGACCATGGCCAGGAACGCGCCGATGATCAGCGCGGTCGAGATCTCGTCGGACACCACCTCAGCTTAGGTGTGCGTGTCCGCGCGTCAGAGCGCGCGTAGCCGGCGCACCCGGTCGGCGACTGCGCGACGGGATACGTCCGCGTCGGTGACGATCATCTCGAAACCATGCGGGCAGCCGGGGTGGACGTGCAGTTCGGCGGGAACACCGGCGGCGGCGAGCCGATGCGCGTAGTCGACGATCTCCGCCCGGAAGATGTCGAGGTCGCCGGTGTCGAGATAGGCGGGCGGCAGCCCGGCCAGATTCTCCTCACGGGCGGGCGCCGCGTAGACGGGCACGTCGGGTCCGCCGGCGCGGTCGCCGAGCAGGGCGCCCCAGCCGGTGACGTTGTCGTCGTAACTCCACACCATGCCCTCGGCGGGGATCTGCGGGTCGGGTGCGGTGTTGCGGTCGTCGAGCATCGGGTAGATCAGCAGCTGCAGGGCGAGCGCGGGGCCGCCGCGGTCGCGGGCCAGCAGTGCCACGCCTGCGGCGAGCCCGCCGCCTGCGCTGTCACCCATCACTGCGAGCCGCCCGGCGTCCACCCCGAGATCGGCTGCGTGTTCTGCCAGCCACTGCAGCGCGGCGTAGCAGTCCTCCGCCGGCGTGGGGTGCGGGTGCTCAGGTGCCGCGCGGTAGTCCACCATCAGCAGCGGCACGCCCGACTCGGCCACGTAGCGGCGCACGATCGCGTCGTATCCACGGCCGGTCTCCTCGAGGCTGAGGATCATCCCGCCGCCGTGCAGATACAGTGCGGCGCTCCCGTTTTCGGGCACACCGACCGGGCGGTACCACCACAGCGGCAACTCCGCGCCGTCGGCGGTGGTGAGCACGTGCCGGTTGACATCGACGCCGTCCACGGCCGGGACCATCTCGGCGATCAGGTCGAAGGTCGCCGTGGTGTTCCGCCGTCGGGTGGCGACGTCACCCACCGGCGGGGGCGTCGGGTCGGGTGGCTGGGGCGCAGCGAGCAGCGCGGCGAGGATCTCGGGATCGAATGGCAGCGGCACGCCCCGAGAGTATCCGGTGTTCGCGCAACGGCATCGTCGCGGCGGGGCGCCGTACAGCCGGCGGTCACCGGCAGGACAACCGGGTCGCAGACACTGCGCCGTGTCTCAACTGAGCCGCAGGGCCGTGCTGCGGGGAGCGGTCGCGCTCGGGGTGTTGCCGTTCGCCGGCTGCGCCGTCGCGCGCAGCACCAACCTGGTGCCCGCCGACCCGTTCACCCTCGGCGTGGCGTCCGGCGACCCGGCGCCCGACGGAGTGGTGATCTGGACGCGGCTGGCGCCGGACCCGTTGGCCGAAGACGGATTCGGCGGTATGCCCGCCCGGCCGGTGGACGTGGAGTGGGAGGTCGCGGCCGACGAGCGGTTCACTCGCGTCGAGCAGCGCGGTATCGCCACGGCGACGCCCGATGCCGCACACAGCGTGCACGTCGACCTTCACGGACTGCGGCCGGGAGCCGAGTACTTCTACCGGTTCCGCGCCGCGGGGCACCTGTCACCGACCGGCAGGACCCTCACCGCGCCGCCGCCCGACGCCCTCGCGACGGCCCTGACGATGTGCGTGGCGTCATGCTCGCACTATGAACAGGGCTGGTTCACCGCCTACCGGCGACTGGCTGGGGAACAGCCCGATCTCGTTGTGCACCTTGGTGATTACCAGTACGAATACGAGGCGAGGCCGGGCGGGGTGCGCAGGCACGCCGGGCCGGAGACCGTCACGCTGGCCAACTACCGGCAGCGGTACGCGCAGTACAAGACCGACCCCGACCTGCAGGCCGCGCACGCCGTCGCGCCGTGGCTGGCGGTCTACGACGATCACGAGCTGGACAACAACTGGGCCGGCGAGACGCCGGAGAAGCCGCAACCCGATTTCCTCATTCGACGGTCGGCGGCGATGCAGGCGTACTACGAGAACATGCCGCTGCGGCGGTTCTCGCAACCGCGCGGTGTCGACATGCAGCTGTACCGGAGGATCGGCTGGGGCGCGCTGGCCACGTTCCACCTGCTCGACACCCGGCAGTACCGTACCGATCAGCCGTGCCGCGACGAATACCGCACCGACTGTGCCGAGCAGTTCAATCCGTTCGCCACGCTGACCGGCGCCGAGCAGGAACGCTGGTTGCTCGACGGTTTCCGGCGGTCGCGGGCGCGCTGGGACGTGCTGGGACAGCAGGTGTTTCTCTCACAGGTGGAGCTGACCCCGGGGCCGAGCCGCGGTGTGAACCCCGACGCGTGGGACGGCTACCCGGCCAATCGCGACCGCATCGTCGCGGGGCTGAAGGGCCCTGCGGTGCGCAACGCGGTGGTGCTGACCGGCGACGTGCACAGCCACTGGGCGGCCGAGGTGCACGAGCGCCCAGGGGACGTGTCGTCACCGGTGGTGGCGACCGAGCTGGTGACGACGTCGATCAGTTCCGGCGGCGACGGATCGGACACCCGGGCAGACGTTGACGCGGTGCTGCCGGAGAACCCGCACATCCGGTACTTCAACAACCGGCGCGGATACGTCCGCGCCCGTGTGACGGCCGACGAGATGCGGGTCGACTTCCGGGTGCTGCCGTATGTCTCGCGACCGGGCGCACCGGTGCGCACCGGGGCGTCGTTCGCGGTGCCGGACCGGGCGGCGGCGCTGAACCGGCTGTGACGCCGTGCCGTCAGCCGGCCGTCAACACATGTTGACGGCCGAAGGCGGCTGTTGTGATTACGGCGCCGGGATGCCCGCGCAGGGCAGCCCGGGGATGCAGCCGGACGCGCCCTGCGGTCCGGCCGATCCGACGGGTCCGCCCGGGATGCCGCCGGTGGCGCCCTGCGGTCCGGCCGCACCCGCAGGTCCACCCGGAATGGCGCCAGTGGCGCCCTGCGGGCCTGCCGCACCCGCGGGTCCACCCGGGATCGCACCGGTCGCGCCCTGGGGTCCTGCCGCGCCCGCCGGTCCGCCGGGGATGGTGCCCGCGGCGCCCTGCGGGCCTGCCGCGCCCGCAGGTCCGCCCGGAATGGTGCCCGCGGCGCCCTGCGGCCCCGCGACGCCTGCCGGTGCGGGTGCCACCGCGCACCCCGTTCCAGCCGGGTCATAACACCCGGGCGGACCGCCGGCGGGGAACATCGAGGTCGCGGAGGCGACGGGGGCGACGGCGATCGCGGCGCCCGCCACGATCACCGGGAGACTCATTTTCAGCTGCGTCAACATGGCGCGGCTGTACCACGTCTGACCCGGTTCAAACCCGTCAAACAGAACTTCTACGGCAGTTCGAAGTGCTGGTAGTCCTTGTGGCGTCGCCAGTACCCGCCCCAGGCCCAGCCGCGGTCGGTGAATGCGCGCACCGCGGGGTCGCCGTCGTGCAGCACGCCGGGGTCGGTGCGGCCGCGGTCCCGATAGGGTCCGGCGTTCGCCGGTTCGAACGCGCCGTCGCGGCGAACATACGGGTTGAACAGCGGATTTATGTCGACGGCGCGGCCGTACGCATGCGGTGACCAGCGTCCGGTGCCCGGGATGTCGCGGCAGTTGAACGCCGAGGAATTGTTGTCGGCCATCGAGCGCTGATCGTCGGCGCCGGGGTAGCGGGCGGCGGTCTGCATCCGGGCGATCGGGTAGCGCAGCTGCTCGAGCTGTTCGAACACCGCGATGACGTCGGCGACGACGTCCTGATGGACCACCAGCTCACCGCTGTGGGTCCGGTCGTCCAGCCCGACGAACTCGAGTTCGACCCGCCGCAGTGCCTCCGGCCCGACGGGACACCCCGGCCGCCACGTCGCGCCGAGGTCGGTAGCGGTGACCGGGTGCACGGTGGCCGCCGCGGCCGGTGTCGCGAAGACCAGCGAGACCGCCAGCACCACCGCGGCGGCTGGCGCGGTGTGACGGGTGCGGTGGCGTTCGGCGATCGGACCTGCCCTCCTGACCGGTGGCGTCGAGGCTACCCGCGCACTTCCGAACGGGCGTTGCAGTGAGCGCGTCCAGCGATAAAATT
This sequence comes from Mycobacterium hippophais, assembly GCF_027529605.1. Classification (NCBI taxonomy): domain Bacteria; kingdom Bacillati; phylum Actinomycetota; class Actinomycetes; order Mycobacteriales; family Mycobacteriaceae; genus Mycobacterium; species Mycobacterium hippophais. Next base: position 21,389 of record NZ_JAPZPY010000019.1, on the reverse strand, counting down.
GACGGCAGCTCGGCCTCCACGACGCAACGACTCGACATTCGAGCGGGGGGATCAGCAGGCATGGCACCGTTGAGAACCGGCGAGGGACTGCCCGACGTCGTCGTCACCGCCGTCGCCTCCACCACGGCGCTCGCCGCCGACGCGGAGGAGACCTGGAAACTGCTGCAGCAGGGCGGCAGCGGCATCCGCGCCCTGGACAGCTGGTTCGTCGGCGAACTCGATTCGCCGGTCCGCATCGGCGGCCAGCTCGTCGAGGACTTCGACGAGCACCTCAATCGCGTCGAACTGCGCCGGCTGTCCTACATGCAGAAGATGTCGACCGTGCTGAGCCGCAGGCTGTGGCAGACCGCCGGATCGCCTGAGGTGGATGTGCGGCGCCTGCTGGTCTCGGTGGGATTGGCGCTGGGCTCGACCGAGGAGATCCTGCACGCCTACGAGGAGTGGCGGGTCAAGGGCATGCGGGCGGTGTCGCCGCTGGCCGTGCAGATGTTCATGCCCAACGCCCCGGCGGCTGCCGTCGGACTCGACCACAAGGCCAAGGCCGGGATCATCTCGCCGCTGATGGCCGACGCGTCGGGCGCCGGCGCCGTCGCCCAGGCGTGGCGGCACATCATCCTCGGCGAGGCCGACGTCGCGATCTGCGGGGGAGTGGAGACGAGGATCGAAGCCGTCCCCGTCGCGGCGTTCGCGGCGGCGGGCATGCTCTCGACCGACAACGACGACCCGGCCGGGGCGTGCCGGCCGTTCGCGAAGAATCGCAACGGCACGGTGCTCGCCGAGGGCGGCGCGCTGCTGCTCATCGAGACCGAGGAGCACGCCAGGGCCAGGGGAGTCACACCGCTGGCCCGGCTGATGGGCGTCGGGATGACGGCGGACAGCTTCGACGCCATCCGTCACGACCCGACCGGCGAGGTCGCCGGTGACGCGATGGCCCGTGCCATCGACCTCGCGGGCCTGGTCCCGTCGGACATCGACCACGTCAACGCCCACGCCTGCGGAACGATCGACGGTGACCTCGCGGAGGCGTGTGCCATCCGACGCGCGCTCGGTGACCACGCCCCGGCGGTCTACGCGCCGAAGGCCGCGCTTGGCCATTCTCTGGGCGCCGCAGGCGCGGTCGAGGCGGTGCTCACGGTGCAGGCGCTGCGCGACGGGGTCATCCCGCCGACCCGCAACCACGAGCAGATCGACGACGAGATCGGTCTCGACGTCGTCACCGGCGCACCGCGCGAGGGCGACTACCGCTACGCGGTGAGCAACTCGTTCGGTTTCGGCGGCTTCAACACGGCACTGGTGTTCGGCGCAATCTGAACCGCCGAATCGGGTAATCCCGATGACATGGTGATCACATGACCGAAGAGCAGAGCAGTCCCGTCGTCGTCGTCACCGGCGCAAACGGATTCGTCGGCGCACGCACCTGCGCGGCCCTCGCCGGACGCGGCGCGACCGTGCGCGCGGTGGTCCGCCGGGCAGGCGCCGCGCCGGCGATCGACGGGGTCGAGGAACGGGTCGGGGACTTCGGCGATCCCGACTTCGCGGCCGAGGTGGTCACCGGCGCGAGTGCCGTCGTCACCACCGTTCACCCGATGGGCACCGCCCGCGAAAACCAGCACCGAGTGGGCGTCGAGGGGACGCCCGTGATCGCCCGGGCGGCCCGTGACGCGGGCGTCGGCCGCCTCGTGCACATGTCGACCGCAGCGGTCTACGACCGGTCGCCGGGCGTCGGCGACGTCGACGAGTCGGCGGCACTGGTCGGCGACGACGCAGGCGACTACCCGAGCACCAAGCGCGACACCGACGCCGCGCTCGCCGAGGTCGACGGCATCACCCGCGTGCTGGTGCGCCCACCGGCCATCCTCGGGCCCGGCGAGAGCTCCATCTGGAACACCCTGCGCCCGAACGACATCGCGAAGGACGAATCCGCGCGCCGCACGGTCCCGGACAAGTCGTTCGCGTGGGTGCACGTCGACGACCTGGCAGAGCTGGTCGCCGACCTCGCCACCGGCCGCATCGCGGCCGCCGACGATCCCGAACGCGGTCCGACCGACGGCGGGTGCACGGCGGTCAACGCCGCCGGCGGGCCCGCCACCCAGCGCGACTACTTCGGCACCGTCACCGAGGCGCTCGGCGTCGAGCCGGCGTGGCAGGACGGACCCGCGTGGACCGGACAGATCGTCGCCGACCGGGCCCGCCGATGGGGATGGACCCAGCGCGTCACGCTGGCGCAGGCCCTCGACGAACTCCGGCGCGGACTCGAGGCCTCATCGCCCGGACCGACTACTTGACGAGCGTGAACTGCCCGACGTAGCTGACGTTGCGATTGAAGAAGTCAGAGCAACCGAGCAGGTACTTCATGTAGCGGTCGTAGACCTCCTCGGAGGTCACCGAGATCGCCTCGTCCCGGTTGGCCTCAAGCGCCTTGGCCCAGGTGTCGAGGGTGCGCACGTAGTCGGGCGTCAGGTCGTCGCGCTTCTCCACGGAAAAGCCTGCGGCGCCCGAGTATTCGACGACGTCCTCGTCGCACGGCACCGACCCGCCGGGGAAGATCTCCTTGGCGATGAACTTCATGAACCGCAGATCGCTCATGGTGATCGGGATGCCCATCTCCGGCCACCGCTTGAGCGGGTGCCCCATGATCGTCTGCAACACCATCCGGCCGTCGGCGGGCATGCTGCGATAGCACAGGTCGAAGAAGGCCTTGTAGCGCTCCTTCGGGAAGGCCTCGAACGCCTCGATGCTGACGATGCGGTCGACGGGCGCGTCGAACTCCTCCCAGCCGCGCAGCAGCACCTGCCGCGACCGGTCGGTGTCGATCTCGTCGAGGATCTGCTGGCTGAGCGCGCGCTGATTGTGGCTCAACGTCAGGCCGACGACGTTGACGTCGTGCTTCTCGACGGCGCGCTTCATCATGGCGCCCCAGCCGCTGCCCACGTCGAGCAGCGTCATGCCCGGCTCCAAACCGAGCTTGCCCAGCGCGAGGTCGATCTTGGCCAGCTGTGCTTCCTCGAGCGTCATGTCCGCACGCTCGAAGTAGGCCGAACTGTACGTCCGTGTGGGGTCCTGCCACAGCCCGAAGAATTCGTTCGAGATGTCGTAATGCGCCTGGACGTCCTCGTACGCGACCTTCATGTTCGAGCCCCCCGACCCGCTGTTCGTCACTCCGCCGTCCTCCATTCTCGAGATCATGACCTGTGTATAGCCCAACTTGCCTAGATCTGCTAAGCGGGCGCCTTCTCCAGGGTGAACTGAGCGACGTCGGTGTAGCCCTCGCGGAACAGGTCGGCACAGCCGTCGAGGTACTTGAGGAACCGCTCGTAGATCTCTTCGTTGGTGATCGCGATGGCCTCGTCCTTCTTGGACTCGAGGTTGCGCGCCCAGGTGTCGAGGGTCTTCACGTAGTGCGGCTGCAGGTGCTGCTCGCGGGTGACCGTGTAGCCGGCCTTGACCGCGTGCTCCTTGACCATCGACGCCAGCGGCAGACGGCCGCCGGGATAGATGTAGTCCATGATGAATTTGATGAACCGCACGCGGGACATCGTCAGAGGCAGGCCCTTGGCCTTGATCTCCTCATCCTCCGGGATGATGATCGTGTGCAGCATCTGCACGCCGTCCTCGGGCAGCCAGTCGTAGGTCTTCTTGAAGTAGTCGTCGTACTTGTTGAACCCGAAGTGCTCGAACGCGCCGATCGAGACGATCCGATCCACCGAGCCGCTGAAGTCCTCCCACGGCTGCAGGCGGACCTCCATGTTGCGCTTGCTGGTGGAGTTCGCGAACCAGTGGTTCTCGATGTGCTGCTTCTGGTTCTCCGACAGCGTCAGGCCGATGACGTTCACGTCGTACTTCTCGACGGCGCGCATGATCGTCGCGCCCCAGCCGCAGCCGATGTCGAGCAGCGTCATGCCGGGCTGCAGGCCCAGCTTGCCCAGCGAGAGGTCGATCTTGGCCATCTGGGCCTGCTCGAGGGTGTAGTCGTCCTTCTCGAAGTAGGCGCAGCTGTAGACCTGGTTGGGGTCCTGCCACAGCTTGAAGAACTCGTTCGAGATGTCGTAGTGGAACTGCACTTCCTTCTTGTCCGAGCCGCGCGTCTGCGACGCGGACTTGGAGAGCCACTTCGATTCGGCCTTGGGCTTTGCGCTGGTGGTGTCTGCCACGGGTGCGTCCTCTCGGTACTGGTGATCGGTACTCATGGTCGCGATGTCTTCTGCTTCCACACTTGGGTGCGACGATACGCCAGCGCGGGGCGAGTGGTTACGCCTGTCACCAGCGCAGCAGCGCATCCGACTGGGTTGACGCACGGAACAATTGGGCCTCGGAAGGCAATTCGCGCAGCGGCGTGACCGCAGTCCGGCAAGGCCGCCGGGCGTGTCATGGCGGTCGCCCAGCACGCGGTGTGCGCGGGCGGTTTCCCGCGATATTGACGCTCCGGCTCAACTCACTGGCAAACGTGCGGTAGGTTCGGTCGACACACCGATTGGACGCTGGGGAGTTGACCGGTGGAAGCAAGACCATTCGGGCACTACCAGCTGCAGAAGCTGATCGGCCGGGGCGGGATGGGCGAGGTCTATCAGGCCTTCGACACCAGGACCGACCGCGTCGTCGCGGTCAAGGTGCTGCCGCCCCATCTCGCCGAGGACGTCACCTTCCAGCAGCGCTTCCGCCGTGAGTCGCAGGCCGCCGCAGGCGTGAACGATCCGCACGTCGTGCCGATCCACGGATTCGGCGAGATCGACGGCCGGTTGTACCTCGACATGCGGCTGATCGACGGCCGCAACCTGGGCACGATGCTGGGCGAGAGCGACAAGCCGCTGGACCCGGCGTTCGCGGTGACGATCGTCGAGCAGGTGGCCTGTGCACTCGACGCGGCGCACGAGGCGGACCTGATCCACCGCGACGTGAAGCCGTCGAACATCCTGATCACCGATCGCGATTTCGTGTATCTGATCGACTTCGGCCTCGCGCGATCGGCGGGCGAGTCGGGGATGACGACGGCGGGCAGCACGCTGGGCACGCTGGCGTACATGGCGCCCGAGCGGTTCGAGGGCGGCAAGATCGACTCCCGCGTCGACGTGTACGCCCTGGCGTGCGTGCTCTACGAGTGCCTGACGGGGTCGCGGCCCTATCCCGCCGACAGCCTGGAGCAGCAGATCGCCGGGCACATGGTGTCGCCGGTGCCGAAGCCGTCGGCGGTCGATCCGCGGCTCGCGGCGTTCGACGACGTGATCGCCAAGGGGATGGCGAAGAAGCCGGCCAAGCGGTTCCAGACGGCCGGTGAGCTGGCGGCGGCGGCGGGCACGGCGCTGAGCGTGCCGGTGCGCACCACACGGTCCGGCAGGCATGCGGCACGGCGGCCTGCGACGGCGCGGCGGCCGGTCGTGCCGCGGCGCAATGTGTCAAAGCGGGTGCTGGCGGTGACGAGCGCGCTGGTGCTGGTCGCGGCCGCAGGCACGTTCGGGGTGTGGCAGTGGCGGGGGTCGTCGAACGAGGCGCGTCCGGCCAATGTCGCCGAGCCGACGGTGCCGCCCGGACCGCAGCTGGGTGCCGTGCCGGAGATCGCGGCGACGGTGCCCGACGACATCAGTTCGACGGGCCGGCTGGTGATCGGCGTCAACACCCCGTACGCGCCGATGGAGTTCAAGAACGCCGACGGGCAGATCGTCGGTTTCGACGTCGACCTGATGAACGCGGTCGCCCGGGTGCTCGGCCTGGTGCCGGACTACCGGGACACCGCCTTCGAGAGCATCATCCCGTCGGTGCAGGGCGGCAGTTTCAACGTCGGCATGTCTGCGCTGACCGACACGACCGACCGTGAGCAGATGGTCGACTTCGTGACGTACCTGCAGGCGGGCACGCTGTGGGCGCAGAGGCCGCAGTCGTTCCTCGATCCGAGTTCGGCGTGCGGGCTGCGGATCGCGGTGGCGTTCGGGACGCTGCAGGAGACCAAGGAGATCCCGAGAAAGAGCGACGAGTGTGTCGCGGCGGGGCTCCCGGCCATCGAGAAGGTCGTATACACCAGCCAGGACGAGGTGACGGCGGCACTGGTGAAGGGCGAGGTCGACGCGATGTCGGCGGACTCTCCGGTGACGGGCTTCGCGATCAAGCTCAGCCGGGGCGACCTGGAGGCGGCCGGTGACGTGTTCGACTCGGCGCCCTACGGCTGGCCGGTCGCGAAGGACTCGAAGCTCGGGGAGTCACTGCGACTGGCGCTCGAGCACCTGATCGGCACCGGCGAATACCGCGCGATCGCGACGATCTGGGGTGTCGAGCGGGGGATGATCACCCAGCCGGTGGTCAACGGCGCGAGCGGCTGACCACCGCCGGGCGGGCGACGCTCTGCGTCAGCGCTTCTTGTTGTCGAACAGCGCTTCGGCCGACGAGGCTGCGCGTGCCGCCTTGTCGTGCTTGGCCGCGCGTTTCTCCTTGAGCGACTTGCCGGACTTCTTGGTCATGGCTTGTCGGGGTGACTTGTCAGACATGGTCGGCCCTTTGTTCTGGGGGCCTGAGTGGTCCCGATGGTTCGACCGTACCCCCCGAACGGGCCGATGGGGCCCCCGGACACCAGGCCGGTTTCACCGGCGACCCGTGCTCACCGCCGCAGCGGCGCCGCCGCCTCGAACGCGGCGGCCTTGCCCGACGACTGCCACACCAGCCAGCGCTCCCACCGCCGCAGATTCCAGCGCTGCCACCGCCGATCGAGCGTGGGTGAGACGCGGCGCGCGACCTCGAGGGCGACGATCAATGGGAAACGCAACAGCAGCAACGCGATTCCGGGCAGCACTGACGGCAGCCGGTAGCGCGACCGGTTCCACGGCAGCATGTACAGCCCGAGGTATCCGGCCTGCACGCGGTAGTGGTAGTGCGCCCGAATCCGCTGCAGACCTGTGTGAGTCGGCTTGGGGGCGAATGCCGGGACGAACGACTCGACGAGTTCGGTTCCGTTGTCGGCACTGTCATAACTGCGGGCGCCGTCGGCCATGAACAGGATCCGCCAGGCGTCGGCGACGGTCTCGGGGAAGTAGCCGTCGCAGCGCACCCCCACCAGGTGTCCGCAGTACCGGTTGAAGTGCAGCACGGCCCGCATCTCGCGGGGCGTGGTGAGGTGGCCGAGCAGGAACAGCCCGAACGCGGGCGCGACGCTGCCGCCCAGCAGGGTCAGCAGCATCGCCGACTGGCTGATCGGCAGGCCCCAGCGTTCTTCGTCCCACTCCGGATGCTTGCGGACCCGGTCCCGCACGCTGACGTGCATGATGCGCACGTGCAGGGAGATGTTGCGGCCCAACGATCCCGGGGTCAGGACGGCGCCCGGCCGGCACACCTCGATCCACCAGCGCGACGTCTCGAGATACCGGTGCAGGGCGCGGTCACCGGCGTAGCCGCCCGGCAGCGACAACGGCACCGCCAGCCAGCCCTCGGTGTAGGTGTCGTTGGTGCCGGCGTTGCCGAGCGCGCCCAGTGCGTAGGCCCAGCGGCGCCACACCGCCGCGCCCTCCTCGACGAGGTCCGGGTCGGCCCAGTCCGGGAGGCGCTCGAATTCGTCGAACAGTGCGCGCATCGACGCGGGAGCCTCGGGCACCCGGTCGATGCCGACGCGCTGGGCCCGCTCGACCAGGTCGCGGGCCTTCCTGGCGCCCAGCTCGGCGTGGTAGGTCTCAGCGACGAAGCGTTCGGCGACCGGGTCGCCCTCGCTCAGCCCGGCGATGAACCTGTCGGCCGTCGCATCCGTTGGCAGGAGGTCGAACCCGGTGAGCCGCCGCACGCGATTCCGCAGCCGAAGCCGGCCGCCGTCGGCGGGCGGATAGCGGAACGCGCTCGGGCCGGTCACGATGCCCGGCGGCCCTGACCTTCGAACGGATTCCACGACTCGCTGTTCCGCATCACATGGAGGTAGTAGGCGTAGTTCGCGGTGCTCATCGCGATCGCGGGCACGACGAAGTTGATGGCACGGTCCACCAGCTCGGGCAGCTCGACTCCATAGGCGAGCGCACCCAGCGCCACTCCGATGCCCAGCAGCGTCAGCCCCTTGCGCCAGATGCCCTTGACGAAGAAGTAGATCGGCCCGAACAGGAACGCCAGGAAGTTGGTGCCGATGCGCAGCTTGGTGCCGAACGGCAACGCGCGGTACGCCTCGCGCCCCTGCGGCGTTGACGTGGGGCCGTGGGCGTGGAAGAACGCGAACCGTGGTTGCCAGGCGGGCGGCAGGTCGGCGAAGTCGGGCGGGGTGGCCATGGCTGGCAAGTCTAGGGCCGCGGCTCGCGCGCACCGCGCACGTTTCTACTGCTGCGGGGGGATCAGCACCGTGTAGAGGTCGGTGATGACGCCGTCCTTGACCAGCGCGGCGTCGAAGCCGGCCATCGCGACGTTCCCGTCGGCGGTGACCAGTTGCCACGCCAGGTGGCCGAAGCCGGGCAGGGCGTGCACCGGGCCCGCGGAGACGAACTGCAGATCGCCGATGTTGCTCTGCAGCGCAACGCATTTGGCTTCGAGCGCGTCGCGGCCGGTGCTGACGCCGTCCTCGTCGGTCCAGCGGACGTCGGCGGCGTAGGTGCGCTCGATCGCCGCGCGCCGGGTCGTCTCGTCGCGTTCGTTGAACACCTCGAGCAGGTTGGCGACCATCAGCTCGTCGACGGATGCGGGCATGGGGTATCTCCTTCGGGGATGGGCAGGGTCAGGCTCAGAGGTCGCCGATGTGGTCGGGGACGTCGACGGCGTGCTGCTGCAGGATGTCCAGCGCCACCAGCGCGAGCGTCGACTCGTGCGTCGCGGCCAGCACCACCGGCGCCGCGCAGCCGTCCTGGTGGGCCAGCATCCAGTTGCGCGCGGTGACGCACCAGCGGTCGCCCGGGCTGAGGCCGGGGAAACGGAACTCCGGTCGCGGCGTCGACAGGTCATTGCCGATGGACATCTGATGGTCGAGGAACTCGCGGCTCATCACCGCGCAGATGGTGTGCACGCCGACGTCTTCCGGTCCGGTGCTGCAGCAGCCGTCCCGGAAGAATCCGGTCATGGGGTCGGTGCTGCATTCCTGCAGGGGGCCGCCGAGTACGTTGCGATCGGTCACGTCAGCGGGCCGGTGTCAGCCGGATGACGGCGATGCCGAGGCGTTGTGTGGCTTCGGTGAACTCCTGCAGCGAGGGGACGGTGTCGCCGGGGAACTTCAGGCCCATCGTGCGTTGTGCCTTCTTGGCGCCATAGGACTGGGCGGCGCGGTGCACCAGATCCGCGACGGCGGCGGTCTCGGTGATCAGCTGGCCCTGCATGGCGGTCGTCTTGCCGCCGTAGGAGACATCCGCGGGAGCGCCGTCGCGGAAGTTGTGCTTCCAGCCGGCCTCGAGGATCACGTAGAGGTCGCCGTCGATGTGGTGGGCGCTGACCGGGACGGCGAAGCGCCTGCCGGTCTTGCGGCCATTGAATCCGACGAGCATGAACTCCTTGAGCGCGGCGCCGAGCGGGGAGCGCAGCGCCAGCCGGAGCCCGCGGTTGACGACGTTGAGGACGGCTTGCGGCGGGTGGGCGACGTCGATCGCTTCGGGCATGGAGTCACGGTACGACCGATCCGCGCCGGGGGCGATTGTTCGGACGACTCAGCTCGACCGCACCGGGTGCGGGTACTCCTTCTCGCGGTCCTGGAACGCCAGGATCGCGGGGTTCTGCACAACGCCGTCGCGGATCTCGATGGCGCGGCGGATCGTCGCGCTGTCGGCCCAGGCGTCGGGTCCGGCGAGCACCGTGTCCAGGTGCGGCAGCAGGGCCTCGCTGATCTCCCAGGTCGCTGAGTTCCACAGGTAGGAGGGGCTGTGGTCGACGGCGTAGTACAGCAGCCGGTCGCCCATCTCGAGGATCGGATCGGCGAACGAGGTGGGTTGCGCCCAGGAGAACCCCATGCCCGCGTCGCAGGAGACGTCGATGATGAGGCTGCCGGGCGCGAACGACGGCAGGTCGCCCTCGGTGACGAAGATCAGTGGCTTCTCGGGATTCTGGAGCACGCAGTTGACGACGATGTCGTTGTCGGCAAGGAACCGGGCGACCGGGATCTCGCCGTGCTCGGGGGTGTCGGCCCAGGTGTGGCTGGGGTCGTTCTCGTCCTGACCCATCTGGACGATCTGGGTGCCCGGGATGGGGGAGCCGACGGCGGCGACCTCGCGGGTGGTGAGGACGCGCACGCCGTCGACGCCGTGGGCGTTGAGTGCGGTCACCGCGCCGCGGGCGGTGGCGCCGAAGCCGATGACGGTGGCCTGCAGCCGCCGGCCGTAGGTGCCGGTGACACCGGCGAGCGCCATGGCGTGCAGCACCGAGCAGTAGCCGGCGAGCTCGTTGTTCTTGTGGAAGACGTGCAATCCGAATCCACCGTCGGCCTGCCAGTGGTTCATCGCCTCGAAGGCGATCAGCGTCTGTGTGCGGTCGATGGCGATCTGGGTGAGCGCGGTGTCCTGCACGCAGTGCGGCCAGCCGAGGACGATGGCGCCGTCGCCGAACTCCGCGAGATCCTCGGCCTGCACCTTGGGCAGCAGGATGATGTCGCATTCAGCGACGATCTCGTCGCGGCTCTTGACGCCGCCCACCAGTTCGGCGAGTTCGGCTTCGGTGGCGCCGAATTCCTCGCCGTAGCCGCGCTCGAGCACGATGCGGGCTCGCAGTTCGGGTTCGATCCGGCTCAGGTGCGCCGGGTGAAGGGGTAACCGGCGCTCGTCGGGCTTGCGGGAATGGGCCAGTACGCCGAGTGAAAGTTGTTGTTGGCCCATGTGGTTCACCCTACGCCCGTGGTGAACGGGTCAGTCCTTGGTGTCGACGGCCGACGTCTTGGTGCGTCCGGCCAAGGCCCGCTGCGCGCATTCGGCGCGGGCGTTGCGGACCACTTCTTCGGCGGTCCGGCATGCCGAGGTGTCGGCGTGGCCGTACTCGATCGGCAGCGAGGCGGCGTGCCGCAGCACCATCACGGCCAGCGCTCGGGTGGTCCGCGACGGCACGACCAGCAGGTTCGCCCGTCCCTGCTTGCCGGTGATGGTGATGACCCGCTGCTGGCGGATCCGCGCACCGGGCAGCGGCACCTTGCCGCCGAAGGGCATCGGATTCAGGTCAGGTGCGCCCTGCAGCGACGACCAGTTGACGTCGAGGTCGACGATGTCGCCCAGCCGGGTGGTCAGCGCCTCGATGAGGTCGGGCAGTTCGCGGGCGATCGACGCGGTGTAGGGCCACCACGCGCCGTCGAGATAATTGCCGAGCTCCGAGGCGAGCGTGAGCCGGATGGGGTTGTTGGACCCACGCCGGTCAGTCGCGCTCACAACGACGAGTTCAGTTGGCGGACAATGTATTTGTGTGCGTACACCATGGCCGGTGTCCTCGCTTCCAGATCGATCCGGCGCGCGAGAGTTACGGGCGTCGAGATGCGAATCGGTTCGGACGGCGTCACAAACCGTTCACATTCAACGGTACACGGCGGAGTAGTCGCGCGTAACCGGGACGCGGCGGAATTGCCGGGCGCGCACGAATTTCCTTGATTCGCAGGATGAAGACGATGACAACGCTGGGCCGCTGGCGTGCTACCCTTGTGTTGGGTGTGTTCTGCATCCAGTCAATGAGAGAATGTGAAAAGCGTATGGCACAGGGAACTGTGAAATGGTTCAACGGCGACAAGGGCTTCGGTTTCATCGCCCCGGACGGTGGCGCGGCTGACGTGTTCGTCCACTACTCGGAGATCAGCGGAAGCGGATTCCGGTCGCTCGAAGAGAACCAGCGTGTCCAGTTCGAGATCGAACAGGGCGCCAAGGGACCTCAGGCTGTCGGAGTGACGGCGGTCTAAACGAGCTTCAAGTACGTCGTGGGCTGGTAGGGAGACCTACCAGCCCACTTCTCTTTTTCTGGGGTGGCTTCCGATGTTCAAAGCTCCCAGATCTGGGAATCAGTGAGCCCATGAGTTGGGAGTGCGCTGTCGTCGGCGGTGGTGCGGCCGGGTTGAGTGCCGCCCTGGTGTTGGGCCGGGCCCGCAGGCGGACGATCGTCGTGGACGGCCAGGACCAGAGCAACCGCGCCTCCCCGGGCATCGGTGGCCTGCTGGGATTCGATCAACGGCCACCGGACGAGCTGTACGCCACCGGACGCCGGGAGCTGTCCGCGTACCCGAGCGTCGAGTACCGCCGCGGCGTGGTCCGCAGCGGCCGTCGGGTCGACGGCGGCTTCGAGCTGGAGTGCGACGGCGGCGCGAAAATCCAGGCCAAGCGGGTGCTGCTGGCCACCGGCATGGCGTACTGCCCGCCGCAGCTGCCCGGGGTGGCGGAGCTGTGGGGGACGTCGGTGTTCCAGTGCCCGTTCTGCCACGGCTGGGAGATGCGTGACAAGAAGCTGGCCGCGCTCGCCGCAGGTGAGCAGGGAATGCACACGGCGCTGATGCTGCGGGGCTGGACCGACGACGTGGTGCTGCTGACCGACGGACGCTCAGAGCTGAAGCCCGACGACGAACGCGTGCTGCGCGACGCCGGGGTGACCCTCGACGACCGGCGGGTGGTCGAGCTGATCGAAGCCGACGGCTGCCTGAAGGAGATCGCGTTCGCCGACGGTTCGACGCTGGCGCGCGACGGCCTGCTGGTGGAGGCGCCGGTTCGGCAGCGGACGCCGCTGGCCGAGCAACTCGGTGCCGCGTGCACACCGGGGCCGCTGGGCACCGAGCCGCTCGACATCGACGAGATCTACCGGACGAGCACCGGCGGGGTGTTCGCAGCCGGCGACGCCTGCACCGAACAGCCGCATTTGGTCGGCGCGATGGCCTCGGGCTCGCAGGCGGCGATGATCATCGTGCAGAGCCTACTGTCCGACGAGTACGGCCTGCCCTACCCGCCCACCTAGTCCTGGACGGCCTTGGCCAGCGTGACGAGCCGGGTCAGCGCGGTGTTGTCGTGCAGTGACCGGGCGGCTGCGCGGACGACGCGGACGATCACCCAGGCGCGGGCGCGGTCCTGGTCGATTCCGGCGGTGTCGATCAGGGTGAAGAAGCGGCGCTGCACGCCGAAGCGGGGATTGCCGGTCAGCTCGTCCCAGCGGTGCCAGAGCATCGGCGCGATCTCGTAGGCCGGGTCGCCGTTGACCGGGTCGGGTGAGATGGCGAGCCAGGGTTCCCGGTCGGCGGCGAGGACGTTGCCGTAGTGCAGGTTGCCGTGCAGGACGTGATCGGCGGGCTGGGTGGCGAGGTCGCGGCACAGCGTGCTGGCCTGCTCGACCAGCCGGTGCGGGATCGGCGCGCTGCGGGGGAGGGCGGCGAACTCGCCGGTCCAGTCGACGAGAAGGTCTGTGAGCGAGCTCAATTGGGGCATCGCCGGCACGTGGAGGCGGCGGTAGAGGAGGGCGACGGCCTCGCAGGCCGTGGTGTCGTCGAGGCCGTCGAGGGACTGCGGGTGCAACCGTTCGAGCAGGACGGCGCGACGGTGCGGGTCGGCGCGGAGCAGGCGGGCGGCGCCGTCGCCGTTCCAGCGACGCAGGACGAGGTGGGCGTGCGCGGATCCGCCGATCTTGAGGACGGCGGGGCCGCCGGACGTGCGAACGGGGAGGACGGTGGTGTCGGGCGTGCGGATGGCGTCGCCGTCGGGGCGCAGGCTCCATTCGTCGACGAGGTCGTCGAGGTCGGTCACGTCAACAGGATGGCATCGGCGAAAGTGATATCGACTGTCAGATGTTAGCTGTCGCCGCGTTGCGGGTACAGTTTCCGCATGCCGTTAGGCGACGGTACGAAGATTGCGGGCTACACCATCCAGCGGATGCTCGGCTCAGGGGGAATGGGCGAGGTCTACCTCGCCCAGCATCCGAGGCTGCCCCGTCAGGACGCGCTGAAAGTTCTCAAGGCGAACATCTCAGCGGATCCCGACTTCGTCGAGCGCTTCAACCGCGAGGCGGACTCGGTGGCGAAGTTGTGGCACCCGCACATCGTCGGCATTCACGATCGCGGGAAGCACCGCAACCGCCTCTGGATCTCCATGGACTTCGTCGACGGCACCGACGTCGGCCAACTGATGCCCGGACGGTATCCGAATGGAATGCCGCCGCACGAGGCTATCAAGATCGTCAAAGCTGTTGCCGCAGCTCTGGATTACGCACACGCGCGCGGGCTGCTGCATCGCGACGTGAAACCGGCCAACATTCTGGTGTCCGATTCCGACCACGATGAGCGACGAATCCTGCTCGGCGATTTCGGGGTGGCACGCGACCTGGCCGACGACACCGGCGGAGGCCTCACCGCCACCAACATGACAGTCGGAACTGCGGCATATGCAGCGCCCGAACAGCTGATGAGCCTGGACATCGACGGCCGGACCGATCAGTACGCACTCGGCGTCACGGCCTACCACCTGCTGACGGGCGCACCGCCGTTCCAGCACTCGCAGCCCGTCGTCGTCATCGGCCTGCACCTCAATGCGAAGCCGCCGCGGCTCGCCGACATCCGTCCGGAGTTGGCTGCGTTCGACGCGGCGCTGGCCCGCGCGCTGTCCAAAGACCCCGAGAATCGGTTCGCCACGTGCACAGAATTCGCGCGTGCACTCGAGGAGGCGTTGGACGCGCCAACCGAGGCGACCATGGTGGGGTCGAGCGTGAACCAGGTGGAGACGATGGTGCGCCCGGCTACGCCTGAATCCGCGCCCATGCCGGAGGTCGTGCCAGCAGCTCAGCCAGCAGACAAGTCCCGGAAGGGTTTGCGCATTGCTCTCGTGGGCGCCGTGGTGCTGACCGTCGCGGGCGTCGTCGGCTACTTCGCTCTCGCGCCTGCCGGACCAGAGTCGCGTGGTGAACCGTTCACTCTCGCAGGCACGTTGCGCCTTCCAGAGGGCGTCGTCAAGACGACCGGATTGCCAGGTGGCTACACGTGCGCGGGATCCAAGGTCTACGGCGACACCGGACCCAACGCGCCCGTCACAGTCGAAGACGAATCGGGCACGTTGCTCGCGAAGGGGGCGATTCAGGGGAGCGACAGCGAGCGTGAGGGGTGCTCGCTGTCGTTCCGCGTGAACTCGGTGCCCGCCGGAGCTCAGTTCTATCGGGTGCGGGTGGCGTCGCATCCGGAGATGAGCTACACCGAGGCGGAAGCGAAGGCGGGCATCGAGTTCGCGGTCACACAGCCGGAGCCTGAATCGCCGTCCACGGCCACCGCCGCGGCCCCGCCGAAGCCGCCGCCGCCACCGCCACCGCCGAAGGCACCCACGCAGACGGTCACGGTGACGCCGGGCGTCGAGACCGCCAGCCTGAGCCGGCTGCGGGCGATCGCGAACGAGGACCGCCCCTTCGTGGCAGAGGTACTCGCGGACAGGTGGGCGCCGCAGATCAGCTCGAAGCGGGTGGGCCTCGAGGCGGAGGGCACAGTGTGGGACAACGCGCAGATCCTCGACGAGCATCTGCAGTTCCGGCAGGTGTACCCGAACGCGAAGCTGTTGTGGTCTGGAGACTGGTCGACGTTCGACAGCGGCAATTTCTGGGTGACCGTGATCGGCCTCCAATCATCGGACTACACCGACGTGCTGGCGTGGTGCCGCGACGAGGGATTCACCAGCGACAACTGCATCGCGAAAATGGTCAGCACTTGGCGGCCGGTGGCTGGGACAACGAAACTCAACCCGTAGCCTCTCGGGGGCGCGCGCGCTGCGCCGAGACGACCTAGCCTGGCGGGGTGCTGACCGAACTCGTCGATCTGCCGGGTGGCTCGTTCCGGATGGGGTCCGTCGACTTCTATCCGGAAGAGGCCCCGGTTCACACGGTGTCGGTGGCGCCGTTCGCGATCGAGCGCCACCCCGTCACCAACGCCCAGTTCGCGGACTTCGTCGCCGACACCGGCTACGTCACCGTCGCCGAACGACCGCTGGACCCAGCCGACTTCCCCGGCGTCCCGCCGGCCGACCTCATCCCCGGCGCGCTGGTGTTCCGGTCCACGGCCGGGCCGGTCAACCTGCGCGACTGGCGGCAGTGGTGGACATGGGAGCCCGGCGCCTGCTGGCTTCACCCGTTCGGAGCCGAATCTTCCATCGACGATCGCCTCGAACACCCGGTGGTGCAGGTCGCCTACCCCGACGCCGCGGCGTACGCGGCGTGGGCCGGACGCCGACTGCCCACCGAGGCGCAGTGGGAGTACGCGGCCCGGGCCGGCGCGACGACCGCCTACGCCTGGGGCGACGACGTCCAGCCCGACGGCCGGTTGATGGCCAACACCTGGCAGGGCAGGTTCCCGTACCGCAACAGCGGAGCCCTCGGCTGGGCGGGCACCTCGCCCGTCGGCACGTTCCCGCCCAACGGCTTCGGCCTGGTCGACATGATCGGCAACGTCTGGGAGTGGACCACCACGCCCTACACCCGGCAGCACCGCACCGACCAGCCCGCCGAAGGCTGCTGCCCGCCCCCGCCCCCGCCCCCGACCGGGGACCCGACCATCAACCAAGCGCTCAAGGGCGGCTCGCACCTGTGCGCGCCGGAGTACTGCCACCGCTACCGCCCCGCCGCGCGGTCGTCGCAATCCCAGGACAGCGCCACCACCCACATCGGTT
Organism: Mycobacterium hippophais; assembly: GCF_027529605.1. NCBI lineage: Bacteria > Bacillati > Actinomycetota > Actinomycetes > Mycobacteriales > Mycobacteriaceae > Mycobacterium > Mycobacterium hippophais. Next base: position 4,884 of record NZ_JAPZPY010000019.1, on the reverse strand, counting down.
TCCGCTGCATCGCTTGACCGGCGGACGTGGCCGGCGATGGCGAAACATTCGCCGCAACGCCGCCGCGAAGCCCCTGGCCTGAGCCTTTTCCGGCGGGCAGGTGGCGTAACATTCCGCTTACCGCCACCCCGTCGGCGGAGTGGCACAGTGAGTGCATGCCACGGCAACCGAAGATCCCTCCGAAGGACTTTCCGCGTCCGTCGGTACGGGAGTACGCCGGTACCCGTGCCGACGCCGCCCGGTGGGTGCGCGACGTCCTGCGCAGCCAGATCCTCGAAGGCGCATTCGGCGGGCTCGCCGCCGCGCGCCCCGCGCTGCCGTCGGAATCCGAACTCGCCGCGGAGCTCGGCGTGAGCCGCAACGCGATCCGCGAGGCGCTGGAACTGCTGCGCGGTGAGGGCCTGATCACCCGGGTGCAGGGCTCCGGCACCTTCGTCACCGGCGCGAAACTGCGCCAGCACCTCGACCGCCTGGAAGGCCTGGCGGAATCGCTTGCCGGACACAGGCTGCCGGTGGACAACGAGGTGCTGTCGGTGCGCGAGTCCACGGCGACGCCGTTCGTGGCGGCCAAACTGCAGCTCCCGGAGAACGCGCCGATCCTGTTCATCGAACGGCTGCGCTCCGTCGGCGGGCTGCCGCTGTCGCTGGATACCACGTCGCTGCGGATCGGGGCCATCCCGGTCGACGCCGAACTGGCCCATCAGGACGTCTTCGCGCTCATCGAGCAGGAACTCGGCGTCCGGCTGGGCTGGGCGGAGATCACCGTCGAATCCGTCGCGGCGGACGCGAAGACCGCCGAACTGCTCAAGATCCGTCCGGGAGCACCGCTGCTGCTGCTCCACCGACTCACCCACCTCGAGGACGGCACCCCGTTCGACCTCGAGACCGTGCGGTATCGCGGCGACCGGTGCTCACTGGTGACCACCGCCGCCAGGGGCGCCACCCCTACTTAATCCAGCGCTGCCGCACGTAACGCCCGCAAGGGATCAATTCGCAACCACACGAGAGGTGTATTCAGCATGCCCGCACAACCCAACATCGTGTACTTCCACGTCGACAATCTCGGCATGGGTGAGCTCGGCTGCTACGGCGGAGGCATCCTGCGCGGCGCCGACACCGCTCGCGCCGACGCCTTCGCCGCCGAGTCGCTGAAGCTGTCGCACTTCGTCGTCGAGCCGCAGTGCACGCCGACCCGGTCGGCGCTGATGACCGGCCGCTACCCGATCCGATCGGGCAACCACACCATCGCCCTGGGCGGCAACGGCGGCGGCATCGTCGCCTGGGAGCGCACGATGGGCGACATTCTCTCCGAAGCCGGCTATGCCACAGCATGTTTCGGCAAGTGGCACATCGGCGCCGAGGACGGCCGCTGGCCCACCGACCACGGCTTCGACGAGTGGTACGGCCCGGCCCGCACATACGACGAATGCCTGTGGCCCGACGACCCCTGGTACGACGGTGACCGCGACGGCTACTCCTACATGTACGAGGGCACCAAGGCCGACGGCGTCACCACCACCGATCAGCAGCTGACCGTGAAGCTCAAGGGTCAGATGGACGGCGAATACGACCGTCGGGCAGGGGCGTTCATGAAGCGCAGCGTCGACGCGGACAAGCCGTTCTACCTGTATCACAATCACTCGCTGATGCACTTCCCGATGGAGGTGCGCGACGAGTTCAAGGGCAAGAGCACCAACGGCGCCTGGGGTGATTCACTGCTGATGCTCGACCACGACTTCGGCAGCATCCTCGACGCGCTCACCGAACTCGGCATCGAGGACAACACCATCGTCGTCTTCGCCGGTGACAACGGCGCCGAGGACCACCTGGCCGGTCGCGGCACCGCGGGCTTCTTTGACGGCTCGTACTTCAGCTCGGCCGAGGGCGGTATCCGCACGCCGTGCCTGATCCGCTGGCCGGGCAAGGTGGCGCCGCGTGAGAGCAACGACATGGTGCACGTCACCGACATGTTCCCGACGCTGCTGCGATGGGCCGGCTGCGACGTGCCCGACGACCGCACCATCGACGGCATCGACCAGCGCGAGTTCTTCGCCGGCGAGGCCGAGGAGTCCAAACGCGACGGCTGCATGGTGTGGCTCAACGAGGAACTGCACGCCGTCAAGTGGTCCCAGTTCAAGATCAACTTCAAGCGTCAGCAGCACTTTCACGATCCGGAGATCCCGCTGGGGTTCGCCCGCATCACCAACCTGCTGGAGGACCCGAAGGAGCGCGAGGCGGTGAACCAGACCTGGGTGCGGTGGTGGGTGATGCAGCACGCCTACCGCTTCATTCAGGAGTTCGAGGAGAGCGTCAAGGTCGAGGAGCTGATCCCGGCCGGCGCGCCCGTCGACTTCGTGCCGGCGCGCACCCAGTAGGGCCACGATGACCACGTCGAACCGCTACGGAGCCGACTCGATCACCATCCTGGAGGGGCTGGACGTCGTCCGCAAACGCCCCGGGATGTACATCGGGTCGACCGGCGAACGCGGCCTGCACCACATGATCTGGGAGGTCGTCGACAACGCCGTCGACGAGGCGATGGCGGGTTACGCCACCCGGGTCGAGGTGGCGTTGCTGGCCGACGGCGGCGTCGAGGTGGTCGACGACGGACGCGGGATCCCGGTGGCCGAGCACGCCACCGGGATCCCCACCATCGACGTGGTGATGACGCAGTTGCACGCGGGCGGCAAGTTCGACGCCGACTCCTACAGCGTCTCCGGCGGACTGCACGGCGTCGGGGTGTCGGTGGTGAACGCGCTGTCCACCCGACTCGAGGTCGACATCTGCCGCGACGGGCACCGCTGGGCGCAGACCTACGACCGGTCGGTGCCGGGCACCCTGACCAAGGGGGCGCCGACGTCCGCGACCGGCACCACGGTGCGATTCTGGGCCGACCCCGAGATCTTCGAGACCACCACCTACCGCCTGGAGACGGTCGCCCGCCGCCTGCAGGAGATGGCGTTCCTCAACCGCGGCCTCACGCTCACCCTCGAGGACCGGCGCACCGAAGCTTCTGAGCGAAGCACCTTCCACTACGCAGGCGGCCTGGTCGACTTCGTCGCGTACATCAACCGGACGAAGGAGCCCATCCAGCCCACCGTCATCGGATTCACCGGGACCGCAACCGGCTTCGAGGTGGAGGTGGCGATGCAGTGGAACGCCGGCTACTCCGAATCGGTGCACACCTTCGCCAACACCATCAACACCCACGAGGGCGGTACGCACGAGGAAGGCTTCCGGGCGGCGCTGACCACGGTGATCAACAAGTACGCGAAGGACAAGAAGCTCCTCAAGGAGAAGGACCCCAACCTCACCGGCGACGACATCCGCGAGGGTCTGGCCGCCGTCGTCGCGGTGAAGGTGGCCGAACCGCAGTTCGAGGGCCAGACCAAGACGCGGCTGGGCAACGCCGAGGTGCGTTCGTTCGTCCAGAAGATCTGTCACGAGCGGCTGACGCACTGGCTGGAGGCCAACCCGGCGGAGGCCAAGGTCGTCATCTCCAAGATCTCGTCGTCGGCGCACGCCCGGCTCGCCGCACGCAAGGCGCGCGAGCTGGTGCGCCGCAAGAGCGCCACGAACATCGGCGGCCTGCCAGGCAAGCTCGCCGACTGCCGCTCCACCGATCCGCGGAAGTCTGAACTGTATGTAGTCGAGGGTGATTCGGCGGGTGGCTCGGCGAAGAGCGGGCGCGACTCGATGTTCCAGGCGATCCTGCCGCTGCGGGGCAAGATCATCAACGTCGAGAAGGCGCGCATCGACCGGGTGCTGAAGAACACCGAGGTGCAGGCGATCATCACGGCGCTGGGCACCGGCATCCATGACGACTTCGACATCGCGAAATTGCGCTATCACAAGGTCGTGCTGATGGCCGATGCCGACGTCGACGGCCAGCACATCTCGACGCTGTTGCTCACGCTGCTGTTCCGGTTCATGAAGCCGCTCATCGAGAGCGGGCACATCTTCCTGGCGCAGCCGCCGCTGTACAAGCTGAAGTGGCAGCGCGGCGCGCCGGAGTTCGCCTACTCGGATCGGGAACGCGACGGGCTGCTCGCCGCAGGGCGGCAGGCCGGCAGGAGGATCAACACCGACGACGGCATCCAGCGCTACAAGGGTCTCGGCGAGATGGACGCCAGGGAACTGTGGGAGACCACGATGGACCCGTCGGTGCGCGTGCTGCGCCGGGTCACCCTCGACGACGCGGCCACCGCCGACGAACTGTTCTCGGTGCTGATGGGCGACGACGTCGAGGCTCGCCGCAGCTTCATCACCCGCAACGCCAAGGACATCCGCTTTCTGGACATCTGAGCGCTAGTTGGTCGAAGTTGGTTGTGGTTCAAACGGTGTGTACCACCACCAGTCGGCCCGTTCGCCGGTGGGTCCGGGACAGGGAAGTACATCGGGTCGGGGCTTCGTCGGCGGGCGGGCTAGTGATGCCGAACTCAGCTGCTGTCCGTCGCTGTCGGTGACGACAAGGTGCTGTGCGGGCCCGGTGATCGTGATGCCGCCGCGATGGTGCATCCGGTGGTGATACGGGCACACCAAGACGAGGTTGTCGAGTTCGGTGGCGCCGCCGTCTTCCCAGTGCCGGATGTGGTGGGCGTGCAGTCCGCGGGTGGCGCCGCATCCGGGGACCACGCAGCAGCGGTCGCGATGTTCGAGGGCACGACGCAGCCGGCGGCTGATCTGGCGGGTGTCGCGTCCGGACCCGATGACCTGCCCGTGGCGTTCGAGCCATACCTCGAAGGTGGCGTCGCACAGCAGGAATCGGCGGTCGGCATCGGTGAGTAGCGGCCCTAGATGCAATGAGGCGCTCTTCTGCTCGACGTCCACGTGGGCGATCACGGTGGTGCGGTGTCCGTGCGGGCGCCGCGCCACCTCGGTGTC
>NZ_JAPZPY010000018.1:0-131348 GCF_027529605.1 Mycobacterium hippophais | reverse complement strand
CGACCGCGCGCCCGTCATGCCCCACAACCCGTCGCGGTCGATCTCGGCGACGATCTCCACCAGCCGCCCGTCGATCGCATTGCGCTGACCGCACAGCTCCGCGATCTCGTCGAACAACACCGCCAGCCGGTCCTTCGGCCTCACCGAAGGAGCGAAAGCTGTTGCGCTCGACGACATGACCCCATCATCGCAGAGGGGTCCGACACGTCAGCCCGACAAATCTCGGCCTGCGCGATCGGCTCCTAGCGCGGCGGCGGATCGATCGGCGTCATGCTGATCGGCACCCAGTGCGTGCCCGGTCCCTCGCCCGGGCAGCCGGCTCCCCCGACGACGAGTGTGCGCTCACCGTGAAAGCCGCCGTCCGGCTGTGGGATCCAATAGTCCGAGCGCCGCGACGGCACTCCGCTGTTCGGGTCGGTTCGTTGGCAGAGGTATGGCTGCTCGCCGCTGGTCTCCCACCGGCCGTTGTTCCAGCGGTACTCGAATTGTGCTGGAGCGCTCGGATTGCGGGCCTTGTCGCCGCTGTTGTCCATCCGCATGACACATCCGTTCACGTCGCAGTGGGTGCTGAACTCGACCGGGAACGTCTTCGACTCCATCGGTGTCGGCACGCCGTTGAACGTCTGCTTCGAGAAGTCGACGAACACGCCGTAGAAGCCGTACGCCGGAACCGGTTCGACGCGGTCCGCATGAGCCGCAGGTGTGCTGAGCATCGCCGCGCACGCGACGATGGCGGCGACCGATGCTGTTCTCATATCTGTCGATAACACATGAACGCCCATCGTCACTGCCGAATGCGCGCTTTCAGGTGCCGACGTGTTCCCGGTCGGTCCCGTCGCGGCCGGCCAGCCGGTCGTCCCACACCTGCAGCACCTCCGCCGGAGTGCGCTTCGTCAGCAGGCTGCCTGCGACGTAGGCGATCAGACTGGCGGCCAGACCGTAGTAGATCGGCTCATTGGCCATGACGTCGCCGACGACGAACATCGTGCCGAGCGTGACGACGGTGCCCACCGCCATCGAGCACAGTGCGCCGGTGCCGGTCGCCCGCTTCCACACGAACCCGCCGAGAATCGCGACCAGCAGTCCGCCGACGAGGATGTCGTAGGCGATGGTGAGGGCGGCCACCACGTCGTTGAGCAGTGCGGCGATCACGATCACGACGATGCCGAAGACGACGACGTAGCGTCGGTCGGAGTGCAGGTCGTCCCGGCGCTCGCCCTCGGCGGCCGGGGTGCGGCCGATCAGCCTGGCCAGCAGCGGAGTCACGTCGGTGCGGGCGACGGTGGCGGTGGCGATCAGCGCACCCGAAGCCGTCGACATCATCGCGGCGACGGCGGCAGCGAGCACGAGCCCGCTGATGCCCACCGGGAGGATCGACTCGGCGATCTGGGCGTACACGTCGTCGCTGACTTCGACGTCGGGCAGGAACGTCGACGCCGCCATGCCGATCACCGCTCCGGCGACGCCGTACAGCAGGCAGTACGCGGCCGCCGTCGTGCCGCCCCACTTCGCCACGCCGGGCGATCGAGCGGTGAACACCCGTTGCCAGATGTCCTGTCCGATCAGCATGCCGAAGCTGTACACCACGAAGAACGTGATGATCGTCGGCATTCCGATGGCGCCGAGGTCGAACACCGCGTCGCCGGCCCGCTCGCGGATGCCGTCGAACCCGCCCGCCTTGCTGAGCGTGAAGGGCAGCAGCAGGGCGAAGATGCCGATCGTCTTGAGGATGAACTGCACCATGTCGGTGAGCGTGATCGACCACATCCCGCCGATCGACGAATAGAGCATCACCGTGACCCCGCCGATGATGACCGACACCGTGCGAGTGGTGCCGAACAGCACGTTGAACACCGTGGCGTAGGCGATGGTCGACGTCACCGACAGCATCAACGTGTAGGCGACCATCACGATCCCGGACGCCGAGGTGGCGTCGATCCCGTAGCGCAGCCGCAGCATCTGCGCGACGGTGTACACCTTCAGTCGCTGGATCCGGCCTGCGAAGAACAGGCTCAGTGCCAGCAGGCCGACCGAGATGGCGACCACCAGCCACATGCCGGAGATGCCGTACTCGTAGCCGAGTCCGACACCGCCCACGGTCGAGGCCCCGCCGAGCACCACGGCGGCCATCGTCCCGGTGTAGAGCGTCGGCCCGAGGCGCCGGCCGGCGACCAGGAAGTCGGCCGAGTCCTTGGTCCTCGTCTTGCCCCAGAAGCCGAATGCCAGCATGGCCAGCAGATAGACGACGATGATGGCGATGTCGAGCGGCTTACCCATGGTGGACTCCTGTTCAGGTGGCAGCGAACATCCGCAGCAGCGCGGGCAGGACGACGACCGCGGGACCGCGCGTCGTGAAGGTGCCGGCGACGATCTCGCCGACGGTGTCGAGCGTCGCCAGATGTGCAGGCACGCCGAAACTCTCGGCGAGGGCGACGAAGTCCGGCCGTGCGAGTTCGGTGGCGGTGGCCTTGCCGAACGCTCCGGTCATGTACTCGCGCAGGATGCCGTACCCGCCGTCGTCGACGATCAGCCACGTGACGTCGGCGTCGTGCTGACGGGCGGTGGCGAGTTCGGCGATCGAGTACATGGCGCCGCCGTCACCGGACACGGCCAGCGTCCGCGTGCCCGTGCCGATCGCCGCAGCCACCGCGGCTGGGAAGGCGAAGCCGAGTCCGCCGGCGCCCTGCGCCGAGTGGAACTCGCCGTCGCAGGGGTCCCATGCCGACCACGCCCAGTAGGCCGCGATCGTCATGTCCCAGAATGTCTGCGCCGCAGCTGGTGTCGCGGCGCGCAGGTCACGCATGAGGGCGAGTTCCGCCGCGAGGTCCTGCCCGGCGAGTCTGCCCTGCACCGCCTCTCGCAGACGCGCGGCCACGCGCGCGCCGGATTCGCGCGGACGCACGGAGAGCGGTTCGGTCGAAAGCGCTCCGAGCGCCGTGGCGGCGTCGGCGTGTATCGCCAGCGCGGGATGGTTCGCCTCGAGCACGCGGACCTCGGCGTCGATGTGGATCAGCCGGCCGCGCGGCGCGAACGTGAAGTAATTGCTCGTCACCTCGCCGATCGCGGTGCCCACGACGAGCAGCACGTCGGCGTCCTCGAGCAGTTCGGTGGTGTACCGGTCCTCGATCCACGATCCGGCCGAAAGTGGATGGTCGAAGGGGATCGCGCCCTTTCCACCGACCGTCGACACCACGGGCGCGTCCAGCGTCTCGGCCAGTGCGACCAGCGCACGAGGACCGCCGGACGATCGGCGCACGCCGCCGCCCGCAAGGATCACCGGTCGTTGCGCGGTGTTCAGCAGCGCCCCGGCTTCCCGGACGAGATCCCATCGCGGCGCGCGTTGCACGGCAGCACCTCCGACCGGGCCGACCGCCGGCACGTCGGTGGGCTCGACCAGTACGTCCTGCGGGATCTCCACCCACGTCGGGCCCGCCGGTGCGGACCGGGCCAGTGCCCAGGCGTCGGCGAGCAGGCTGGGCAGCTGACCGGCGTTGCGGGCCAGGGCCGTGCTCTTGGTGACGTTGAGGGCGCTGCGCTGCTGGTCGTCGAGTTGGTGAAGCATGCCGCGGCGCAGTCCGATTCCGGCGCGCGGCACCTGGCTGGCGATCACCAGCAGCGGCACGCCGGTGGCGTAGGCCTCCTGCAGGGCGCCGAGCGCGGTCAGGGCTCCCGGACCGGTCGACAGGAACAGCACGCCGACCTCGCCGGTGGCGCGGGCGTAACCGTCGGCGCCGAAGGCCGAGTTGTTCTCGACGCGCGAGCTGACGAAGGTCAGGTCGCTGCGCCCGATCGCGTCGAACAGCGCGAGCGCGTTCTGCCCGGGGATGCCGAAGACGTGCGAAACACCGAGTGCCGTCAGAGTTTCGACGACGACGTCACCACCGGTCCGGGTCACCCGCCATTCTCCTCGTGGCGCATCGCCAGCAGTGACACCAGGTCATAGGCGACGTGCGAGGCTGCGACGCCGGTGATCTCGGCGTGGTCGTAGGCCGGTGCGACCTCGACGACGTCGGCGCCGATAAGGTTGAGTCCGCGGAAGCCGCGCAGGATCTCGAGCAGTTCGCGGCTGGTCATCCCGCCGGCCTCGGGTGTCCCGGTGCCCGGCGCGTGGGCCGGGTCGAGCACGTCGATGTCGATGGACACGTAGACGGGCCGGTTGCCCAGGCGCTGGCGCAGCTTGTCGACGACCTCCCGCACGCCCTGGTAGTAGACGTCGGACGAGGTGACGATGCCGAAGCCGAAACGGCGGTCGTCCTCGAGGTCCTTCTTGCCGTACAGCGGCCCGCGCGTGCCGACGTGTGACAGCGCCTCGGTGTCGAGGATGCCCTCCTCGACGGCGCGCCGGAACGGGGTGCCGTGGGTGTACTCGGCGCCGAAGTAGGTGTCCCACGTGTCGAGGTGGGCATCGAAGTGCACCAGCGCGACCGGCCCGTGCCTCTGTGCGGCGGCGCGCAGCAGCGGCAGTGCGATGGTGTGGTCGCCGCCGATGGTGACGAGGCTCGTGCCGCCGGCCGTGAGGTCGACCGCCGCGGCCTCGATGGTCTCGATCGCCTCGTTGATGTTGAACGGGTTCACCGCGATGTCACCGGCGTCGGCCACCTGGGCGATGTCGAACGGCGACACGTCCAGTGCCGGGTGGTACGGCCGCAGCAGCCGCGAAGCCTCCCGCACGTGATTGGGGCCGAAGCGGGCGCCGGGCCGGTAGGACACCCCGGAGTCGAACGGCACGCCCACCACGGCGACGTCCGCGCGCGGCACCTGGTCGAGCCGCGGCAACCGGGCGAAGGAGGCGGGTCCGGCGAAGCGCGGCGTCTTCGACGCGTCGATCGGGCCGATGGGCGTGGTCATGCGGAAACCTCCTGACTGTCAACGTCGTTCACCGTCGTGATCGGGATGCCTGCGGCGGGCCCGGCCGGGAAGAACCGTGGGCCGTCGGGGCCGAAGGCGTCGGCCGGTTCGGGGAAGAGTCGCAGCAACGCCGGGTACAGCACGGCGGCCAGCCCGAGCCCGACCGGGATGGACAGGTCGATGCCGCCGGCGAGATCGCCGAGCGGACCGACGAACTGGCCGGGCAGGTTGACGAAGCAGATACTCATGGCCGCCGACACCAGCCAGGCGCCCAGGCCGCGCCAGTTCCAGCCGTGGTCGAACCAGTACCGCCCGCCGCGCTGCCTGCGGTTGAACACCTGCAGGGCATCGGAGTCGTACCAGCCGCGCCGGGCCACCCAGCCGATCATCATGACGACCATCCACGGCGCCGTGCAGATGACGATCAGGACCGCGAACGTCGAGATGCTCTGCACGACGTTGAATGCGAACCGGCCGACGAAGATGAACGCGATCGCGATGAGGCCGACGAGCACCGTCGCCTGCACGCGGCTGAATCTCGGGAAGACACTGGAGAAGTCGAGGCCGGTGCCGTACAGCGCCGTGGTGCCGGTCGACATGCCGCCGATCAGCGCGATCAGGCACACCGGCACGAAGTACCAGCCGGGCGACACGTCGAGCAGGCCGCCGATGTAGTCGCCCTCGTCGATGAACTGCGGCGCGGTGGTAGCGACGACGGTGGCGGTGACGAGACCGAACAGGAACGGCACCAGGGTGGCGATCTGCGCGAGGAACGCCGCGGTCATCGACTTCCAGGCCGGCGTCCCGCGGGGGATGTACCGGGACCAGTCACCGAGGAACGCACCGAAGCTCACCGGGTTGGACATGACGATCAACGCGGCGCCGACGAACGACGGCAGGTACAGCGCGTTGGTGGCGGCGTCCGCGCCGTCGCCGTAGATGCCGGGATAGCCGGGGTCGAACGTGCCGCCGAACGCGATGATCCCGAGCAGGAACAGCACGGTGGCGGCGACGACGGCGATCTTGTTGACCAGCAGCATGAACTGGAAGCCGTACACGCAGACGACGAGGACGAGCAGCGCGAAGATCCCGTAAGCCACCCCGACTGCGACATCGCTCTGGGGCAGGCCGGTCACCCGGTTCGCGCCGCCGACGAGCACGTCGCCGGACGTCCACACCGAGATCGAGAAGAAGGCCACCGCGGTCAGCAGCGACAGGAAGGATCCGACCACCCGGCCGTGCACGCCAAGGTGCGCCGAGGACGAGACGGCGTTGTTCGTGCCGTTGCGCGGACCGAACAGCGCCATCGGCGCCAGGATCGCCGCGCCGAGGACGACGCCGAGGAGGGTGGCCAGCAGCGCGTCGCGGAACGACAACCCGAAGATGATCGGGAAGCTGCCGAGGACGACCGTCGCGATGGTGTTGGCGCCGCCGAAGGTCAGCCGGAACAGATCGAGGGGTCGGGCGGTGCGTTCCCGATCCGGAATCGGCTCGACGCCGTGCGCCTCGACCTCGGTCACCTTGGGCGGTGCGACGGGCGGCACTGCGTCGGTGGCCATGGCGCCCCTCTCGTGGTGTGGTGGGGGTCACGCTAGGACCGTCGGTGGGCACTCGCAAGCGATTCATTCGTTACAGCGACGTTTCTGATCACGATGTGCCAGCAGCGGGGAATTATCTGCGTCATAGTGATCGTCTGAGGTCTTCTACACGCCGTTTATGCCGCTAAGTGCAGGCCGAAAAAATCTCGAACCGATTGGAGCAACGGGAGTCGTGGACGAGGTCGATGAAGAGATTGTCGAGCTCCTCGAGGTCGACGGCCGGATGACCCATCGCGACATCGCCCGTGCGGTCGGTCTGTCGCGCTCCGCGGCGGCGGCACGCGTGCAACGGCTCATCACGTCCGGGCAGGTCGTGATCCGGGGGGCCGTGCACCCCGCCGTGCTGGGCCGCGGCGTGCTCGCACACGTCAGCGTCGCCGTGCACGGCCCCGCTGCGCCGGTCGCCCGGCGGCTGGCCCGCCGCGCCGACGTGCCGTTCCTCTCGCTGATCAGCGGCGCGCACGGACTGGTCGCCGAGGTCCGGTCGGCCTCACCGCTGGACATCGACGCCGCCGTCGCCGAAGTGCGCGCGCTGCCGGGGGTGTCGGCCGTGGACACCCTGAGCTACGTGGAGGTGGTGCGCGACGTGGTCGGCCCCGTCGGTGAGGTCGGGACCGAGGTGGACGACACCGACCGGGCACTGCTGACGCGACTGCAGGAGGACGGCCGCGCGTCCTATGTGGATCTGGCCGCAGCGGTGGGACTGTCCGCGGCGGGCGCGCGGCGACGCGTCGTGCGGCTGCTCGAGTCGAAGGTGGTCCGCGTCGGCGCCGTGGTGCGGCACTCCGGTCAGGACCGGCAGAGCGCGATGGGGATGGGCATCCGGCTGGCCGGCTGCCATCAGGACGTGGTGGCGGCGTTGGCCGCGATGTCGTCGGTCATCTTCATCGCCCGCACACTCGGCCGCTTCGACGTCTTGATCACGGTGCGGGCCTTCTCGGCCGGCCAGCTGGTCGACGTGCTCGACACGGTGCGCGCACTGCCGGGGGTGCGGGGACTGGAGAGCTGGGCACACCTCGAGGTGGTCAAGGAGAGCTACGCGTCGGGACTGGAGTCGTCGAACCCGTGAGTGCTCAGCCGCGGACGGTCCGGCGGTCGACGCCGAGCCAGCGGGACAGCTCCGGATCCATCACGGCCGCAGCCAGTTGCGGCGACACCGCCGCCGTCGGCGCCGACTCCTGGCCGCCTGCGACCGCGTGAGCCAGGACGGCCGCCACGATCTCCGGGCCGAACCGGTGCAGATCCACCGAATCGGCGGCCGTCGCGCCCACCGTCTCGGCGAGCAGTGACACGACGCTGCCTGCCGGAGCCTGCGCAACGCCCTGTGCGAGCGTCACCGTCTCGAGCCCGGCGTCGAGGTCGAAGTCGGCGCCGAGCAGCGCTTCGGCGTCGATGATGCCCGCACCCATCTCGCCGGAATCCCACCCCGGCGGCCGCCGGGCCGTCCCCTTCGCCAGCCGCATGAACATTCCCTGCACCGTCTCGCCGCGGGCCCGCGCCTCGGCGATGAGCGCGTCGCGGCCGTGGTGAGCCAGCCACAGTGCGGCGACACCTGCGGTCAGCGCGACCGCGAAGCTGGTGCCCTGTCCCTGGGCGACGCCGCCGTCTCGGTCCGCCCGCCACACGTTCTGCGCGGGCGCCGAGATGTCGACCGTTGACCCGCGGCAGGTGCCCGGCCACAGTCCGTCGCGGACATCGACACCCGCTACCGCGACGCACTCGTCGTAGCGCGCGGGGAACACCACCCGCCGTATACAGTTTCCCGCCGCCGCGAGCACGATGACGTTGCCGGCCACCGCCCGCCGCATCGCGTCGTGCAGTGAGAACGACGGGAGCCCGCCGAGACTCATCGTTATGACGTGCGCATCGTTGCGGACCGCCCAGTCGACGGCCTTCGCGACGGACACCTGGGTCACCAGGGCCACGCTCTCGATCGCCCGGATCGGCATGTGCCGGGCGGCGGGGGCCGATCCGACCACCGTCAGCGAGATCGGCGAGACGACCACACTCGCCGTCGCGGTGCCGTGGCCCGGGTTGAAGCCGTCGAGCGGGTCGGTGGGATCGCCGTCGTCGTCAAGGGTGTCGAAGCCGCCGGCGCGGTCCACGCCTTCGAGTTCCGGATGCGGGATCACCCCGGTGTCCGGCTGGGCGATGACGATGCCCGAGCCCGCGGCCGGACGGCCCTGTGATTCCGAGAGCGCCCACGCCTCCCGCGCGCGGATGGCGGCCAGCGCCCAGTCCGCCGCGAGCGCCGGTTCGAGCGGCTCGTTGCAGCCCAGCACCGCGCCGAGGCTCTCCTGCACCGGCTCGGCGGGATCGGTCTCCGGGAAGAACGCCGTCGGCAGATCGGGTTCGGCAGCCGGTGAGCCGACGGCGTCGGCCAGGACGTAGGCCGCCGAGAACGCGGCCGCGGGTGACGCTCCGTCGAGTGCGCGGTCCGGCATCTCGACCACGAGCACCTGCTCGCTCAGTGCCGTCACGGTCACCGCCAGATCCGCGCACGCCTCCCGCACCGTGGCGGACATCGCATCCGCATGCTGACCGTCGCCCATCTCGACCGCGAATCGTGCTGGCGCGCCGCTACTTCCAGGCACCCTCGGTACGGTGGCCGCTTCGAGTGCTTCGGTGACTGCCCGCATGTCCCACCTCCGCGTCGGTCACCTCAGCATGACACCGGCACACGCCGCGAGGTTCGATGTGCGCGAAGTGTGCGTCAACGGGCGGTGCTCAGTGCCCGGTCACCATCCGGTCGATGCGGCGCAGTGCGATCGACAGCACGGGCAGATAGGCGCCCGCCCACACCGGCGCGGCCATGCTCGCCAGCGCACCGCGGTCGTGCGGCACGACGCTGTGCCGGGTCGCCGGGACGCCGGCGACCTGCCACGACCAGCTGCGGCCGGGTTCGAACTCGGTGATGGTGAACGGCAGCGGGACACCGACCGGGGTCCAGACCTTGCCGCGCTCGCCGAGCCCCAGTTCGTCGCCGTCGAGCAGCTTCGCACCCGAGACGGTGGGGCCCCATTCCGGCCAGCGGTTCAGGTCGGTCAGCACCGACCAGACCGCGGCCGGTGACGCGCGGATCACCCGGTCCACCGAGAGCATGCCGCTGCGCAGCGCGAAATTCATGCCGTGGCGATGCCCTGGTCTCCCGCTCGCCAAACGCTCGCGGGCCGGATTCGAGTCGCGCCTCGTTGGGTACTGGAGACCCAGTCCTGAGATCCCCCCACAGAAATCGAGCACAGATGCCTGCCCTGCGCACCGCCCGCCGTTTCCCCCTCACCGTCGGCGCCGCCGCCATCGCCGCGAGTGCGCTGCTCGCCGCCTGTGGCGGCGGTGACGGCGAGTCCTCGGAGAGCAGCACCTCGAGCACCACCACCACGACCACCACCTCGGTGACGCCGCCCACGATGACGCCGAGCAGCGCCCCTGCGCCGGCACCGGCGCCCCCGGGTGCGGGAGCGGGCCCCGGTGGAGCGACGGCGCAGGTGCCCGGCGCCGACACGGGTGCGGGAGCGGGACCGGGCGGTGCGACCGCACAGGTGCCCGGCGCCGACGCCGGCGCGGGTCCCGGTGGCGCGACTGTTCAGGTCCCGGGGGCCGAGGCGGGCGCCGGACCGGGCGGGGCCGGCGCGTGCGTCGGACCCATCTGCACTCCCTGACGCCTCCGCTGGATGTACTGCGGCTAGACGACCACCGCGACAGCGAAGCCGTCCCAATTCTTGGTGCCGACCGTCTGGATCGCGGCGGCGTCCAGCCGCGGGTGGTCGCCGATCATCTCGAGCATGTCGCGCACCGCGCGGGCCTGCCGGTCGTCGGGCGCCGGATCCAGCACCCGGCCCATCCGGGTGACGTTGTCTACCACGATGACCGAACCCGGATGGCCGATCTGGACCGCCCACTCGACATAGGCGACGTTGTTCTCCTTGTCGGCGTCGATGAACACCAGGTCGAACGGGTCACCGTCGGCGAGCGTGGGCAGGGTTTCCAGGGCGGCGCCGACGATCACCTCGACCCGGTCGGCGACGCCGGCGCGGGCGAGGTTGGCCCGCGCCACCTCGGCGTGCGCGGGTTCGAACTCCAGCGTGACGACGTGGCCGCCCGCCCCGACACCGCGGGCAAGGTTGATGGTGCTGTAGCCGGCGAGCGTGCCGATCTCGAGAACGCGGTGCGCTCCGCTGATCGCCGTGAGAAGTCGCAGCAGCGCCCCGTGCTGCGCCGACACCTCGATCGCCGGCATGTTCGCCGCGCTCGCCGACTCCCTCGCGGCGATCAGCGCGTCGTCCTCGGTGTGCAGCAGCGCGGTGAACATCTCGTCGACGGCGCGTGGATCCGGCTCGGTCACCGGCCACACGTTAGCCGAACCGCACCCCCTCGTTGGCGTACACGACCCGCAGCACATGGCCGACCTCCGGGCCCATCACGGCCTCGGTGAGCGCGCAGTAGGTGGCGACGAACTCCGGCCCGTGCGGCGGCTCGGCGTCGCACAGGTGGTGCGCGATCTCGTGCAGCACCACCAGTTCGCGCAGCGCCCAGGTGCTCTGCCGCTCGGGCACCGCGATGACCGCGCCGGCGCCGGTGCGCTCGTAGTGGGCGGCGGTGACACCGCGGCGGGCCCGCACCGACAGCCCGCCCGCGGCCGGCCAGCGTTCCCGCACGGCCGGCAGGGCGAGCACGTCGTCGACGTAGCGCCGCACCGACGGCACCGACGCGAAGCGGCCCTCCGGCGGCAGGGTCAGGTGGGCGCCGAAGAACTCGACGACGGGGTTGTTCCGCTCGGCGGCACGGTCGAACAGCGTCCGTACGAACTGTTCGGCCGCATACACCTTCGCGCGCTGGGTGTCGCGGGGCGTCACTTCTCCAGGGCGGTGCGCGCGCCGGCGAATTCGGTGTTCGCTCCCAGCCGCGCCCGTCGTCCCGCCCGGTCGCCCGCACGCCGCGCGGCCGAGGAATATCCGGCCGTCGCACTGGTGGCCCGCCAGGTGCCGCGGGCCTGGGACGCCTCCCGGTAGAAGCTCTTGAGTTCGATGTCCTTGTCGCGCAGGGCGATCGCGGTGCCGGGCCGGCTGTCGCGGGATCTGGTGGCCTCGGCCCGGGCCTCGTCGCGTGCCTCGGCCAGCCGCTGTCCGATCCGTGCACCGAAGGCCAGCTGGAAGTTGAGCCGTGCGGTGATGGTCGGCGTCGGCCGGTGTGCGCCCGAGTTGATGTAGTTGTTCGAGGCCTGCACCATCTGCATCACCAGGCTGGCGTACAGCGCGTGGGTGGTGTCGATGTCCTCGGCGAATCCGTAGGCGTAGACGAACGTCGAGTTGGACGCGACGTCGCATTTGACGTCGTTGGCGGCGGCGATCACCACGAACAACTGCACGTAGGTGCGCAGCCCGCGGGCGCCCGCGTTGCCGATGGTGATGGTGCGCTGCACCGGCATCTGCGCCTTGGTCTTGCTGTCCGCGTGGCTGCGCGCCACCGCCAGGTCGATGGACGTGGCGGTGGCCAGGCGCTGCGCGGCGGCCATGAAGGCCTCCGCCTCGTGGGCGTTGTCGGTGCCCTCCGCCTGGCGGAGCAGTGCGGCGATGCGCGCCAGCATCTTGTCGTCTGTCATGGCGGTCAGATTATGGATTCGGTGCGACGATTCCGGGGGTGCTGGAACCTGTTGTCCACAGAGCGGTTTTCATCCACAGGCATCACCGGTGAGTCTACTTACCGACGAAGCCGTCCAGTGCGGTGACGAGCTGCGGTGACAGCGGAGCGCCGTTGGCGTAATTGGCGACGTTGTCGGTCGGGTCGTCGCGCAGCACGTGGTTGACGCCCTTGAGCTCCACCACCGTCAGAGCCGTGTGTGCCAGCGCGTCGATGAGCGGGCGCTCGGCGTCGCACTGCGCCTGACCGTCGGCGTCCGAACAGGTGAACAGCACCGGCGTGCCCGCCGGGACACGCTTGGCCAGCGCGACCGGGTCGATGGCGTCGGCCTCGACGACGGCCTTGACGTTGTTGGGGTTGAGCAGGGCGCTGAGCCCCTCCGGCAGTTTCGGCGGCGCGACACCCTTGGTGCGCGCCTCGTCGACGGCGGCCAGCCATGTCCGCAGCACCTCGGGGTTGCCGTTCGCGCGCACGCGGCCGGTGATGATGTCGAGGTAGCGGCCGGGTAGCGGCTGGAAGAGGGCCAGCGAGTGGACCTTCGGCGCGCCGGCCTCCGCCAGCGCCATCGCGTGGATGGCGCCTTCCCCGAGCGCCCACACCGACAGCCGGGCGTCGTCGGTGCCGGGCTGGTCGGCCAGGAAGCGCAGCGCGGCCCTGGCGCCGGTGGTGTACACGGCGCTGCCGACCTCCTTGGGCGCCACGGCGTAGGGGCCGAGGCCGGTCTCGCCGGTGCCGACCTTGTCGTAGCGCAGGCTGGCGACCCCCTTGCCGGACAGGTATTCGGCCAGCTGCCGCATGTTGCCGACCGGACCCGCCACGGCGTTGTCGCCGTTGCGGTCGGTCTGCCCGCTCTCGGAGATCAGTAGTGCGGCGGGCGCGGTGCGGTCCTGCTCGTGGCGGTAGGTGCCGTGGATGGCCAGGCCGTCGGCGGCGAAGGTGACGTCGTCGTCGACCCAGCCCGTGGGCGCGCCGTCGGTGGCGCCGGCCGTGCCGTCGTCGCCGTTCGAGCAGCCGGCCAGCAGCAGCACCGCGACCAGACAGGCCAGCATCCGCCTCACAGCCGGGTCTCGATCCACGCCGTGACGTCGTCGAGGACCAGCGCCTGCTCGGGCTCGTTGAAGACCTCGTGGAACAGCTCGGGGTAGACCTTGAGGTGGACGTCCTCCGACGCGACGCACTCGACCAGCCGGTGGCTGCCCTCGACCGGGATCAGCCGGTCCTTCTCACCGTGCACCACCAGCAGCGGCTTGGTCAGCGCGCCGGCCCGTCGCGGCATGGTCTCGCCGACGCGGAACAGCCCGCGGGCGATCCCGGCGGGCAGCTTGCCGTGGTAGACCAGCGGGTCGGCCTTGTAGGCGGCCACCACCTCGGGGTCGCGGGACACCGCGTCGGCGTCGAGCTGCTCGACCGGCAGGCCCGGCGCGATGCGGCCGAGCGTCTTGCCGACGAAGACCATGAACGGCGAGACGGTGCGCTGGGCGTCGACCGCCGGGCCGGACAGCACCATCGCGGCGTAGTCGGCGGGGTGTTCGACGCCGTAGGCGAAGACGATGCCGCCGCCCATGCTGTGGCCGAGCACGATGCGTTCGAGGTCGGGGTGGTCGGCCGCGGCGATGCCGACGAGGGTGTGGAAGTCCTCGACGTACTCGGAGATGTTCTTGAGGTAGACGCGCTTGCCGCCGGAGCGGCCGTGTCCGCGGTGGTCGAGGGCGTAGACGACGAGTCCGGCCTCGCCGAGGCGCTGCGCCACGTGGTCGTAGCGGCGGGCGTGCTCGGCGTAGCCGTGTGACACCAGCACCACACCCCGCGGCGCCGTCTCCGGCGTCCACACGTCGTAAACGATCCGGACGCCGCCGACGCCGTCGAAGCTCCGTTCGGTGCGGGTGCTGGTCACCACCGGAGGGTAACGGCAGATGGGACGAAGACGCGTGTCGGTTGTCGGCGTCCTCAGTAAGCTCGGCGTCGTGACCGTCCTCGCGCACAGTCTCGACCGGCCCGGCTCAGAAGACGACTTCCTGGCCGACGCCCAGCGGTACCGCCGGGAGTTGACCGCGCACTGCTACCGAATGACCGGATCGCTGCACGACGCCGAAGACCTGGTGCAGGAGACTTACCTGCGGGCGTGGAAGTCCTACAAGGGTTTCGAGGGCAAGTCGTCGGTGCGCACCTGGCTGTACCGCATCGCCACCAACACCTGCCTGACAGCGCTGGAGAGCCGTAAGCGCAGGCCGCTGCCGACGGGTCTCGGAGCGCCCAGTTCGGATCCGTCGGACGAGATCGTGGCCCGCGACGAGGTGCCCTGGCTGGAGCCGATCCCCGACGACTCGACGGACCCGTCGAACATCGTCGGATCGCGGGAGTCGGTGCGGCTGGCGTTCGTCGCGGCGCTTCAGCATCTGCCGCCGCGGCAAAGGGCGGTGCTGGTGTTGCGTGAGGTGCTGCAGTGGAAGGCCGCCGAGGTGGCCGACGCCATCGGGTCGTCGACGGCCGCGGTGAACAGCCTGCTGCAGCGGGCCCGCGCGCAGCTCGACGAGATCGGCCCCAGCGAGGACGACAAGATCGAGCCGCCGGAGTCGCCCGAGGCACAGGACCTGCTCGACCGCTACATCGCGGCCTTCGAGGCCTACGACATGGACGAACTGGTCGAGTTGTTCACCGCGGACGCGATCTGGGAGATGCCGCCGTTCGACGGCTGGTATCAGGGCCCGCAGGAGATCGTGTTGCTGTCGAAGACGCACTGTCCGGCGGAGAACCCAGGCGACATGCGGCTATTGCCGACGATCGCCAACGGTCAGCCGGCCGGGGCGATGTACATGCTCAACCCGGAGTCCGGCCGCCACGAGCCCTTCCAGCTACACGTGCTCGACGTCAGGGCCGGTGCCGGGATCTCGCATGTGGTGGCGTTCCACGCGGCGACATTCCTTGATTTCGGTCTGCCGGCCCACCTCTAGCTCGCAGCGCCGGCCGCTTTGATCTTGGCCACCTGCGTGACGAAGACGTCGTTGAGCATCTCCTTGTTCACCACGACGCGACGCCCGGGTACGCCGGCGTCGCCACCCATCGCGATGGCCATGACGAGGACGTCACCGACCTGTCCGGTGTAGCCCGCCACGGACACCTCGACGGTCTCACTGCCTGCCCGCGCCGTGCTCTTCATCTCGTAACCGACCTGCGCATCGGCTTCGCTGGCCGGAGGGCCGAGCCGCTGCACCGTCGTGTCCGCCCGGACGCCGTCCCGTTCGCTCGAGAAGGTCTTGCATTCGGCCAGCCACTTCTCGGTGTCGGCGACGAGGGTCTCGACGCGTTGCCTGCTGAGGCTGACGAGCACACCGGGCTTGCCCCGCTGCCGGCTGACCATGGCGGCGACCGCACTGGTCAGCGACGTCTTGTCCGACGAATCGCACTCCGGCGGATCGGCCTTCCCCTTCGGTGTGCTCTTGGACTCCTCGGCGATCTGGTCACTGAAGTCCTCGACGCTCCACCCCGTGAACTCGGTCTTCGTGACGAGCAGCGGCGTCAACGACTCGTCGACGGTGACACTCGGGGCGGATTCGGGCTGCCCGGCGCCGTCGCAGCCGGTCAGCAGGACCGATGCGGCGAGGACGACCGCGCTCACCCGGCGGAATCGCGTCATGCGTCGACCGTAAGCCGCCCCGACACCCCTTCGGCGCACGAATTTCCGGAGCTAGGCGGTTGACGCACTCTGCGCATCGAACCCGCAGCTCAGAGTCGCCGATGCGGCAGGTTCTGCAACGTGTTCTATTATCGCGGATCATGAAGACCAAGGGCGCCCTGCTGTGGGAGCTGAACTCCCCGTTCCGCATCGACGAGATCGAGATCGGCGACCCCGTCGACGACGAGGTGCAGATCCGCATGCACGCGGCGGGCATGTGCCACTCCGACTACCACCTGAGCACCGGCGCCACCCCGATCGCCCTGCCCGCCCTCGGCGGCCACGAGGGCGCGGGCGTCATCACCAAGGTCGGCCGCAACGTCACCGGCCTGCAGGAGGGCGACCACGTCATCCTGGCGTTCATCCCCGCCTGCGGTGAGTGCCAGCCCTGCCTCAAGGGCTTCCGGTCCTTGTGTGACCGCGGCGCCCTGCTGCTCGGCGGCAAGGCCATCGCCGACGGGACCAGCCGCGTGCACGCCGGCGGCACCGAGGTGTCGCCGATGAACCTGCTGGGCACCTTCGCCCCGTACATGACCGTGCACAAGGACTCCGTGGTCAAGATCGACGCGGACGTGCCGTTCGAGACCGCGGCGATCCTCGGCTGCGCCGTGCCGACGGGCTTCGGGTCGGCGACCAACATCGCCGAGGTCCAGCCCGGCGAGACGGTGGTGATCGTCGGCGTCGGCGGCATCGGACTCTCGGCGCTGCAGGGCGCCGTCATCTCCGGGGCGCGCAACGTCGTCGCTATCGACCCCGTCGAGTTCAAGCGCGACCAGGCGGTCAAGTTCGGCGCCACCCACGTCTTCACGTCGATGGCCGAGGCGATCGGCCCGGTGCTCGAGCTCACCCACGGCTTCATGGCCGAGAAGACGATCATCGCGGTCGGCGAGATGCGCGGCGAGTACATCGAGGAGGCCATGACGCTGACCGCCAAGACCGGCACCTGCGTGGTGACCGGGATGGGCTCGATGATGGACGTCGACGTCAAGCTCAACCTGTTCCTGTTCACGATGCTGCAGAAGACGTTGAAGGGCAACATCTTCGGCGGCGGGAGCAGCCACGTCGAGACGCCGCGGCTGGTCGGCCTCTACAAGTCGGGATTGCTGAAGGTCGACGAGATGGTGACCACCACCTACCGCCTCGAGGACATCAACCAGGGTTACCAGGACATGCTCGACGGGAAGAACATCCGGGGCGTCATCACGTTCGACGAGTCCGACTGGTGACCATGTCAGATTCCTGACATCTCTCGACCGCCACCACATGCCGCCGCGCACCAGTAAGTTGATCGGCGGACAAAACGTGTGACGTGGTGGAGAAGTGCACAGGGATGATTTCGGCTCAGTTCTTCAGGCAAGACGGGGACGGCCGGGTGACGGTGATCGCCACCGGCGACATAGACCTCGGCAACGTCGACCGATTCAGCGACGTGTTGCGGCAGGCTGCCGGTGACGGGCAGCCGGTCGTCGTCGACATGGTCGGCGTGACGTACTGCGACAGCGCGGGCATGCGGGCGCTGTTCAAGGCCGGCGCCGACACCGACCTGACGCTGCGGATCGATCGCGCCGGGCCGCTGAAGAAGCTGCTCGACATCTCCGGCCTGGACCGGGTGACCACCGTCGAGTTGACCGACTGATGACGCCCGCCCTGCGTGCGCTCCGGGATCAGCCTCAGCTGGCCACCCTCCTGCAACGGGTACTCGAGCGCATACACGACGACCTGCCTGGCGTGCTGGGCGTGGCGATCGCCGTCCACGACAGCACGACGGACGCCGGCGCGCCGGTGGTGCTGTGTCAGCTCGGCGCCGAGGGCGAGCTGGTCGCGGTGCAGACCGGCGGGCTCGGCGGGCCGGTCGCCGATTCGCTGACCCACCAGCTGCCGATCGTCAGCCTGCAGCTCTGGGCGGACGACAGGTGGCCGGAACTGACCCTGGCCGCGATGACCGAGCGCCTCCCCGACCACGCCCGGACCTGGGAACAGGTCGGCGGCGCCGCCGCGGTCCCCGGCGTGTGGGGCGACGGTGCGGTGGTGCTGTCGTGCACGCTCGACGGCCCCGCCACGGCGGGGACGGTGGCAACGCTGATCAGTTACGAGCACCTGGTGTCGGCGGCGCTGGTGACGGTGGCCGCCGACAGCGGTACCAACATGGCCGACGTGCTCGCGGTGCTCCAGTCGCGAAGCGCCATCGAGCAGGCCAAGGGCGCGGTGATGGGCCGGCTGGGATGCGACGCCGACGGCGCCTGGGTGATGCTGCGCGACGCCAGTCAGCGCGCCAACGTCAAGCTGCGGGCCCTCGCCGTCGCACTCGTGGAGCACATCGGCGGCGGCGCCGCCGAGCAGCAGATCTCGGCGGCGCCGATCGAGGTCAACGACCGGGCGCGGTATGCGGCCAAGGAGTTGTGGGAGGGCCTCGCCGTCGGCGAGCGCTAACGCAGCCGCGCCAGCGCACTGTCGACGACGTGGCCGAACGCGCGCCGGTCGGCGGCCGCGACACCGTCGAAGAGCACCTCGCGCACCAGCCGGGCATGCCCGGGCGCAGCCAGGTCGAGCGCCGAGCGGCCCGCGTCGCGCAGGTCGACCGTCGCGCCTCGGCGATCGGAGTCCGCACCGTGCCGGTCGATCAGGCCACGGTCGCGCATCCGCCGGAGCTGGTGCGACAGCCGGCTCTGCTCCCAGCCGAGCGCCTCGGCGAGCTGGTACATCCGCTGCGGACCCCGTTCGGACAGTGCGACCAGCACGTCGTAGTCGCTCAGCGACAGCCCGCAGTCCCGCTGCAGCTGGCGGTTCATCGCGGCCTGCAGCTGGGAGACCAGCGCCAGGTATCCGCGCCAGATGCGCTGTTCCTCGTTCGACAACCACATGAAATACATGACACATCATTTATGTTGTCGCGTCCAGAGGCCACACCTAGGCTGGCCGCAACCGAGGAGACTTCACCATGCCCGAGACCGTCGACATCCGGCGCGCAGCCGACCGCGCGAAGACCAGGATCAGCTGGTTGGACTCCAAGCACTCGTTCTCGTTCGGGCAGCATTACGAACCCGGCAACACCCACCACGGCCTGCTCTTGGTGAACAACGACGACATCGTCACCCCCGGTTCGGGGTTCGACACCCATCCGCACCGCGACATGGAGATCGTCACCTGGGTGCTGCGCGGGTCGCTGGTGCACCAGGATTCGACCGGCCACTCGGGCGTCATCTACCCCGGTCTGGCGCAGCGGATGTCTGCCGGCCGCGGCATCCTGCACTCGGAGAAGAACGACTCGTGGACCCTGACCGGCGAACAGTCCCACAGCGAACCGGTGCACTTCGTCCAGATGTGGGTGGTGCCCGATGAGTCCGGAATCACCCCGGGCTATCAGCAGCTCGAGATCGACGACGAACTCTTGCGCGGCGGGCTGGTGCCCATCGCCTCGGGCATGCCCGAGCACGACGGCGAGTCCGCGATCACCATCCGCAACAAGTACGCCGCGCTGCACGGCGCCCGTCTGCAACCCGGCGACAGTGTCGAATTACCCTCGGCGCCTTACCTTCACCTGTTCGTCGCGCGCGGCGACGTCACCCTGGAAGGCGCAGGCCCGCTCAATGAGGGGGACGCCGTGCGTTTCACCGCCTCCGGTGGCCAGCGCGTCACCGCCACCGAACCGTCGGAGATCCTGGTCTGGGAGATGCATGCGAATCTGGCTGCGGCGTAGGCACATCGGTGTCGCGCTGATCGGCGTGACACTCTCGGCCGGGTGCTCGACGGCTCCACCCGCCGACCAGAAGGGCGACGCGCCGTCGACGAACACGTCGGCGGCCGCGCCCGTCGGCACTGCAGAACTGGCGGCCACGACGGTGGAGGTGCCCGAGGACCTCGGCGCCGCGCCGTTCGACGAGCCCCGCCAGGCGCTGGTACCGCCGGGCTGGACGATGTCGGTGTGGGCGCGCATCCCGCAGGCGCGGCTGATGGCCTGGGCGCCCGACGGCGCACTGCTCGTCTCGGTGCCCAGGACCGGGCAGGTCATCCGGCTCGAACCGTCGGGCGCGGGCCCGCGGGAGACGCTGTTGCTCGAGGGTCTCAACCAACCGCACGGGCTGGCCTTCGCCGGCCCGACGCTCCACGTCGCCGAGAGCGACGGCGTCGTCGCCTACGACTACGCAGGCGGGCGGGCCGTCAACCGCCGCACCGTCGCCGGCGGGCTGCCCGACGCCAAGAGTCCCGACCTGAGGGGCGCCTACGCGCACGCCCTGAAGAGCGTTGCGGTGGGACCCGACGGCGCGGTGTACTTCTCGATCGGCAGCACCGGGAACGTCTCCGCAGAGGACCGGACCGCGACGCCGCCGCGCGCCACCGTCATGCGGGTGCCGCCCGGCGGCGGGCCCGCCGAGCCGTTCGCGACCGGCGTGCGCAACGGCACCGGCCTGGCCGTCGCGCCCGACGGCTCGCTGTGGACGGCGAACAACGGGCGCGACAATGTCGCGTTCCCCGAGCCCGGCCCGGACTACGGCAAGGTCCTGCCCGAGTACGTCTCCGACCATCCGCGCGAGCAGCTCGCGAAACTCACTCCCGGTCGCGAGCTCGGGTGGCCGTACTGCAATCCGGACGGCGGCCCGGCGAATCTGCCGTTCATCCGCGACGTGCAGACCAATCCCGACGGCGCGAACATGGACTGCGCGGCACTGCCGCCGGTCGAGCAGAGCTTCGGCGCACATTCGGCGCCGCTGGGCCTCAGCTTCACCGACGGCACGCTGCCGGACCCATATTCGGCCGGGGCGCTGGTCGGCATCCACGGGTCGTGGAACGCAGACCCGCCGCGCGCGCCGGAGGTGTCGTTCTACCCCTGGCGCGACGGCGGGTTGGGTGACCAGCAGACCCTGGTCGGTGGTTTCCAGTCCGAGGACGGATCACGGTGGGGCCGCCCGGTCGCCGCAGTCGCGGGACCGGACGGCGCCGTCTACATCAGTGATGACTATGCCGATGCGGTCTACCGGTTGGCGCCGCCCGGCCGTTGATCAGCGAACCGTGGTGCCTCGGGTCTTGCGCCCGGTGACCGCGAGGTAGATCGCGATCAGGATGGCCGCCACGACGATGCCGACGATGAACGGGATGACGGCCCAGCCGCCGCCTTCGTTCTGGTAACCGAACAGGTTGTAGCAGGCCCACGAGCCGATGAACGACCCGAGGACGCCGAGCACGATCGTCATGATCACGCCGATGTTCTGCTTGCCGGGCATGACCAGGCGCGCCAGTGCGCCGATGATCAGGCCTCCGATGATCGCGGAGATGATTGTCCAGAACATTTTCGCACTCCTTTGTCAGCGACACCGGTTGGCGCCGTCACGGAAGCGGTGTTTCCCGGATGCCTTCGGTCTAATCGCACACCTTCGTGCCCGTTCGGCAAAGCCTTGCCGCCAAAGCGACATTCGCGCGTTAGCGCATTGTGACGCAGCTGTTACGCAAGTTGACAGTGTTGCTGCCGTGATTAGTGTTGTGTGCTGGATGATCCGCGGGAAAGGCCGGTGATGAAAGCCCCAGCAGCACTGATGCGGCGATGGACGGCCGGTGCCGCCGTGCTCGCACTGTGTGCTGCGCTGGCGACGCTGGGCGGGCCGATCGCCCGGGCCGCTGACGCTCGCGAAATGCTGCTCGGCGCGATCGCCAACACCAAGGGCGCCTACCTGGTGTACAACTTCGGCGGCCAGTTCGCCGCGCCGTTCCGCAGTGCCGACGGCCGCGAGTACACGCTGAACAACGGCGGGCACCTGATGACGATCAAGAACGCCGCAGCCCGCCTCACCCCCCGCCTGCTGGTCGACTCGCACTCCGGATATCAGTCGCGCTGCGAGCGTGACCCCCGGGCACGCACCGGCGAGGGGCTCTGGCAGGCCTCGGAGACCTATCCGCCGCTGCAGGCATGGCAGGCGCTCGGCCGGCCGACCATCGCGATCAACGCCAACTTCTTCGACGTCCGCGGCCAGAAGGGCGGCTCCTGGCGGGACACCAACTGCAGTTCGCCGCTGGGCGCCTACGTCGACAACACCCGCGGGCAGGGCCGCGCCAACGCCGCCGTCACCGGCACGGTGGCCTACGCCGGCAAGCAGGGACTGTCGGGCGGCAACGAGCACTGGTCGGCGCTGGCGACGATGATCCTGCCCGTCGGCGGCGCCCCCTACGTGGTGATGCCGAAGGGCGACAACGACTACGACGCCGCCACCCCGGAGATCACCAAGCTGGTCGACGGCGGGACCCGGTTCGTCGCGGTCGCCGGCATCGGACTGCTCGGCCCCGGGGAGACGGGCCAACTCAACGACGGCGGACCCAGCGCGGCCCGCACGGCCATCGCCTACAACCGCCAGAGCGACCAGCTGTACGTGTTCCAGGGCGGCAGCTACACGCCGGACAACATGCAGGATCTCTTCCGCGGCCTCGGCGCCGAGAGCGCCGTGCTGCTCGACGGCGGCGGGTCCTCGGCGATCGTCCTCCGCCGCGACACCGGTGGAATGTGGACCGGCGCAGGGGTTCCGCGCGGCAGCTGCGACACCTACGCCGTGCTCTGCGACTCGAAGGAACGCGCCCTGCCCAGCTGGCTCGCCTTCAACTGACGCCGCCCATGTCGCCGGACTCGTATCTGTCACGCCGCGCCGCACTGCGGCTGGGGGCCGGAGCCGCCTTCGCCTTGGCGCCGTTGCTCGGCGCCGCAGCCGCGAGGGCCGATCCGGGTGCGCCCTCGACGGCCGCCACCGCTCCACTGTCGGGATCGTTCCGGTCCGACGCGCGCGGCGGGATCGAGACGCGGTGGATGATCGCCCGCACCCCGGGGGCGACGGGCCCGGCGCGGACGGTGATCGCACTGCACGGCAAGGACTCCGACGCCGCGGGCGTGATGGCGCTCGGCGTCGAGACCGCACTCGCCGAGGTGGCGCGTGCCGGTGGCGCTCCGCTGGCGGTGGTCAGCGTCGACGGCGGCAACGGCTACTGGCACGCCAGGGAATCCGGCGGGGACGCCGGGGCGATGGTGCTCGACGAACTGCTGCCGATGCTGGCGCAGAAGGGCCTCGACACCAGCCGGGTGGCGTTCATCGGATGGTCGATGGGCGGCTACGGCGCGCTGCTGCTGGGCGGGTTGCTCGGTCCGGAACGCACCTCGGCGATCTGCGCGGTGAGCCCGGCGCTCTACACCGGCTGGATCCCGGCGATGATGAACGGCGCGGTCGACGGGCCCGACGACTACGCCAGGTACTCGGTGTTCGGCGCCGAAGCGCTGTCGGTGATCCCGGTGCGGGTGGACTGCGGGACCAGTGATCAGTTCTACACGGCCACCAAGAAGTTCACCGCCTCGCTGCGCAGGCCGCCGTCGGGTGTGGGTTACGCCGGCGGGCACGACGCCGACGGGTGGCGGCGCCAACTGCCCGCCGAACTCGCCTGGCTCGCCGCACAGCCCTGACCGGCTGACACGCGGGGCGCGTCCGAGCGGGCAATCCCGGCCGGCACGCCGCTGACGTGGGACGATCGGGGCCGAAGTGACTGAAGTGGCGGCGACTCCCGGATCCACCACCCGACGCGGCCCGTCCGCGAGCGGTCGGAACCCGCTGATGCGGACAGGCTTTCGGCCCGACATCGAAGGGCTGCGTGCGATCGCCGTGCTGGCGGTGGTGCTCTACCACGCCGGCGTTCCGGGCCTCGGCGGCGGATTCATCGGCGTGGACGTGTTCTTCGTCGTGTCGGGATTCCTGATCACCGGCCTGCTGTGGCGCGAGGTGACCGGCACCGGAACCGTCCGGCTAGGCGCGTTCTATGCGGCGCGGGCTCGTCGGCTGCTCCCCGCGGCGGCACTGGTGCTGACGGCGACGGCTGTCGCGTCCGCCGCCCTGCTGCCCGCGCTGCAGGCGCGCAGCGTGCTGGGTGACGCCATCGCGAGCGCGCTGTACGTCGGCAACTACCGGTTCGCGATCGAGGGCACCGACTACCTCGCGGCCGACGTGGCGCCCTCACCGCTGCAGCACTACTGGTCCCTCGGCGTCGAGGAACAGTTCTACCTACTGTGGCCGGCGCTGATGATCGCGACGGCGTGGCTGGTCGCCCGGGCGGGCTGGGCAGCGGCGCGATCGGTGCGGCCCTATGTCGTCACGCTGACGGTGGTCGCGGTGGCGTCGTTCGCGGTGTCACTGTCCTGGACGCACGAGTGGCCGTCGTGGGCGTTCTTCTCGCTGCCGACCAGGGCCTGGGAACTGGCGCTCGGCGGCTTGGTGGCGCTGACCGCCGGCTTCTGGCGTTCGCTGCCGCCGGTGGCTGCGGCCGTCGTCGGGTGGGGCGGGCTGGCGCTGATCGTCGCCACCTGCACGCAGGTGGGCTCGTCGACGCCGTTCCCCGGCACCGCGGCGCTGCTGCCCGTGCTGGGCACCGCACTGGTGATCGGCGCCGGTTGTGCGACACCGAATCTCGGAGTGGGCCGGTTCCTCGGCGAACCGGTGATGCGCGGGATCGGGCGGGTGTCGTACTCGTGGTACCTGTGGCACTGGCCGGTGCTGGTGCTGGCGCCGCCGGTGTTCGGGCAGATGCCCGGCCTGGCGGGCCGGCTCGCGCTGGTGGTGATCTCGCTCGGACTGGCGATCCTCACGCTGCACCTGGTCGAGAATCCGGCCCGCTTCGCGGTGCGGCTGCGGTCGTCGGCGCCACGCAGCCTGCTCGCCGGCGCCGTCGCGACCGGCCTGGCGGTGTGCGCGGCGCTGGTGCTGCTGTCGGTGCGGCCGGTGCCCACAGGAACGGGCGCACCGGCACGTCAGGTGGTGGTGGAGATGCCCACGCCGTCGACGGCGCCGCGACAGCTGTCACCGCGTGAGCAGGTGCAGGCGGCCGTGGTGGCTTCGGCGGATCTGCGTGCGGTGCCCGCCAATTTGTCCCCGGCGCTCGACGCGATCGCGAAGCCGGAGGCGTTCGTCAACGGCTGCGTGCTCTCCTGGCCGGACGTGCAGCAGCCCGAGTGCGCGTCGGGTGACCCGGCGTCACCGGTCGGGGTCGCACTCGTCGGCGACTCCCACGCGGCGATGTGGCAGCCCGGCATCGAAAATATCGCCAGGGAACGGCATTGGCGGCTGTCGACGATGAGTAAGGTGACGTGCCCGCTAATGGAGTTGCCGATCAGCAGCCCCTATCTGGGCCGCGACTTCACCGAGTGCGTGCAGTGGCGCCGGGACACTGTGCGCCGGCTGGAGCAGGAGCGTCCGCAGGTCGTCGTGGTCGACATGTCGCGGCGCTACGGCGCGGACTTCGGCTTCGTCGCCTACGACCCGGTGTGGCTCGACGCCCTGACGCAGCTGGTGTCGCGGTTGCGGGCAACCGGTGCACAGGTGCTGGTGCTCGGACCGGTGCCCGACCCGAACGGAACGGTGCCCACGTGTCTGTCCGGGCACATGAACGACGTCGTCGCGTGCTCGCCCGACCGGCCGAAGGCCCTCAGCGATGCGGGAATCGGGGCCGAGGCGGCGGCCGTCGCGGCGGGCGGCGGGTCCTACGCGGCGCTGTCGGACCTGTTCTGCACGGCCGAGCGCTGCCCGGTGATCGTCGGTGACACGCTGGTCTACCGCGACGACAACCACATCACGTCGGAGTACGCAACGGTGCTGGGACCCTTGGTGGCCGGGATGGTGGAGCACCTGCTGGGCTGACGGCCGGCATTCGAATGGTAGAAGCACCGGAGCCGTTTCGGCCCCGGCGCTTCTCGTCTGTGGTTGCTAGCCGGCCGCCTTCTCGGAGGTGTCAGACGACTCGGTCTTCTTGTCGTCCTTGTCGTCCTTCTTCTTGTTCCCGCCGAGGGCCTTCTTCACGTCGTCGCCGGCCCTCTTGAGTCCGGTGCCGACCTTCTTCGCGGTGTCGTTGAGGCCCTTCTGAGCGCCCTTGACCGTGTCGTTGATCTGCTTGCGGCCGTCTTTCGCGATGCGGTCGAGTTCGCTTCGAGCGCTCTTGAAATTCTTGTCGGTCTGCTCGAGGGCGTCCTTGGCGGCCTTGTCGAACGGAGCAGTGGTTCCCTCGTCGCCGTTCTGAGGATCCGCGCTCTCGTCGAGGAGTTCCTCGCCGCCTTCGCCGCCGGAGGCGGCGGGCAGATTCGGCGCCGCGTCGTTCGTCACAGCCTGCTTGATGCCGGAGTCGGCCGCGGCGACCGGCTTGTTCTCGGGCTCAGCTGTCTTGTTCGCCTGCAGGATGTTCGCGTCGGCTGCAGCTTCGTCGTCAGCCGGCAGCTGTTCGGCGCCCGGGATGCGCTCCGACAGTTGCCGGATGATGTTGGTCACCTGCAGAGCGAAGTCCGATGATCCGTCAGCGTACGACCCGATGTTCTCGTTCAGGAACTCCGTGATCAGCGCGCCCAATGGTGCCGCCGTGGCGTTGAAGACCGGGTTCACGAGTGCATTGATCGCGAGCTGCGGGCTGGGGATACCCAGAACCTCTGTCACGCTGGTCAATTGGGTGGGTACGTCGAGCCCCAGGTTCAGGACTTCGGCGGGGATGAGGCCGTCCGGTGACTGCTGGTCCGGAGCAGTCCCGACCTGCAGGTGAGGCAGCAGACCCACGCCGAACAGCGACGGTCCGGAGAATCCGAATCCGGTGGTGCCCGCATTCACCCTGCCGAGCGAGTACACGATCGGCAGTGCGCCGAACGGGGTCGTCAGCAGTCCGACGGTCTGCCCGCTGTTGTAGTTGATCCCGTTGGTGCCGAAGTAGGTCGAGTTGAGCGTGTTGAGGCTGGTGTAACTGACGCCCAGTAGCGGCATCGCGAACGACTGCAGGTTCGTGCCGAGCAGCGTGGACACGCCCGTGGCGGTCGGGAACACCACGCCCGGCGTGGCGACCGTGCCGAAGGAGGCGAGCCCGAGGGGGAGGGTGAGGCCGGCGGCGGCCAACGGCACCGCGACGACCGTTTCGGGCACCTCGATGCCGAGCACGTCGAGTGCACCGACGGCGAGGGTCGGCATCGTCGCGAGGTATCCGAACGAGCCACCGAGCGGCAGCGTGTAATTGCCGGTCGCGGTCGGCAACCACGCAGTGACGGAGGGGGTTTCGAGGACGTCGAGGGGCGTGAGGAGCGCAGCGACGGTGTCCCGGATGAGTGGAGGCAGTGGAGCGCCCCCGAGAAGTGTCGTCTGATCGAGGATTTCGCCGACCACGGCGGCACCGGTCAATCCGTCGAGTTGGGCGAAGATGTTCGTGACGTTGCTCGAACCGTCGATGCCGAGCACCGGCCACAGGAAGGACGAGGTGAAGCTCGTCGTCTGAACCGTCAGGCCGAGCGCGTCGATGACGTCGTCCAACGTGGGCACGCTCAGTAGCGGATTACCCGCGACTACGTCGAGCAGGCCGTCGACCACGGCGAGAACGCCCGCCGTCTCCAGCAGCAGAGGCGCCAGCGCACCGAGCCCGAGGTCACTCGGGAGGTTGAGCGCAGCGGCCAAGTCGGTCGCGGCGTTCGGCGGCAGGCCGGGGATCGCCCCCAGATTCGGTACCGTGCCGACCGCATTCAGTACGAGGGACAGCGTCTGCACCAGGCTCGCCAGCGAGTTGACCTCGACCTGGTCCACGTCGGCATCGACGGACGGCAGCACGCCACCGGAGAGCGCCGCGAGCGGATTCAGCACGGCTCCGAGGGCGTTGGTGAAATTCGCCTGCGCATACAGGAGGTTGTTCAGGCTGTCCGAGCTGTTCTCGATGATCTGCGTGTAATTCGGGCTGGCCGCCAGCGAGACCGGCATCGTCACCGACCGCTCGGTGTCGGGTGGCGGCGGCGCCATGCCCACCGTGAGGGCCGCCGACGTCACTGTCGCCGCACCGATCACCGCGATCTTCTTTGCGCGCCTGCTCTGCTTGCGGTGCTTCGACTTCTTCGTCGTCGCGGCCATATGACAGTCCTCTCGACCGTTTCTCAGGGTGCTCTCAGGCACCGTAACATCAGTTACACCGGCCGCCGCATGATTGCTGGATTATTTTCGCCACCATCAACAACAAAGGCCGACGCGCCGACCTACCTCCGCAATTGGAAAGGTCGGTGCTGTTCAGCGCCATGGGCTTTGTATGGCCCGCGATCGTTGGCAAATTCCGTACCTTTGGTTTGGAATGTTGCTACGTCACCGCTTGCCGGCAGCGCCGCACCGCCGTAGCTTGTGCGTTGGCAACTATCTGCGGGCCGCGCATCCCGCCGCACCGTCGCCGCACGTCAATCACCCAGACGACGCGGCCGCACCGCCTGGCACAACGAAATCCGTCGTTAGCTGCAGCCCCGCAGGATCTCTGCGAGCACCGCCTCCGTGCGGCCCGCATAACCGCCGCCGAACAGCACGACATGCGCGAGCAGCGGATACAGCTGGTGCAGTCCGACGCGGTCGCGCCACCCGGCGCGCAGCGGATGCACGCCCTGGTACCCGGCGATCACGTCATCGAGATGCGGACAGCCGAACAACGCCAGCATCGCCAGATCGGTCTCGCGGTGGCCGCCGTGCGCGGCCGGGTCGATCAGCACCACGCCGTCCGGCGTCCACATCACGTTGCCGCTCCACAGGTCACCGTGCAGACGCGCCGGCCGGTCGTCGTCGTCGAATCGCCCGGTCCGACACAGGTCGGCCACCTCCTCGATCGCGGCGCGGCCCTCCGCACTCATCCGCGGCGCCGCAGCTGCGGCCATCGGGCGCAACCGCTCGAGGGCGTAGAACTCGCCCCAGGAATCATGGCCGGTCAGCGACATCGGCAGCGGACCGCTCAGCGGACCGAAGAAGCCGTCACCCCGCCAGCCCTGCGGGCCGGCGCCGAACGCGTCGGCTCCGGCATCGTGTGTCACCGCCAGTGCCGCACCGAACTCCCGGGCCGCCGCCCGCGCCGGCGCCGCCGTCACCAGCCGCTCCAGCGTCAGCGACGTCGCGTCGTGGGACACCACCCGCGCACAGCGGGCGCCGCCTGCGGCCGCCAGCCACCGCAGACCCGCCGCCTCGAGGGCGAAGAAGCCATCGGGCGCCGCGGCGTTGCGTTTGACGAAGTCGGTCATCGCCGCCGCCGGCGCGGCACGCCGGCGATCAGTCCGATGATTCGATCCCTCACCGGCACCGGCACATTCGACATGAAGGTGACCTGCAGCCTCGGCCCGACACCGACGATGTAGCGGGCTTTCGGCCGCCGCGCCGTCAGTGCCCGCTCGACGACGGCGGCGACCTTCGCGGCCGGCACCGTCATCCTGCGGGCAGCGGGGACGAACTTCTTCATCCCCGCGATGTGGCCGGCGTACAAGGCGGCGAACTCGGCGGACATCCCCGCCTCGGTGTCGGTCACCATGGTGTCCGCCAGCCGCCACATGTCGGTATCGGTCTGCGCCGGTTCCACGACGGCGACCGCGACGCCCCACGGCCGCAGCTCGACCCGCAGCGCGTCCGCGGCGCCCTCGAGGGCGAACTTGGAGGCGCTGTATGCGCCCAGCATCGGTACCGAGAGCCGCCCGTTGACACTCGAGACGAACACCACCCGGCCCCGCGAGGCGCGCAGCTTCGGCAACACCGCCTGCGTGACGGCGAGCTGACCGAACACGTTGACCTCGAACTGTTCTCGCCACGCCGCCGGATCGATCGCCTCGACAGGTCCTGCGACGACGATGCCTGCGTTGTTGACCACCGCGTCCAACCGCGCAGGCAGCGCGCCGGCCAGCGCCGCGATGTGGGCCTCATCGGTGACGTCGAGCAGCACCGTCGACACCCGATCGATCGCCGCCACCGCCTCGGCGTCCGCCGCGGTCCGCACGCCAGCGACGACGTCCCAGCCCGCCGCCGCCAGGTGTGCCACGAGT
Source organism: Mycobacterium hippophais (assembly GCF_027529605.1). Taxonomy (NCBI): domain Bacteria; kingdom Bacillati; phylum Actinomycetota; class Actinomycetes; order Mycobacteriales; family Mycobacteriaceae; genus Mycobacterium; species Mycobacterium hippophais. The sequence goes on along the minus strand of NZ_JAPZPY010000018.1, from coordinate 101,794 downwards.
TGGCGGCCGATTCCCCTCGAGGCCCCGGTGATCAGTACGGTCGGCATCGCCCGACCCTAGTGGCCCGCGGCGGGCGCACGGCGGTGACGCAGGACGGCCGTCACCACCGGCCGGTACTCGCCGGCATTCGGCGCGGTCACCGTGAAAAGCGCCTCCCAGTCGTCTAGGGTCAGCGAGCCGTCGAAGCGCTCCATCGGTACGGAGTCACCCGGCCGGTTGGCGACGTCGCAGTTGACGTCGTGCGCCCCCGCCCCGCCGCTGTCGACGAACACCACCCTGGTGGTGCCCGCGTCCATCTGCACGACGACCGCGTCGCCGCTGTTGAAGGTGTCCGCCTCGCCTGGCGCCTTGCCGATCACGTCGACGATCGCCGCCACGGCCACCGCCGCTCCGACCAGGCCGAGGAGGACCAGCACCGCGCCAACCAGATACCAGCGGACGGATCATTCGACACTGACGGCTCCCCTCGATGCATGTCCCGCGATGACCCTAACCGGCCGCATCGGGCCCGAACCGGAAGATCGCCGCCGCGCCCGCCACGACCAGTGCCGCAAGGGCGATCACCGGCGCCACCGTCACCAGGGTCAGCGTCGCCCCCACCACCGCTCCCCCGCACATCGTCAAAACCACCGTGTACCGCAGCTTTTCCCGCTCACCGGTGCCACCGGCCAGTCTGCTGTCGAAGCCGAGCCCGACGATCGTCGACGTCAGCACCGTGGTGCTGAGTTCCTGGATGCCGAACAGCCGGGCGGTGGCGTTCTGGCTGCCGAACACCACCGCGAGGCCGGCGATCAGGACGAGTTTCCCGCCGTCGTGATACTCGAGGACCCCAGTCCCGGCGAGCACCGAGAGAATGAGCAGGGCAACGACTTCCACGCCGAGCGCCACCGACAGCCAGCGACGCACCGCACTGTCGAGGTGACGCGCCAGCCGGCCACCGACGACGGTGCCCGCCACGAAGCTCACGAACGCCACGATCGCCGCGGTCAGGTCCACCCCGGAATCGGGGACGAACCAGAAGCCCAGGAAGATGACGTTGCCGGTCATGTTGGCGACGAACACATGGCCGAGCACGAGGACGCTGACCGCGTCGACCAGTCCGGTGGCGAACGTCAACAGCAGGAGCGCGGCGACCGTCGCCCGCTGCGAGACAGGTGACGCGACGGCCATGGCGCCCAACCTCTGTCGGGCTAGATCTGAGGTGTCAGATCCAGCTTGGTGACGGCGTTCATCCGGGTGATCATCCAGTGCGCATCCTGCCGCTCCAGGGTGAGCCGGTAGGACAGGTACCGCAGCGACGGGATGTTCTTGCTCACCGGACTCGTCGACACCGAGTTGGTGTACACGAGCGCGGTCGCCTCCGTCGGGGTCAGTGTCTCCACCGCCGCGCCCATCACCTCGGTGGTGTTGGTGACCTGCGCCTGCTTGTTGGTGGCCACGATGGCGTCGATGTAGCGGCGGTACTCCGACGCGAATTCACCTGTGAGGTAACGCGACGACCGGTCCGGCAACGTCTCCATGTCGTCCGGTGTGTAGGTCCACAGCGTGGTGACCGCCTCGGTCGCGGTGCGGGCGATGTCGACCTTGATGTCCACCGACGCACGGTCGGCCAGATAGGGCTGCAGCTGCGATGCCGCGAACGCCGTGGCGCCGACGAACAGTACGCCGGCAGCGGCGGCCGCCGCGATCAGCCGACGCCCGGCCGGCCGGTGCGGCACCAGGATCGGTTCGGGCTCGGGTTCCTGGTGTGCCTCGTCCGCATCGCCGGCCGCTGCCGCGCCAGCGTCGTCGTCAGCGTCCTCGTCAGCGTCCTCGTCGCGCTCCTCGTCAGCATCGTCGTCGGACACACCGGCGGCCTCCTCGGCGGCCTCCTCGTCCGGCTCGACGGGATCGACCGGGTCCGTGGCGGCCGGTTCGCCGGTCGCGACGGCCGGTTCAGCCGGCGGCGCGTCGGGCTCGGCGGCCACCCGCGTGCGCCGCGACTTCCCGACCGGGGTGCGCGGCGCGGCGGCCTCTTCGGATTCCGTTGTCGCGACGGCGGTTCCGTCGGTGGACGGGTCCGTCTTGGTGCCACGGCCGAACGGCCACCAACGTCGTCGCGCTGCCGGCCCGGTGTCCGCCACGGTCTGAGTGCCGGTGTCGACGTCGTCGTCCCGGTCGGGATCCGTGGTCAGATCACCTGGATCAGGTTGCTGATCTTCCACTCTTGTCCTTCCTGGGATGCGGTCGCCACCCACCGGCTGCCACTCTCGATCGTGGACTTGCCGTCCGGCGACTTGGTGCTGATCTTGGTGGCCACGAGGACGTCGGCGCTGCCGTCGGTGTTCCAGCGTTGCACGCCGGCCTCGAGCACCGTGCCCGTCGTGGGTTCGCCGCGGGCGACCTGGATGACGATCTCGTTGAGCTTCTCGCGGAACGTCTTGGCGAACTCGCCGGTGCCCTGGGCCAGGATGCGGTCCGCGTAGGCGTTGGCGTTGAACGGATCGAGCGTCGTGTACGACGTCATGAAGTTGCGCACGTAGCCCAGCGCCGCGGCGTCATCGGTCTGCGCGCGGTGGCTCCGCTCATGGCTGACCAGCATCAGCGTGCTCGCCGTGATCGCTGCCGCGACGAGGAGCGTGGCGATCGCCGCCACGATCGGCAGCCCCCACCGGATCGGCGGCTTCGGTTCGATGCGGAAGAAGTAGTCGGGCTCGCCCGACTCCACCTTGCGCCGGGGGCTCACTGGGTCGCTCCGTTGATGAGTGGCCGTTTTAGCACCGCGAGGTTGGACACCCGCCACTGGTCGCCGGACTTCTCGAAGTCGACCCGCAGGGTGGCGGTGATGAACTTCAGGTCCTTCGGGTCGGTGCCCCGCTGGCCCTGCATCGCGAGCAGCATCGCCGCCCGGTCCTTGGTCACGCCCGGCAGCACCGCGCTGCTCACGGCCCAGTACTCGTTGGTGCTGGCACCGGACTTCTTCGCCGCATCCTGCTGCTCGGTCAACTGTGCACGGTACGAGTCGGTGGCCAGGCCCTGCGCCCTCGCGAAGTCGTCGGCCATGGTGTCCAGGCTGTAGCTCAGCATCTGCTCGACGATCCGCGGGCCCTGCTCGGCGATCTGCTGGTGCGCCTGGTCGACGGCCCGCTCCTGGCGGTACACCACGAGGTAGCTCAGACCGACGGCGAGTGCGCAGACCACCACGGCGGCCAGCAGCACCTTGCCCGCGGTGCGGCGGACGTCGCGTTCGGGGCGATCGGACACCCGGACCTCGGTGCCCGTCAGCAGGTCGGCGAAGGTGCGGTTCCTGCCGTCCCACAGCGGCCACAACCAGCCGACCAGCAGCGCGGCCGTGTCGAGCAGGTGCGCGAGGTCACGGACCAGCAGCCGCCACACCCCCGCGGCCGTCCCGTCCCGGCGCACGACGCGGATTCCTGCCACCGCGCGGCCGACCGACCAGCCCGTCGTCGCGGGCAGCAGCCAGCGGTTGGCCATCGTCGCCAGCACCGCCGCGGCGCCCGCGACGGTGAAGACCCAGAACAGCCACCCCGTCTCGAGCGCGGTGAACGCGCACAGCGCCATCGTCGCCGCCACCGCGACGCCCGGCAGCACGTCCAGCGCGATCGCCGCCGCCCGCGCCTGCCACGAGGCCGGCCGACCGTCGGGAGTGCCGACGGCGGTCGCTTCGTGCGGTGGAGCGTCGAGGACAGCCGTCACGATGCGACCGTGTCGAGCCTGGCCACCTTGTACGTGCCGTCGTCGGGGGCCATCTGCACACGCAGCCGGTAACCCTGCTCCTGATCGGAGGCCTCTGAGTTGGTCACCTTGGTCCGCACCGCGACGAGGACGTTGATCGAACCGTCGTCGTTGTGCTTCTCCACCGCGGCCCGGATGTCGGACACCTGCACTGCGACGTTCGCCGCCCGGTAGGCGTCGACGAGCATTCCGCCGTAGAGGCCCGCCTGCACGGCGAAGTCCCCGGTCGAGCACTCCAGGATCTTCGCCTGACTTGCACTCATCGCGGCGGCGTCGGGCGCATGGGTGGCCGCCACGCACTCCTTGGCCGACTGCAGCGCGGTGGCCTCGTTGCGCGCCAGCGTCTGGCTCTCGTCGTTCGACCGAAGCGTGAGGTATCCGCCGACGCCCGCGCCGACCGCGAGGACCACCAGCGCCGCACAGATCCCGCCGGCCCAGCCGCGGCCGAGCCGCGCCGGGCGACGATCGTCCACGGAAGTGGGCGGTGCCGTCTCCGCATCGACGGCTGCCTGGTCAGGGCCGTCCACGGTGGTGTCTTCGATGGGTTCTTCGGTTGTCGTCTCGGTTGATACTGCTAACGACTGGTCCGGCGTTTGGTCAGCATCGGTGGGGTTCAGCTGGCGGGTGCCAGCATCTCCTTCCATCCGTCGTCTCCTGGGTTATTCGAGTTGCTGACGTTGTACCTGACGCCGTCAGGTCCGACCACCTCACCGCTGGACGGGTTGTACACCGCGGCACCGGGAGGTCCTGCTGCCGGAGTGTAGACGCAGGGGTTGGGCTGCTGTCCACTGCACTCGACGCGCCCCTGCCCGGGCGGGCTCAGCGGATCACTGACAGGCGCAGGTGGCGACGGCAGCTGGTCGGCGGGCAGCGGGTTCATCCCGTTGTTGATCGACGGCGCCGGGATGACGCCGGGGCGGCCCGGGTGCACGGGCTGGTCGCATCGAGCGGCAGGCGCCGGGCAGTTGAGGATCTGGTTCGGGTCGCCGTACCACGGGTTGGTACCCAGCGGCACGTACGGCTCGTCGCTGCGGCACTCCCGAGGCGTCGCGGCCCGCTTGCCCGGTACGTCGGCGCACGGATAGTTACGTGCGCCGCGGACGACGTTGGCCTGGAAGTCCTTCGGGATCTTGCAGTACGTGCCCGACGGCAGCGGCGCCATCGATGTGTCGGCAGGCGATCGCCACTCCGAGGCCGGCAGGAAGCCGGTCAGGCAGGGCGGTGGCTGGTTGATCGACAGACCGAAGTGCAGCAGGCCCTCACCCTCGAAGATGGTGCCCGCCTGGGCGACCGACGCGCCCTGCGGCAGCACCACCAACGCCTGCTCGAGGCCCTTGTTGTAGCGCTTGAGCATGTCGATGACGACCGCCAGGTTCGCCAGCGTCTGCGGCAGTGACTCACGCACGCCGCCGAACACCGACTCGAGCTGCTGGGCGGTCGGCGCCGCCTGCTGCAGGCCGCTGCGCAGCGCCGCGTCCTGCTCGGCCGACTGCGCGGCAAGGGTGTTCAGGTTGCGCGACCACTGGGCGATGTTGTCGCGCGACTGCACCTGACTCTCCAGGATCGGTGCCGAGTTGGCGATGATGTCGTTCACCGGGTCCAGGTTGTCCTTGAAGCCCTGGGCGAGGTTCGTCGTCGAGTCGACCAACCGCTGCAGCGCGGGGCCGAGTCCACCGACCGCCTCCGACGTCTCCGTCAGCAGCGAGTCGATCTTCTCCTTGGGCAGCACCTTGAGGCCGTTGTTCGCGGCGTCCAGCGCCGGGCCGACCTCACTGGGAACCGTGCTGTCGGTGATGGTCTGGCCGTCGGCGAAGAACTGGTTGGACTCCCCTGCCGGGACCAGGTCGAGGTACTGCTCGCCGATCGCCGAGACCGAATGCACGTTGGCCACCGTGTCGCGCGGGATCTTGTACCGGTTGTCGATGCTCATCGTCGCCTTGGCGCCGTCCTCGGTGGGCTCGACGGCGGTCACCTTGCCGATCGTGGTGCCTCGGTAGGTGACGTTCGCCGTCGAGTACAGCCCGCCCGAACGTGGCAGGTCGGCGTGCAGCGTGTACTGCCCGATACCGGCCAGGCTCGGAAGGCGCAGGTAGTACCAGCCCAACGCCACCAACGCGATCAGCGTCAGGATGGCGAAGAGCACCAGCTGGATCTTGATGAAGCGAGTCAGCACAGCTCACTCACCCCTTTCGACCAGTGGTCCGTTCGGCGCGTTGTGCGCGTTCGGCGTGAACCGCACATCCGGGATCATCGTCGCCGGGTCGCGGCCCCACGACTGCTCGAGTGCGCGCAGCATGCCCGACACACCGGTCCCCGTGAGGAAGCCGTTGTCCACAGCCGACAGCGTCAGGTCGACCAGCAGCGACACGTTGATGTAGTCGCCGCGCACCACCTTCGGCACGTTCTCGATGCTGAACGGCGCGGTGAGCATCAGCTTCAGCGCCCCGATCAGGTACGGCGACGACTTGGCGATCTGCTTGAGCGGCCGCTGCAGGTTGTTCAGGTTGGTGTTCAGCGGATCGCTTGCCTGACCGAGGTAGGTGTCGGCCGCGCTGCTGATCCGGCCGACCGCCTGCACGGCGTCGGCGAACAGGTCCCTGGTGTCCGCGAAGTGCTGGATGAGCGGCGGGAACTCGGTGAGCACCCGGTCCAGCGTGTCGTTGCGGCTCGCGACGATGCTCAGCAGCCGGTTGGTCGAGTCGATCGCCCTCGTCAGGTCCTCGCGCTGCTGGTTCAGTTCGTCGGTGAACACGTCGAGCCGGTTGAGGAACTCACGGATCTGATCGCCGCGACCGGTCAGCACGTTGTTGATCTCGGTCTGGATCACCTCGAGATTCGGGATACCGCCGCCGGTGAGGATGTTGCCGATGCTGGCCAGCACCCGTTCGGTGGTGGGGAACGCCGAGGCGTTGCGGAGCTCGATGGTGTCGCCGCTGCGCAGCTCACCCTGCGGGTCCTCCGGCGCTGCCAGCTCCACGTGCTGCGAACCCAGCAGGCTGGTCTGGCCGATCTTCGCCGTCGCGTTGCGCGGAAGCTTGACGTTCGGCTGCAGGTCCAGCGTCAGTACCGCGACCCAGTTCTTCAGCTCGATGGAACGGACGGCGCCGACGTAGACGTCGGCCACCCGCACGCGGCTGTTCACGTTGAGCGCGAGGGTGTCCGGCATCTGCACGTACACCGTCATCTTGTCCGAGCCGGAGCCCGGACCGCTGGGCAGCGGCACATTGGCGATGCCCTTCCACGACCCGCAGGACGTGAGCACCACAGCCGCGACGGCCAGCGCAGCCGTGCGGAATGCGACGCGGCGGGCCGAGACGGACCGACCCGGGAATCGCATACTGCGCATCCTCATCGCTTTCACTTATCCACCTGCCTCGGCGGGTAGGGGCGGACCGGCCGGTGCGGCCGGGGCGGGGCCGGGTGCCGGTCCCGCTGCGGGACCCGACATCGGCGACGGACCACCCGGATCACCCGGGATCACACCCGGCGCGGGGGCCGGCGGCGGGCCGGGCTGCGGGTACCACGGCGGCGGCAGCGGCTGGTTCTCCTGGTAGGCGTTCGGCGGCCCCGGCAGCTTGCCGTTGGCGCCGACACCGAAGGCCGGCGGCGCGGTCGGCGGAGCGATGTCCGGCCCACCGAGCAGTGCGGCCAGGGAGTCCGGCGTCAGCATGTTCGCGGTGAACGGCTGCACGTCGACGCCCTGCATCCCGGGCGCCACGACCCAGCCCGGCTCGTGGTTGCCGTGCGAGAACAGCGTGTCGCGGGAGAAGATGCCGGGCACCGTCGTGTCCTTGTAGCCGGGCGGCGGCTGCAGCCGCGGCTCGGAGTAGGTGACCATCTTCGGCAGCGTCAGCGCGGTGCTGATCTGGTTCAGGCCGAACGGCGGGAAGTTGAACTTGATCGCGTCGAGGATCGGTGCGAGGTACTGCGCACACAGCTCGCCCGACTCCTGGTAACCCAGCCGGCTGCCCGCCTGGATTGCACTGCAGATGAACTGCATGGGGTTGGCCATGTTGTTGATCACCGGCAGACCCACGATGCCGCCGTTGACCGGCGAGCTGATGTTGACGATGTTCGCGCCGAGGTTCGGGAACACGTGCAGACCGGTCTCGAGGCCGTCGAGCGGCTCCGGCTGCAGGATCGCGTTCGTGACGTCGGCGAGATTGTTCACGTCCTTCGTCAGCACCTCGGCGTTCTCGTCGAGGAAGCCGCGGGTGGTGGACAGCAGCTGGTTCAGGTCCTGCAGTGCGTTGGCCAGTTCACGGTCGGTGTTGGTGAACGCGTTCGTGAACTGCGCCAGGTCGTCATTGAGCGCGACGAACTGCTGATCGCTCTGGTACAGCGCGTTGACGAACAGGGCCAGGCTCTTGACGATGCTGAAGAAGTCGTCGCGGCCCTCGTTGAGGGTGGTCAGCGCCTCCGACAGGCTGTTGAGCGTCGTGTTGATCTGCTTGCCCTTGCCGGCCAGACCGTCGGCGAACGACTCGATGACCTCGCCGAACGGGCCCTTCGGGTCCTCCTTCGAGGGACCGAGGTCGGTCAGGATCTTGTCGAGCGAGTCACGCAGCTCGTCCCACTCGACGGGCACCTGGGTCCGGTTGAGCGGGATGACCGCACCGTCCTCCATCACATCGCCGCCGGTGTAGGCCGGGGTGAGCTGGATGGTGCGCGACGCGACCAGGCTCGGGTTCAGGATCGAGGCCGACGCGTCCTTGGGGACCTTGTACTTCGACGAGTAGGTGAAGGTGACCCTCATCTTGTCGCCGTCGGGGTCGATCGCGTCGATCTTGCCGACCTGGACGCCCATGATCTGCACCTTGTCGCCGGGGTACAGCGCCAGGGTGTCGGTGAAGTAGGCGGTGACGGTGTTGGTGGTCAGCTTCTTGTAGAGCTGCCAGCCGACGAACGCGGCCACCAGCGCCACGATCACCAGAAGCGTTCCGATGATGACCGTGGCACGGGACATCGCCGGCAACTTCATGTTGCGGATGTTGAAGATCGTCGACATCTGTCAGGCCCCCGTCATTCTTGTGCTCCGGGCGGGAGGAAGGGCGGATTACCGGGCAGCGGCGCCGTGTTGACGGGCGGCAGCTGCTGGCCGGGTCCCGGCGGTGGCGGCGGACCGTTCAGCGGCGCGGGGATCGGTGCGAACCCCGGCAGCGGACCCGGCGGCGTCGGGTCCGGGAACGGACCCGGCGGCGAAAGTCGCGCCCCGGGCGGGCCGGGCGCCAGCGGCACCGGGGTGCCCGGCACCGGCGGAGCCACCTGACCAGGGACCGCCGCGGCCGGGATGCCCGGCGTTGGCGGCAACCCGTTCGGGTTCGGATCCGAGGTGGCGACATTCGGCGGGCCGTAGTTCGGACCGTACGGGTTGTCACCGAACGGACCGACGGTCAGATCGGCACACGGCAGCGGGTTGCCCGGCGTGGGCAGGCCGTCGGCAGCCGGCGTGTAGGAGCACGGGCTGCCCCTCGGCACGGCCGGGCCCGGGAACTCCGGGGTGCCCTGCAGCGTCGCGGGCGCGGGCGGCGGGGCGCCGTTGGGCTGGCGCTCGCCGTTCGGGTCCGGGAACTGGTAGGCCGGTAGGCCGGCGTCGCGCCAGAACTTCTGCGGATCGATGCCGCGCTTCTGGAACGCGGCGTCCACCCACGGCTGCAGGATCCAGTACGGGGCCAGGTTGACCAGCATCACCTTGAAGTACGGGCCGGACGCGATGCCCTCGGCCAGCGATGCAGTGAACTTGCTCAGCGTGGTCAGCACGTCGACCAGGTCGAACTTGCGCTCGACCAGGATGTCGCTGATGGTGCGGAGTTGCTCGAGCACGTTGTTCAGGTTCGGGTTGTCGTCGATGAAGCCCTTGACCTGCTCGGAGAACGCAGACACCCGCTCCAGCAGCATGCTGACGGCGTACTGCCGCTCGTTGATCGCGCCGAGCAGTGTCTGCGCGTTCACCAGCAGCTGGTTCACCTGCTCGCTGCGCGAGCCGAGCACGCCGGCGATCTTGTTGGCGTTGGCCAGCAGCTCCTTGAGCTGATCGTCGCGCTTGCCGAGCGTGTCGGAGAACCGGGCCACCCCGTCGAGTGCGGCACTCAGGTGCGGATAGGTCTGGTCAATCGTCTCCGACAGCACGTTCAGCGACCGCTTCACCGTGTCGGTGTCCCAGCCGGACGCGGCCTTGGTGACGTCGAAGAAGGCGTCGTAGACCTGGTACGGCGTGGTGGTCTGGCCGAGCGGGAGGACGCCGTTGACCTGCAGGGCCTTCGAGCCGCGCGGAATGATCTCCAGGTTCTTGCGGCCCAGGATCGTGTCGGTGCGGATCGCGGCGCGGCTGTCGCTGCCGATCTCCACCCCGCCGAGGGTGTAGCCGATGCGGATCTTGTCGCCGTCGATCTCGGTCCTCTTGACCTCGCCGACGTCCACGCCCGCGATGCGGACCTTGTCACCGGGGGTCAGGCCCGCGGTGTCGGTGAACTGTGCGTAGTACACCGGCTGCGCGAACAGCATCGGCACACTGGCGAAGCTCTGCCCGACCCCGATGACCAGCGCCAGGATGACGATGCCCATCAGGCCGTTGCGGACCCGGTTGCTTCCTTCGAGTGTCCTCATTGCGGGGTGCACCTACCCGATGGCTGCGACCAGACCTTGACCGTGCGCACCGGTCCACCGGGCTGCAGGCCGTTGAGCTTGAGGGTCACGTCGCACGCATAGAAGTTGAAGAAGTCGCCGTAGACGCCGCCCGCGCGGCCGATGATCTTCAACGCGTTCGGCAGCCGGACCAGGATGTCATTGAGCTGCTCCTTCTGGTCGATCAGCGGCTGCTGGGTGGCCTCGAGGTAACCGATCGTGTCCTGCAGCAGGGGCCGGTTGTCGGCCAGCAGGTCGGCGACGGTGCCCGCGGCATCGCTGATGTCGCCGACCGACGTCGCGATCGGATCGGCGCGGTTCTTCAGGCCGGTGATGAGCTTCTCGAAGTTCACCAGCGTCTCGTCGAACTGCTTCTGGTGCTTGACGGTGGTGTCGAGGACCGTGTTCAGGTTCCGGATCACCTCGCCGATCGCCTGGTCGCGGTCGGCCAGCGCCGACGTCAGCGAGGCGGTTTGGTCGAGGATGTCGTTGATGGTGCCGCCCTGGCCCTGGAAGATCGTGATGATCGACTGGGCGATGTTGTTGACCTTGTCAGGGTCCAGCGCCCGGAACAGCGGCCGGAAACCGCCGACCAGCGCGTCGAGATCCAGTGCCGGTTCGGTGTGCTCGATCGGGATGGTGCCGCCCGACGGCATCCGCCGGTCGCTGTCGCCGCGCTTGAGCTCCAGGTACCGGTCGCCGATCAGGTTGAGGTAGCGGACCGAGGCGGTGGAACCCTCGAACAGCGGCAGCGAGCGGTCGATGGCGAAGCTCACCTCGACACGGCTGCCCTCGTCGATGATCTTGACGTCTTTGACCTTGCCGACCTCGACGCCGGAGGCCCGGACGAACTGGCCGGGGCGCAGGCCGCTGGCGTTGGAGAAGATCGCCGTGTATCCCGAGGTGCGGTCGAATCGCATCTGCCCGAACACCACGATGATGATCGCGGTGAACAGCAGCAGCACCAGGGAGAAGGCGCCCAGCTTGATGGCGGTACCGGTGATTTTCATGGGTTGATCGTGTTCTCCCCGATCTGGCGTCCCCAGACGTACTCGATGGCGATGGGCTGGCCGAGCTCAATGTGGTTGTAGGGAGCGATGGAGGCACCGGTGTCCATCACCAGGTACGGCGCGGGCCACAGGTCGCGGGTGACCGGCTGCCAGCAGCCCGGCCTGCCCTCGGGGCCGCCCCTGGCGTTCACCCGCGGCAGGTTGTCCGGGTACACGTAGGGGTTGCCGGCGCCGAGCACCTCGGAATGGGTCTGCAGCGAGTAGCCGTTGCCGCCGAGCGAGGCGGCGATCTTCGGCTCGACGTCGTGGAAGTTGCGGATGGTGCAGAACAGCGCCGGGCTGTACTCGTCGAGGATCTCGCTCGTCGGGACCAGGTCCTCCGCGCCGCGCACCAGGTACGGGCCGCCGCGCTCGAAGACCTCGCCGCCGGTGTTGCCGAACCCGACGGCGGCCATCAGCGCCGCATCGAGGTTGCCGCGCTCCTGATTGAGCGTGCGCGCGGTGGTCACCGCGTTCTCCAGCCCGTCGAACAGGTCGGGCGACGCGTCGGCGTACACCTCACCCAGGTCGGCCAACCCTCGGACGTCGCGCCGGATCTCGGGCATCTGCGGGTTGATCTCGGCCAGGATCTCGTTGCCGTTGATCACCGACTCACCGAAGCGGTCGCCGAGCCCTTGGAGCGCCTCGGCCGCCGCGGTCAGCGTCTGGTTCAGCTTGATCGGGTCGACCTGCTGGGCGACGTCGACCACGGTCTCGAACAGCGTGTTGAACTCGGTGGTCACCTTCGTCACGTCGATCACGTCGGAGCTGCTGATCCGCTGCTTCGACGGGTTCTCCGGCGTCGAGAACGACACGTACTTGTTGCCGAACACGGTGGTCGCGGAGATGTCGGCGTTGACGTTCTGCGGGATCAGGTCGATGTACTTGGGCTCGACCTCGAGCAGGATCTTGGCGCGGGGTTCCTCGCCGACGCTCTCGGCCTCGACCTCGGCGACCCGGCCGATCTCGACGCCGTTGTAGGTCACCTTGTTACCGGGGTCGAGGTTGAGGCCGGCCCGCGAGGACATCATCGTGAGCTGCTCGCGCGGCGCGAAGTCACCGCGGAACTGGAACCAGACCAGCGTGGTCACCACCGCGAGAATGAGCACCAGCACCAGGCCGGCCAGCTTGTACGGCGGTGTCTTGGGCTTGTTGATGGGAGCGGTCATGGCTACACCGTCAGGTTGAAGTTCGGGTCGGTGCCGTAGAGCGCCAACGAAGCAAACAGGACCACCAACACGATCGCGATCAGGGAGGCGCGCATGGATCGGCCGACCGCCTCACCGACGCCCACCGGGCCGCCGCTGGCGAAGTAGCCGTAGTAGCAGTGATTCAGCATGACGATCACCGAGATGATGATCGCCTGCACGAACGACCACATCACGTCGTCCGGCCGCAGGAAGGTGCGGAAGTAGTGCTCGTAGGTGCCGGTCGACTGGCCGTAGAACAACGTCGTGGTGATCTGCGCGGACAGGAAGCTCATGATGATCGCCATCGCGTACAGCGGGATGATCACCACGAAGCCGGCCATGATGCGGGTGGACACCAGGTAGGAGATGGACTTGATGCCCATCACCTCGAGGGCGTCGATCTCCTCGGCGATGCGCATGGCCCCGAGCTCGGCGGTGGCGCCCGCGCCCACGGTTGCGGCCAGTGCCTGACCGGACACCACGGGTGCGGCGATGCGGACGTTGACCAACGCGGCGAAGAACCCGGTGAACGCCTCGACGCCGATGTTGCCCAGCGACGCGAAACCCTGGATGGCGATCAGCGAGCCGCCGGACAGGGTCACGAAGCCGACGATCGCCACCGTTCCGCCGATGACGGCCATCGCGCCGGTGCCCATGCCGATTTCGGCGATGAGCCGCAGCATCTCCTTGCGGTAGAAGCGCATAGCGTGACCGATGGAGCCGATCGCGGTGACGACGAACCACGCGACGTGCCCGATGCTGTCGAGTCCGCGTGACGGTGCGCTGGCGATCTTCTCGGCCCGCGCGACGCCCCGTGGGAAGCGCTGCCGCAGAACGGTTCCGGTCTCGGAGTGTCCCTGAGTCTTGGTTGCCATGTCAGCGCCCCGTTCCAAAACGCACGCCGATGGTGGTCATCACGACGTTGACGGCGAAGAGGGCGATCACGCAGAGCACCAGCGTCTCGTTGACCGCCGTGCCGACGCCCTTGGCGCCGCCGGACACCGTGAGGCCGCGGTAGCAGCCGACCAGACCGGCGATCAGGCCGAACGTGAGCGCCTTGACGATCGAGATGAGCACCTCGGGCAATCCGGTGACCAGCGTCAGCGTCGACACGTAGGCGCCCGCCGAGATGTTCTGGATGTACACGCCGAAGATGAAGCCGCCCACCAGGCCGATGGTGATGACGGCGCCGTTGAGCAGGAACGCCACGAAAGTCGAGGCGAGGACGCGGGGCACGACGAGCCGGTGGATCGGGTCGATGCCGAGGACCTCGAGGGCGTCGATCTCCTCGCGGATGGTGCGGGCGCCGATGTCGGCGCAGATGGCCGTCGAGCCCGCGCCCGCGACCACCAGCACGGTCACCAGTGGCCCGAGCTGCGTGACCGCGCCCAGTGCCGCACCAGCGCCGGAGATGTCGGCGGCGCCGAACTCGGCCAACAGGATGTTCAGCGTGAAGATGATGAGGACGGTGAGCGGGATGGCGACCGCGATGGTGGGCAGGAACGCCACCCGCATCAGGAACCAGCCCTGCAGGACGAACTCGCGTCCCTGGAACGGCGTCTTGAAAGTTGCTCGGGCGGTGAGCACGCACATGCGGACGAAGCCGCCGACCGCTTCCAGAACCGGCCTGGCCTGGTCACGTACGTAACCCGTCAGACTGCCGGAACCGGCCGTCACCAGTGCACTCCCACGACGGAACCCGATTCGTCATGGCGCAACGGCAATTCCTGTCGCACGCCCCCTCCTTGTCCCGTCCCCGCACGTGTGACGTCGATCTCCCTACTCACGGGTAGTAAGCAAGACCACAGGACTGTACCCGATGAAATCCTGGCCGTGGACCGCATCGGCCGGATTGAGCCTTCAACTGTTAGCAAACGCATCACCTTTGGCTAGCTCTCTCCGGAGGCGGCAGAAACTGTTGTCGCAGACGAACTTTCGTTCGCGTCAGTAGATAGCTGGCCGGCGAATCGGGCGCGCAGTTCCGTCTTGAGCACTTTGCCGGCGGGGTTGCGAGGGAGTGCGTCGACGACCTCGAGCGCCTTCGGGTGCTTGTAGCGCGCCAGCCGTTCGGTGAGGAAACCGTCGAGATCCGCGAGGGTGAGGCCCTGCTCGGTCGCCGCCGCTCCCACCGCCACGATGGCCACCGGCACCTCGCCCCACTTCTCGTGTGCCCGCCCGATCACCGCCACCTCGGCGATGGCGGGGTGGGCGGCGAGCGCGTTCTCCACCTCGGCGCAGTAGATGTTCTCGCCGCCGGAGATGATCATGTCCTTCTTGCGGTCGACCACCCAGATGTAGCCCTCGCCGTCTTGGCGCACGAGATCGCCGGAGTGGAACCAGCCGCCTTCGAACGCCTCCGCGGTGGCCTTCGGGTTGTTCCAGTAGCCGGCCATCAGGGTCGGTGCGCGGTAGACGATCTCACCGACCTGTCCGGTCGGGACGTCGTTCATGTTCTCGTCGACGACGCGGGCGGCGACGGTGGGGATCACCTTGCCGACCGAACCGAGCTTGCGCAGCGCGTCCTGCGCCAGCAGCATGCAGGTCACCGGCGACATCTCGGTCTGACCGAAAGCCGCGTAGATCTGGGTGCCCGGGAACATCTCTGACATGTCGCGCAGGAGAGTATCCGACGCCGGGGCGGCACCCCAGGACAGCACCCGAAGCTTCAGCGTCCGTGGCCTGGCGCACTGCTCGGCGCACACCGCCTGCCACTGCGCGGGCACCAGGAAGATCGAGGTGACCTGCTCGGCGGCGAGCACGTCGAGCAGCGCACCCGGATCGAAGGCGCCCAGCGGGTAGACGACGGTCGGCAGGCCGAGCAGCAGGCCGCTGATCATGTTGCCCACCCCGGCGATGTGGAACAGCGGGACACCGATGAAGCCGACGTCGTTGTTGATGTCCGGGCTGACCGTGAAGAGGTTGGTCATCGCCTGGCCGGTGATGTTGTTGTGGGTCAGCACCGCGCCCTTGGGCCTGCCCGTGGTGCCCGAGGTGTACATGATCAGCGCGGGTGAGTCGTTGGGGATGTCGACCGGCGCGGGCGGGTCGCCGGCCTCGTCGAGCAGGTCGTCGTAGCCGAGCACGGTGTCGGCGTCGGTGCTGCCGCCCGCCACGATCACCGTCGTCAGTGTCGGGTCGAGGTCGCGCACCGCGGTGGCGACAGGGGCGAGCACCGACTCGGTGACGACCACGCGGGCCTGGCAGTCGCTCACCAGGAAGGCGATCTCGGGCGGGGTCATCCGGAAGTTGACCGGCACGGCGATCGCGCCGAGCTTGTTGGCCGCGAGCACCGACTCCATGAATTCGGTGCGGTTGAGCATCAGCACCAGCACCCGGTCGCCGAACCCGATGCCGCGGCGGCTCAGGGCGCCCGCGAGTGCGGTCACCCGCCGGTCGAGCTCACGCCACGTGGTCGTGTGCCCGAGGAACCGCAGCGCGGTCCTCTCCGGCTGCATGGCCGCATGCCGGGAGAGCTGGTTGACCCAGTTCTGCCGGCGGGCCAGATAGGGCTGCTCGGTGAGGGCGGGAGGGTCGAGCTGGCTCAACGGCGATGCTCCGGGGATCGTGGGTTGCGCACGGCTGATATTTGATCAAACATGGTGTAGCCCCGGTCACACTATGGCCTCGGTGGCTCGGGGACAACCCCACGCCAGACGGACACTCCCGGCCATGGAGACCACCGTGAACGCACCTGCGACACCCCGGGTCGCGCCGACGCGACGGGTCCGCCGCGAACAGCTCTCCGACGAGGTGGCCGCTCACCTGCGGTACGCGATCATGTCCGGTTCGCTGCGTCCGGGCACGTTCATCCGGCTCGACGAGACGGCCGCTTCGCTGGGCGTCAGCATCACCCCGGTGCGCGAGGCGCTGCGGACGTTGCGGGGCGAGGGCATGGTGCAGCTGGAACCGCACCGCGGCCACGTCGTCGTCCCGCTCAGCCGTGCCGACGTCGAGGACATCTTCTGGCTGCAGTCCACCATCGCCAAGGAACTCGCGGCGAGTGCGACCGCGCGCATCACCGACGCGCAGATCGACGAACTGGACCGGCTCATCGACGCGCTGGCCGTGGCCGTCGACGAGCGCGAGCCCGAGCTGGTGGCGCAGGCGGTCTTCGACTTCCACCGGACGCTCAACCGGTCGACGGGACGGATCAAGCTGGCGTGGTTCCTGCTTCATGCGGCCCGCAACCTGCCGCCGCTGTTCTACGCCAACGACCCGCAGTGGGGCGAGCGGGCGGTGGCCAACCACCGGGCGGTGACCGCGGCGCTGCGCCGGCGCGACGCCGAGACCGTCGTGCGCCTGACCGACGCGCAGTTCACCGACGGCGCCCGGCGGCTGATGGCGCGGCTGGAGGAGATCGGGCTGTGGAGCTGAGTCAGGCCGAGAGCTGCTCGGCGCGCGCCTTGAGGTTGTCGGCGAGGTAGTCGATGGTGTCGCCGATCGCCTTCTTCACCATCGGCTTCGGGATGGCCAGCTTGGTCTCCACGTCGAGGTCGACGGTGAGCAGCGACGTGGGGCCCATCGGCACCACGGAGAACTTCTGCTCCTGCTTGTCGAAGTGATCGCCCTGCTGCAGCATCGTGAAGATCTCGTTCTCGCCGGGGTAGTAGACGGCGGTGATGAACGTGCCCGCCTGGCCCTGCACCTCGACGTCGAGGCGGAGCTGGCTCGGTCGCCCGTCGTCGTAGCGGGCCAGGATCCAGCAGCCCTTGATCTCGGGATTCCACTCGGGGTACTTCTCGAAGTCGCGGACGATCCCCAGGATCGCCTCGGCGGGGGCCGACACCTCGACGGTCTTGCTCACCAGCGGCATCGGGCGAGCATAGCGAGCGTCAGTCGGACGGCACGCGAGCAGTTTCGAGCAGATCCCGGATCGGATCGGGGATCGGGATCGGGCGGCGTGAATCGCGGTCGACGTAGACGTGCACCCAGTGCCCGACGGCCGCGACCGGCACGTCGCCGCCCGCCGCGGGGAACAGCGAGAGCCGGTAGGTGACGCTGCTGGTGCCGATCCTCGTGACGGCCAGGCCGACGGTCAGCGGGTCGGGGAACTTGAGCTCCGCGAAGTACTGGCAGCCCGACTCGGCGACCACGCCCAGCCACGGCGCCTCGAGCGGGTCGACCCCGATCGTGGTGGTGATCCACGCGTTGATCGCGGTGTCGAACAGCGCGTAGTACACCGCGTTGTTGAGGTGGCCGAACATGTCGTTGTCGGTCCAGCGGGTCAGCACCGGCCAGTGCACCGGGAAGTCGCGACTGGTGAGGTCGGTCGGCATGGGTAGCAGTCTCCCAGTCGGGCAGTCTGGTGGACATGACAGTGCGCATCCGCGGCGCGGTGCTCGAGGAGATCGGGCGTCCGAGGCCCTACACCGAGTCGACCCCACTGACCGTCAGCGACCTCGACCTCGCGCCGCCGGGCCCCGACGAGCTGCTCATCGGCATCGAGGCCGCCGGGCTCTGCCACTCCGACCTGTCGGTGGTCGACGGGAACCGGGTGCGACCGGTGCCGATGCTGCTCGGTCACGAGGCGGCCGGTGTGGTGGAGCAGGTCGGTCCCGGCGGGTCGGACCTCGCCGTCGGCCAGCGGGTGGTGATGACGTTCCTGCCTCGGTGCGGGCACTGCCCCGCCTGTGCGACCGACGGCCTCACCCCGTGCGAGCCGGGCAGCGCCGCCAACGCCGCGGGCACGCTGATGCACGGCGACATCCGGCTGAGCCGCGACGGCCGGCCGGTGCACCACCATCTGGGCGTCTCCGGCTTCGCCACCCACGCCGTCGTCGACCGGCATTCGGTGGTCCCCGTCGATGCCGACGTCCCGCCGGTGGTCGCGTCGCTGCTGGGCTGCGCCGTGCTCACCGGCGGCGGCGCCGTGCTCAACGTCGGGCGGCCGCAGCCCGGCCAGACCGTCGCGGTGGTCGGCCTCGGCGGAGTGGGCATGGCCGCGGTGATCACCGCGCTGGCCCACGACGACGTGCGCGTGGTCGGCATCGACCAGCTCGACGACAAGCTGGACCGGGCCCGCGCGATGGGCATCCACGAGGCCTACACCCCCGAACAGGCCGCCGAGCAGAACCTCAAGGCGACGGTGGTGGTCGAGGCGGTCGGCCACCCCGCGGCGCTGGAGACCGCGGTCGCGCTGACCGCGCCGGGCGGCCGCACCGTGACCGTCGGCCTGCCGCGGCCCGACGCGCGGATCACGTTGTCGCCGTTGGGGTTCGTCGCCGAAGGCAGGTCGCTCATCGGCAGCTATCTGGGTTCGGCGGTGCCCGCCCGCGACATCCCGGTGTTCGTCGACCTGTGGCGTTCGGGGCGGCTGCCGGTGGAGTCACTGGTGTCGTCAACCATCACCCTCGACGAGATCAACGCCGGCATGGACCGTCTCGCCGAGGGCGAAGCGGTGCGTCAGGTGATCAGTTTCGGCTAGCGCCCGCGCCGACCGGCGCCTTCGTGGCGATGCCCTCGCGGCGGAGCGCGTCCACGATCAGTGAGCGCAGCCTGCGGCTCACCTCGAACTGCTTGCCGGGCAGCGTGCGCGCCACCATCTGCAGGTTGACGGTGTCGAGTTCCATGCTCTCGACGCCCATCAGCGAGGGCTCGTCGAGCAGCAGGTCCGAAAGGGTGGCGTCCTTCACGGCGGCGGCCGAGACGTTGCGCAACACCTCGTTGACGTGGTTGAGGTCCGCCGACGCCGGCACCGGGACGTCGACGACCGCGCGGGCCCAATCCTTCGACAGGTTCAGCGCTTTCACGATCTGACCGTTGGGCACGGTGTACATCTCGCCATCGGCCGTGCGCAGCTTCGTCACCCGCAGGGTGACGTCCTCGACCGTGCCCTGCGCCGTCCCGCCGCCGTTCACGGTGAGCTCCACCAGATCACCGAAGCCGTACTGCTTCTCGGTGATGACGAAGAAGCCGGAGAGCAGGTCCTGGACGATGCGCTGGGCGCCGAAACCGAGCGCGGCGCCGAGCACCGCGGCCGGCGCCACCAGCGATCCGACCGGAAGGCCCAGCTGGTTCGCGATGTCGACAGCGACCATGACGTACAGCACGGCGATCGCCACCGACGAGATCACCGACGCCAGCGCCTGCCGGTGCTTGACGCTCTCCGAGCGCACCACGGCGTCGCTGTCGTCGATCCGGCTCAGCCGGTTGCTGATCCGCTTGGCGACGTAGCGGATGACCCGGGTGGCGATCACCACGAACACCAGGACCAGCAGGATGTGCAGGCCCTTGGTGGCCAGCCAGTGGCCCAGGCTGTTCTGCCAGAAGCCGTGCCAGGAGTCGCCGAACGCCGCGAGATTCCGGATGTCGTGGGTGTCGATGTCTGAAGTCATCGCCCGGAAGCCTTCCCACTGCCCGCGGGGGGCCAAACACCGCGGCGCGGACCTGTTACCCGGCCCACACAACATGTATGATGAGTTAGCAACTCATCATACGTCCGCGCCCTCCAGGAGTCCCGATGTCCGACCGCATCCGCCACCTCACGCTCTCGCACGTAGTCCTGCCGCTGGACAACCCGGTCAGTGACGCGAAGGTGCTCACCGGGCGGCAGAAGCCGCTCACCGAGACCGTGCTGCTGTTCGTCGAGGTGATCACCGAGGACGGCCACGAGGGAATGGGGTTCAGCTACTCGAAGCGGGCGGGCGGCCGGGCGCAGTACGCCCACCTGGCCGAGATCGCCGACACCGTGCTCGGCCAGGACCCGTCCGACATCGAACGCATCTACCAGTCGCTGCTGTGGGCGGGCGCCTCGGTGGGCCGCTCGGGCGTCGCCACCCAGGCGATCGCGGCGCTCGACGTCGCGCTGTGGGACCTCAAGGCGCGCCGGGCCGGGTTGCCGCTGGCCAAGCTGCTCGGTGCGCACCGCGATTCCTGCCGGGTGTACAACACCTCCGGCGGCTTCCTGCAGGCCTCGGTCGAGGAGATCAAGGAGAAGGCCACCGCGTCGCTCGAATCGGGCATCGGCGGCATCAAGATCAAGGTCGGTCAACCGGACTGGCAGACCGACCTGGACCGGGTGGCCGCCATGCGCGAACACCTCGGTGACTCCCCGCTGATGGTGGACGCCAACCAGCAGTGGGACCGGGCCCGCGCCCGCCGGATGTGCCGTGAACTCGAGCGCTTCGACCTGATCTGGATCGAGGAGCCGCTGGACGCCTGGGACGCCGTCGGTCACGCCGACCTCAGCCACACGTTCGACACCCCGATCGCCACCGGCGAGATGCTCACCTCGGTGCCCGAGCACCTGGCGCTGCTCGACGCCGGGTACCGCGGCATCGTGCAGCCCGACGCCCCGCGGATCGGCGGCATCACGCCGTTCCTGCGCTTCGCGACGCTGGCCTCGCAGGCCGGGCTGGCACTGGCGCCGCACTACGCGATGGAGATCCACCTGCACCTGGCCGCGGCGTACCCCACCGAGCCGTGGGTCGAGCACTTCGAATGGCTCAACCCGCTGTTCGACGAGCGCATCGAGATCCGCGACGGCCGGATGTGGCTGCCGGAGCGGCCCGGCCTCGGCTTCACCCTGAGCGATCGGATGCGGGCGCTGACCAAGGAGTCCGCGTCGTTCGGTACGCGATGATCTATCCGTGACGACGACATTGGCGGCGGGGGTGGTCGCCGGGCTGAAGGACAAGATCTTCACCGGCGCCCTCCTGCCCGGCCACAAGCTGCCCTCCGAAGCCGAGCTGATCGAGGAGTTCGGGGTGTCGCGCACGGTGGTCCGCGAGGCCGTCACCCGCCTGCGTGCCGAAGGTCTCGTCGAAACGTTCCAGGGCCGTGGGTCGTTCGTGCTCGCCGTGCCCGAGCCCACGTCGTTCACCGTCGAGTCCGCCGCACTGCGCACCCACCGCGACGTGCTCGACATGGTGGACTTCCGGCTCGGTGTGGAATCCGAGACGGCCGCACTGGCCGCCGCCCGCATCGACGACGCAGGCCGCGAGACCATCCGGTCGGCGCTGGCGGCGTTCGTCGCTGCCGCGCCGGAGGACGCCGTCGAGGCCGACTTCCGCTTCCACCGTGCCGTCGCGGCGGTCAGCGCGAACCGCTTCTGCCTGGAACTGCTCGACTCGCTGGGCCCGATGATGATCATGCTGCCGCGCACCCGGCTCGGCGCCGAGTACTCGATCACCGACGCCGGCCATGCCGCGCGGGTGCAGCGCGAACACGACGACATCGCGGCCGCGGTGCTGGCCGGTGAACCCGACACCGCCCGCGCCGCGATGCGGCTGCACCTGGGCAACACCCGAAGGCGGCTGGCCGCCGGGCGGTGACTCCGCGAGTGTGAAACGTGGGCGGGATTCCGGTCGAGTTTCCGCCCACGTTTCACACTCGTGAGGTCTATACGCCCACTTTGTCTGCAGGATCCGCGGATTCGACCTTGGCCTTCCGCGCCGACAACAGGTGCCGGATCACGGGCAGCGCGATCAGCAGGATGAAGATGGCCAGGATCACCCCGGAGATGGGCCGGGTGAAGAAGCCCGTCGCGTCGCCGCCGAAGATGAGCAGCGAACGGCGCGTGCTGGATTCGATGATGGATCCGAGCACGAACGCCAGCACCATCGGTCCGGGATCGAAGCCGGCCTTCTTCATCAGGTAGCCGATCACGCCGAAGGCCACCATCAGGTAGATGTCGAAGACCGAGTTGTTGATCGTGTAGACGCCGAGGATGGTGATGAGTGCGGTGATCGGCGCCAGGATCGCCGGGCGCACCCGCAGGATCCGCACGAACAGCCCGACCAGCGGGATCGACAGGATCAGCAGCAGGATGTTCCCGATGTACATCGAGTTGATGACGCCCCAGAACACGTCGGGGTGCTCGGTGACGAGCTGCGGGCCGGGCGAGACGCCGAGGATCAGCAAGGCGCCGAACAGCATCGCCATCGTCGCGTTGGCCGGCAGACCGATGGTCAGCAGCGGGATGAACGACGACGTCGCCGCCGCGTTGTTCGCGGTCTCGGGGGCGGCGACGCCTTCGATCGCGCCGCGACCGAACCGCTCGGGGGTCTTGGAGCGGCGCTTCTCCGTGGCATAGGCCACGATCGAGGACAGCACTGCACCACCGCCGGGCAGCACGCCCAGCACGAAGCCGATGATCGAGCCGCGGCCGATGGCACCCGAGGACTGCTTGAGCTCCGCTTTCGACGGCCAGACGTTGCCGACCTTGGTCGGTGGCTGCACCTTGCGGTGACGTTGCTCGAGGTTGTAGAGGATTTCGCCGACACCGAACAGGCCCATGGCGACCACGACGAAGTCGATGCCGTCGGCGAGCTGCAGGCTGTCGAACGTGAAACGGCTTGCACCGCTGAAGCTGTCGCGGCCGACGGTGGCCAGCAGCAGGCCGATGGTGCCCGCGATCAGCGCCTTGAGCTTGTTGCCGCTGCCGATCGTCGCGACGAGCAGGACGCCGAGCAGGGCGAGCGCCGCGTACTCGGGCGGCCCGAAATCCAGCGCGACGCTGGCGACCACCGGCGCCAGCAGGGTCAGGCCGACGATCGAGATGGTCGCGCCGACAAAGGATCCGATGGCCGCGATGCCCAGCGCGGTGCCTGCCTTGCCCTGTTTCGCCAGCGCGAACCCGTCGAACACGGTGACCACCGAGGACGCCTCACCGGGCAGCCGGAGCAGCACCGAGGTGATGGTGCCGCCGTACTGGGCGCCGTAGTAGATGCCGGCCAGCATGATGATCGCCGACACCGGGTCGATGGTGTAGGTGATCGGCAGCAGGATGGCGATCGTCGCCGCGGGGCCAAGGCCCGGCAGCACGCCGATGATCATCCCGATCAGCACGCCCGCCAGGCAGTACAGCAGGTTCTTCGGCTCGACGACGAGGGCGAACCCGTCGAGAAACGCGGTGAAGTCCATGGATTCGGTCGATTCTCAGAAGTTGATCAGGTGCGGCAACGGAATTCGCAGCCCGTAGAGGAACAGGAAGTAGAAGACGGTCACCGTCACCACACTGATCACCACGGTGTTGCGCCAGGTCTCCCCGCCGAGGAATCTCAGCCAGATGACCGAAAGCACCAGCGCGGGGATCTCGAAGCCGGTGAGCGGCAACAGCAGACCGAACGCGACGAAGGTGACGATGCCCGCCACCGGCAGCCAGCTGCTGCGGGTGAACGCCTCGCTGTCGCCGAGGCCGCGCCCCACCACGAGCAGGATCGCCGACAGCACCGCGATCACGACGCTGACGAGGAACGGCCACAGGCCTGGGCCCGGCTCGGCCGGCGATCCGAGTCCGTACCCCCAGGCCAGCACCGCACCGCCGACCCCGATCGCGAGCCCGACCAGCGCGCCGACGGTCTGGTAGAGCGGACCGCCCTGCGGCGGGCGGTCCTCCTCCAGCTCGTGGGCGACCTCGGCCTCGATCTCGGCGAGGATGTCGCGGGTGTGCGGGTGATCGGGGTGCGGCGCCTCGACGGCGCCGCCGTCCTCGGCCGGTCCCTTGGCGGTGGAGTTCACGGGCTAGCCCTCGTTGCGGAGGTTGATGTCGTACTGCTCGACCAGGTCGGCGTAGCGCTGCTGATCCTCCTTGAGCTGGGCGAGCACCTCGTCACCCGAGAGCTCCATCGGAGTCAGGCTGTTCTGCTTGTTGAAGTCCTTGTAGGCCTCGGTCTCGAAGGTGGCCTTCATGCCTTCGACGAGCTTGTCGCGGACGTCCTGCGGCGTCTCCTTGGGCACCGTCATGAACCGGTACTGCGTCACCTCGACGTCGAGACCCTGCTCCTTGGCGGTCGGCACCTCGGGCAGGTACTCGATGCGGTCGGGCCCGAACACCGCCAGCGGGGTCAGCTTGCCGGACTGGATGTTCTCGATCGCCTCGCCGACCTGGATGCTCGCCACGTCGACCTGGTTGCCGAGCACCGCGGCCAGCGCCGGGGCGCCGCCGTCGAAGGGGACGGCCTGGGCGTTGACGTTGGAGGTCTTGAACAGCAGCGCGGCCGACAGCTGGGCGCCGGTGCCGACGCCGGTGGTGCCGTAGCGGATGGTCTTGGTGGCCCGCTTGACGTCGTCGAGGTTGCGCAGGCCGCTCTGCGGGTTGGTGACCAGGACGTAGTCGTCGCGCGAGACGCCCTGCACGACGTCGAAGTCGTCGATCTTGGTGACCTCGTCGGGCGCCACCGCGAGCGGGGTGATGGTGAACAGCGAGGCGTTCTGGATGGCGATCTTCGAGCCGTCCGGCGTGGCCTTGGCGACCTCGGCGGCCGCCAGCGCGCCGTTGGCGCCCTCCCGGTTGATGACGGGGAAGGAGGCGCCGAGATCGTCGGACAGGCCCTTGGAGATGGCGCGGCTGATCAGGTCGCTCGAGCCGCCGGCCGAGGCGCCGACGTACATCTCGACGGTGCCCGACGGCCAGGAGTCCCCGGATCCACCGCCGGTCGAACTCTGCACACCGCTGCACGCGGTGAGCAGCAGGCCGGCGGCGGCGGTGACGGCCACACCGGCGCGGCGGGCGCGGCGGGTGCGGGAAGCGGTGGTGAGCGGCATGGCTATCACTCCTGTGTGATCTGTGGTCGACGCCGACGGTGAATGTGGTCGCCGTCACGTACAAGGTAGAAACAATCAGTGATACCTGTCCAACGCCTTTCTGGCATCGTTTGATACTTTGCATGCATGACGGTGACGTTGGACCAGGTCCGCTGCTTCATCGCGGTGGCCGAAGAGCTGCATTTCGGTCGCGCGGCGGACCGGCTGGCGATGACACAGCCCCCGCTGAGCCGGCAGATCCAGAAACTCGAGCGCGCCGTCGGCGCCGGCCTGCTCGACCGGGACAACCGCCGGGTGCTGCTCACCGCGGCGGGCGCCGCGTTCCTGGAGGACTGCTACCGGATGCTCAACACGCTCGACGCGGCGACCGCGCACGCGCAGCGGGTGGAGCGCGGTTCGGCGGGCACGCTGCACCTCGGCTTCACCGCGGTGTCGGCGATCGCCATCCTCGGCCCGCTGCTCAACCTGCTGGGCAGCGAGCTGCCCGACATCGAGGTGGTGCTGCACGAGCGGGTGACCGGCGCCCAGGTCGACGGCATCCGCCGCGGTGAGCTCGACCTGGGGCTGGCACGGCCGCCGTTCGACACCGCGCTGCTCGCCTCACAGATCGTGGCGCGCGAACCGCTGCGCGCGGTGGTCCCGGTCGGCCATCCCCTCGCCGAGATCACCCGGCCGCTGGAACCGCAGGACTTCGACGGCCTGCCGGTGATCAGCTACCACCCCATCCAGGCCCGCTACTTCCACGAGCTGACCGTGCGGTTCCTGTTCAACGGCCACCCCCGCATCACGCAGCGGGTGCAGCAGATCCTCACCGCCGTGCTGCTGGTGGCCGCGGGCGAGGGGGTGGCGCTCGTGCCGGCCAGCGCCACCGCGCTCAAGGTCGACGGCGTGGTCTACCGGGCGCTCACCGACGTGTTCGGCGGTCACCCCGACAGCGATCCGGCCCGGCCGGTGGAACTGCACGCGATCTACCCGCGGCAGGGCCTGACGCCGCTGCTGCGGGAGGTGCTGCGACTGGTGGCGCGCTCGGCCGAGCATCTCGACGAGCTGTTCGGCGCGCGCTAGAACCAGTCGGGTGACATCTCCAGCGTGGTGCGGTCCAGGCTCTCGAGCAGGTCGAGTTGCGGTGCGATGCAGGGCAATTCGTAACGGAAGAAGTACCGCGCCGCCTGCCGCTTGCCGTCGTAGAAGTCGCCGCACTCGCTGTGCGCGGCGACGAACTGCTCCAGCCACATCCAGGCGATGACGAGGTGCCCGAACGCCTCGAGGTAAACCACGCTGTTGGCCATCGCCGCCTCGACGTCACCTGAGGCGAACATGGCGGAGGTGACCTCGACCAGGCGCCGCCACATCCCGTTCAGTGCGGCGGCGAGCTCGGCGGCCTCGCCGCGGATGCTGTCGGCGGCCGCGACCGTCCCGGCGATCGCCTCGCCGAGCGCCGCCAGACTGGCGCCGCCGCGCTGAGTCACCTTGCGACCCAGCAGGTCGAGGCTCTGGATGCCGTGTGTGCCCTCGTGGATGGGGTTGAGCCGGTTGTCCCGGTAGTGCTGCTCGACGTCGTACTCGCGGGTGTAGCCGTAGCCGCCGTGCACCTGGATCGCCAGGCTGTTGGCCTCCAGGCACCACTGCGACGGCCAGCTCTTGGCGACCGGGGTCAGGATGTCGAGCAGCAGGGTCGCGGCGTCGCGCTCGCCGTCGGACTCCGCGCTGTGTGACACGTCGACCAGCCGCGCACAGTACAGCGCCAGCGCCAAGGCGCCCTCCGCATAGGCCTTCTGCGCCAACAGCATTCGCTTGACGTCGGCGTGCTCGATGATCGGCACCTGCGGCGTCGACGGATCCTTGGCGGTCACCGGGCGGCCCTGCGGACGCTCCCGGGCGTACTGCACCGACTTCAGGTATCCCGTGTAGCCGAGCGCGACGGCGCCCATGCCGACCCCGAGGCGCGCCTCGTTCATCATCCGGAACATGTAGGTGATCCCGCGGTGCGGCTCGCCGACCAGGTAGCCGACCGCACCGTCCGCGCCGCCGGGGCGGTGGGTGCCGTCGCCGAAGTTCAGCACGGTGTTGGTGATGCCGCGCTGGCCCATCTTGTGGTTGAGGCCGGCCAGCACGACGTCGTTGCGCTCGCCGATCGCGCCGTCGTCGCCGACGAGGAACTTCGGCACGATGAACAGCGAGATGCCCTTGGTGCCGGCCGGTCCGCCGGGGATCTTGGCCAGCACGAGATTGACGATGTTGTCGGTCATCTCGTGCTCGGCGCCCGAGATCCACATCTTCGAGCCGAACAGCCGGTAGCTGCCGTCGGGCTGCGGCTCCGCGCGCATCGTGATGTCGGCCAGCGACGATCCGGCCTGGGTCTCCGACAGCGCCATGGTGCCCGAGAACCGGCCCGCCAGCATGGGTTTGACGAACGTCTCGATCTGTTCGGCGGTGCCGAACTCGGCGAGCAGGTTCGCGTTGGCGACCGTGAGCATCAGATAGCCGGAGGTGGCCAGATTGGCCGCGGAGATCCAGGCGAACGCGGCCTGCGCGACGGTCGCGGGCAGTTGCGCGCCGCCGACGTCGGCGTCCATGCCCATCGCGAGCAGGTCCGCCGTGGCGAAGGCGTCCCACGCCCGCTTGACCTCGGGGATGAGGGTGACCTGCTGCCCGTCGAACGTCGGCTCGTTCGCGTCGCTCTTCTTGTTGTGTGGGGCGAAGTAGCGTTCGGCCAGCTGCTCGCACAGGTCGAGCACGCCGTCGAACGTCTCCTTCGAGTGTTCGGCGAACCGGACGCTCTTGGTCAGCTCCTCGACCTGCAGCCACTCGTAGAGCAGGAAGTCGAGGTCGCGCCGCGACAACAGGACGGACTTCATCTGATCGTGCTTACCCCGCCGTCGACGGGAATCACAGCGCCGGTGATGTACGAGCTCGCCCTGGCGGCCAGGAACACCGCGATGCCCGCCATGTCCTCGGGCGCCCCGATGCGGCCAAGGGGAAGCGCCCGTCCCACGGCGTCGGCGCCGGGGGCCAGCAGCACCTTGGTCATCCGCGACTCGAACAGCCCGGGCGCGATCGCGTTGACCAGGATCCGCGGCGCCAGTTCCGTGGCCAGGTGCTTGGTCAGCATGTGCACGGCCGCCTTGCTGGCCGCGTACGAGAAGTTGTCGCGGCCCTTCTCCGGGGTGAAGTACCCGTCGATGCTGCCGGTGTTGACCACCCGGGCCGGGTCGTCGTCGGTCGAGCCCGCGGTGAGCAGCGGCACCAGCGCGCGGGTCAGCAGGAACACGCCCTTGACGTTGACGTCGAAGACCCGGTCGAAGGCCGACTCGGGGAACTCGTCGAACGGCGCGCCCCAGTTCGAGCCCGCATTGTTGAACAGCGCGTGCACCGCGTCCTCGCGGTCGCTCAGCGCGGCGGTCAGCGTCTGCACCCCTTCGGCGGTGCCCAGGTCGGCGGGGACCGCCTCGACCGGGCCCAGTGACGAGAGTTCGGCGGTGGCCGAGGCGAGTTCGGCCTCCTTGCGGCTGGACAGGTACACCTTCGCGCCGGCCTGCAGCAGACCCCGCGCCATCATCACCCCGATGCCGCGGCCGCCGCCGGTGACGACGGCGACCTTGCCGTCGAGCCGGAACATGTCGGTCATGCGCCGCGACCGGTGGTGACGTCGAGGCCGAGCGGAGATTCGGCGCGGATGGTCTCGTCGCGGATCAGGCCGCGCAGCAGTGCGGTGCTGAACTCCTCGGCGATCTCCTGAGCGGTGCGGCGGCCCTGTGGGCGCAGCCAGCGGTAGGCGCCGAGGGTCATGCCGATGTAGCCCAGCGCCAGCACGTGGGAGTCGCAGTCGTAGAACTCGCCGCTGGCGATCCCGCGGTCGATGACGTCGCGGACGTGTTCGTACACCTGGGTCTCCTTCTCCCGGATGTAGGCCACCTGGTCCTCGGTGAACCACTCCGTGATGTAGGGCCCCTCCTGGAAGTAGACCGCCGCGCGCTCGAGGTCGCCGGCGATGCCGACCAGCAGGCGCCGGGTGAAGTGGTAGATGGTCTCGCGCGCCGACGCGCTGGGGTCGTCGTGCAGTGCGTCGACGGTGAAGTCGGCGGCGCCCTTGTAGATGTCGTAGAGGATCAGCGACTTGCTGGCGTAGTAGTGGTACACCGTGGCCTTGTTCAGGCCGACCGCGTCGGCCACGTCGTCCATCCGGGTGCCGTGGTATCCCCGCGCCGCGAACAGCTTGGTGGCCACTGCCAGCAGTTCCTGGCGCCGGGACAGCCCGTTCGGCGAGGCTGCTGGGGACGTATCGGACATGGTGACTCGCTATCGAACGTGCCCGCTGGGGCGTCAACTAACCGGTAGGTCGATCAGTCTAGGCAATGTGTACCGCAACCCCTGCCGGTGACGGGCCCGCCGGGGCTAGACTTTCATCAACGCCGCGTCAACTGGGAGGTACCGATGGATCCGAATCCGGACTACGACGCGAGCGACGAGATCGAGTACTTCTTCCAGTGGTTCCCCTGGGGGCTGCGCGGCGTGTACCCACCGCCGTCCTACCCGCCGGTCTAGACGCTCACCGGTTCCCGCGCGCCTGCTCGGCCGCAGTGCGCTGAACTGCAGTGACAGCAGGTTGTGTTAGCTTCTCTAAGTAATGAGCCGACACACCGCACGCAACGACGACGACAGCTGGGATCTCGCCTCGAGCGTGGGTGCGACCGCGACCATGGTCGCCACCTCGAGGGCGCTGGCCACCCGCAGCGCCGACGCGCTGATCGACGACCCCTATGCCGAACCCCTGGTGCGCGCCGTCGGCCTCGAGTTCTTCGTCCACCTGCTCGACGGCAAGGTCCCCGACGCCCAGCCCCGCTACGACGCCGAACGCTCCGGCGAGCACATGGCCGTGCGGACGCGGTTCTACGACGACTTCTTCCTCAACGCCGTCCGAAGCGGCATCCGGCAGGTGGTGATCCTGGCGTCCGGACTCGACACCCGGGCCTACCGACTGCCATGGCCGAGGGACACCGTCGTCTTCGAGGTCGACCTGCCCGGCGTGCTTGAGTTCAAGTCGACGACTCTGCGGGCACTCGACGCCGAACCCGCCGCGAAGCACCGGACGGTGGCCGTCGACCTGCGTGACGACTGGCCGGCGGCGTTGCGCGCCGCGGGTTTCGACCCGGCGGCGCCGACGGCGTGGAGCGCCGAGGGACTGCTGATGTACCTGCCCTCGGCCGCCCAGGACCGGCTCTTCGACGAGCTCACCGCGCTCAGCGCGCCGCGCAGCCAGTTCGCCTGCGAGTACGTCCCCGACATGTCGGTGTTCGGCCACGAGGCGCTGCGCGAGATGTTCGAGGAGTCGGCGGTGAACGTCCGCGACCTGGTGTACCAGGACGACCGCAGCCAGGTGCCGGAGTACCTGAGCCGGCTCGCCTGGTGCAGCAGCGTGCGCACCGCCGAACAGCTCTACGCCACCAACGGCCTGGACTATCCGGACGCAGCGGAGTTCGCGATGTTCTCCGACGTCACCTACCTGCGCGCCGAACTGGACTAGCTGGGCGCGCCGATCCGGATCCGGTCGCCCGGGTCCGGACAGGCCTGCGACAGCGCCATCAGGTTCGCGTTGAACTCCGCGCCGATGCGGCTGAACTGCGCGGCGAAGTCCGCAGTCCGCTCCCGTGCCGCCAGGCCGGACATCCGGCCTGCGAGGTCGGCGACGTCGCGGGCGCGCCGGGCCAGTCCGGCATCGTGGACCTCTGCGGCGTGCGCCGCGATGCGCGCGACCTGCTCGTCGCGGTCGGTCGCCGAAGCCGTTCCACCGTTGACGTCACCGGCGACCGCGTCGTGGAACCGGTCGGACTCCTCGACCACCGCCCGGACGGCCTCGCAGTCCGGCGACTCCCCGCCCCGCAGGGCGACACCGACCCCGAGCACGACGACGGCGAGCACGACGACCAGGCCGGCCGCGAGCCACCACCCGCGCCGCGTCATCCCTCGATTGTCGCCCGCGCGGGACGACCACGATGGCGCCGATCAGGCCGCGGCGGCCTTGACCGCCCGCCCCACCTCGGCGCGCAGCTCGGTGTACTCCGGTGAGCGGCGCAGCTCGTCGGCGTCGACACCGACGCGAGGCAGGTCGACCGGCAGGTCGAGGGCGACCTGGCCCGGCCGCCGCGTCAGCACCACGATGCGCGACCCGAGGAACGCTGCCTCGTCGGCACTGTGCGTGACGAACACCGTGGTGCGTCCGGACTCCGCGCTGACCTGCCGCACGTCCTCCTGCAGCCGTTCCCGGGTCAGCGCGTCGAGCGCCGCGAACGGCTCGTCGAGCAGGAACAGCGGCGTCTCGGCGGCCAGCGCCCTGGCGATCGCGACGCGCTGCTGCTGCCCGCCGCTGATCTCCCAGATCCTGCGGTCGGCGGTGCCCTCGAGCCCGACGCGCTCCAGCAGCTGGTCGCGCCGCTCGGCCCGCCGCTCTCGCGGCACCTTCGCGTACTTCAGCGCCAGGTCGACGTTGCCGCCGACCGTGCGCCACGGGAACAGCCGCGGCTGCTGGAACACCACACCCGCCGTCACGCCGGGGGTGGGCGCGACCCCGGCGACCTGCACCGAACCCTCGCTCGGCGATTCGAAGCCGGCGAGCAGCCGCAGCAGGGTGCTCTTGCCGCAGCCCGACGCGCCGACCAGCACCAGGAACGAGCCCGGGTCGACCGTCAGGTCCACCGGTCCGACGGCCGTGACCTCGGCGCCTGCGCGCCCGTAGCGATGCGAGACGTTCCGCAGGCGGACGCCGTGGTCAACCGCCGTCCGGACCGCGCCGTCACTGGGTGAGGGCACCGGGCAGACCCGTGGTGTACAGCGCGTCCTGGAAGGTCTTCAGCGGCGCGGCGGCC
The DNA here is from genome assembly GCF_027529605.1 of Mycobacterium hippophais. Lineage (NCBI taxonomy): Bacteria > Bacillati > Actinomycetota > Actinomycetes > Mycobacteriales > Mycobacteriaceae > Mycobacterium > Mycobacterium hippophais. The sequence continues at coordinate 69,847 of NZ_JAPZPY010000018.1, read as the reverse complement.
TCGATCTGCTTCTGCTCGAACAGGAACTGCGAGGCGCTCTGCAGGTTCGCGGCGAGATTGCCGGGGCTGCCGTCGGCGCCGAGCCACTCCGGCGACGCGATCTCCGCGGGTGTCAGGAAGCCGACCTGCTTGAGCTGTCCTTCGACGTCACCCGGTGTGAGGCCGCTCTCGGCGGCGATCGCCTTGGCGGCTGCTGCGGGATCGTCCTTGATCAGGTCGAGGGCCCGGGCCTGCTGCTGCCGCCAGGTGTCGACCACCTCGGGGTGCGCGGTGGCGAACTCGTCGGCCACCACCGCGAGGTCGAGGGTGGGCTTGCCGTCGGCGGCCAGCTGCCTGCTGGTGATCAGGTCCTTGCCGTTGCGGCGCAACTGGTCCAGTGTCGGCAGCCAGGAGTAGCCGGCGTCGATGTCACCCCGGTCGAACGCGGCGAGGATGGCCTGCGGCTGCAGGTCGACGAGCTGGACGTCGGCCGGTGAGAGGCCGCTGCGGTCGAGCGCGGCCAGCAGGCTGTAGTGCGCCGTCGAGGCGAACGGCGTGCCGACCCGCTTGCCTTTCAGGTCGGCGATGGTGTTGACGCCGCTGCCGTTGCGGGCCACCAGTGCCTCGTTGTCGCCGGCGACGTCGAGGATGAACGCCACCCGGTAGGGGATGTTCAGCGGCGCCGAAAGGCCACGCGCGACGGGGCTCGACCCCAGCGCGCCGAAGTCGACCTCCTTGGCCACGAACGCGGTGTTGACGTCGGCGCCGGAGTCGAACTTCGTCCACTTGACGTTGTATTCGGGCAGCGCGTCCTCGAGCCAGCGGTTGTTCTTCACGATCAGGTCGCCGCTCGGGAAGCTCTGGTAGGCGATGCGGATCGTCGGCTTCTCGGCGTCCCCGCCCGAGCGGTCCACCGAGCACCCGGACAGCCCCAGTGCCGTGACCGTCAGCGCCGCGACGGCCGCTCCGAATGCCCTACGCCTCATATTTTTCCTCTCCAGGGGACCGCGCGCCGTTCGATGGCACGCAGCAGACCGTCGATGACCAGGCCCGAGAAGCCGATGGCGAAGATGCCGACCAGCACGACCGGGGTGTTGTTGTAGTTGCTCGCGTCCTTGACCAGGCCGCCGACGCCGGGCAGCCCGTTGAACAGTTCGGCCGCCACCACCGACGAGTACGCCATCCCGACGGCGAGGCGCACGCCGGTGAACGTCTCGGGCAGCGCCGACGGCACGACGACGTCGCGGATGACGTCGGGGCGCGACGCGCCAAGTGCCCGTGCGGCCTCGATCAGGCCGACCGGCGCGGCCATCACCGCCGCCGTGGTGGCGACCGCCGCGGGCGGCAGCGCGGCCAGCGCCAGCAGGGTGATCTTGGGGGCCTCGTCGATCCCCAGCCAGATCACCAGCAGGAAGAAGTAGGCCAGCGGCGGCAGCGCCCGCAGGAACGTCAGCCACGGCTCCAGGACGCTGCGCACCCAGGAGACCGAACCCATGACCACGCCGAGCGCCACCCCGAGCGTGACACCGACCGCGACGCCGACGAGCACCCGCCGCAGCGTCATGTAGAGGTGCTCCCACAGCAGGTAGCCGGCGTAGCCGCGGACACCGTCGTGGGTGGTCGACACGTCGACCAGGGCATGCCACACGGTGCTGGGATACGGCACGAAGGTCTGGTTCCAGACACCGCTGACCGCGACGAGTTGCCAGACGCCGAAGAACACCGCCACCGACAGCAGCGGCAACGCCGCACGCGTCAGACGGCCGCGCCACCGGCCCGTGGGCGCGGCGACCACGGGCGCGTCGGCCTGCGGCTCGGCGGGCGCGATATCGGTGAACACAGACACCCGGACACCTTGGCGGTTGTCTCAGCTCAGGCGAATAGCTGCGCTCACCGCGATTCGAATTCCGGCACGCTCAGCGCGATCTCGTCACCGCGACGGACGATGAGCTCCATCCGCTCGAACGCGTCCAGCCAGCCCGGCATCGGCCAGCGGTTCCATCGGCTGCGGAAGACCCGGGCGTTGTCCACGATCTGCGCGAGGTGTTCCACCGGTGGATCGGACACCGGGTGGTGCTGGTGGTAGGCGTGGGCTCCGCCGACCCACACCAGCGGGATGTCGTGGCGCCGGGCGACGGCCGCGAAGTCGGTGTCCTCCCCGCCGTAACCGACGTACTCCTCGCAGAAGCCACCGAGGCGACGCCAGGTGTGCGCCGACACCGCGAACGACAACGACCAGAACAGGTCGTGGTTCGGTTCGGGGACAAGCGTTCCGGCCGGCGGCGACGGCCGGCCCGGGTGGGGACGGGTGAGCGCGTCGAGGTCGTCGAGCGGATAGCCGTCGGGCCCAGGCGGCGACAGGTAGGTGACGGGACCGCTCAGCAGCGCACCGGCGCCGAGGGCGCGGTGCGCGTCGACGTAACGGCCGACGAGCGAGCGGCCGGGAATGCAGTCCACGTCGAGGAAGATCAGCAGCTCGGCGCCGCGCTGCAACGCCCGCTCGGCGCCCGCGTTGCGCGCCGCGGCCAGCGGCAACTCGGCACCCGGGGCCGGGCAGTCGACGACGTCGGCGTCGTCTCCGGCGATGGCGGCGATCGCCGGATCTGCCATCGCCACCACGCACCGCACATCCGGTCGGGCGTCCGACCGGGCCAGACCCGCGTTCTGCGCCCGCAGGTGGTGGTGCCTGCCGTGCACGACGGTGATGACGGCGGTCCTCGGCCCGGTCATGCGGCGATGGCCGCCGCGGCGCGGGCGGCGGCGCCTTCCACCTGCAGCCGTTTCCACTGCCGCGGGTCCTGGTGGCGCGCGCGTCGCACCAGTGCGGCCCAGCGGTCGGCGGACGGCCAGCGTGGCACCGACACTGCGATGCCCGCCTCTGTGAGAGCGGCCGCGGTGGCGTGTTGTTCCCCGAACGGCCGCTGCTCGGGGATCACGACGGCGCACGCCTGGGCCAGGGCCACATCGGCGATGGCGTTCTGGCCGGCGTGGGTGACCACCACCTCGGCCGCCGAGAGCAGGGGCCACAGGTCGTCGACCCAGTCGGCGCCGCCGCCCGCCGCCACCCAGCGCAGACCCGGTGTCGCGCGTGCGAGTTCGGCCGGCGCGTCGCGCGGCGCCGACGACCCGCCTGCGCCCGCGAGCAGCAGCCCGGTCGCTGCCGTCGGCTGCGTCGCGGGTTGCCGGGCCGTCCCGTCGAACCGGCTGATCGAGCCGACGTAGTGGGTCTTCTCGTCGTACCGACGGAGCCAGGCGGGCCGGTACACGTCGGCGGACCACGGCGCCACGATGCGGTCGGCGACGTCGTAGGCCAGCCGGTGCGGCTCGTCGGTCCGGTCCCCGGGCATCGCCATCACCGTCACCGGCACGCCGGCCAGCCGGACCAGCATCGTCACCTCCACCGAGACGTCGACGACCATGCGGCGCGGGCGCAGTTCGACGATCGCGTCGAGTAGTATCGCCGATCGTTCGGCGAGCCCGCCCACTCCCACGGGCGCCCAGTGCAGCCGGCCGTTCGCGGTGGCATCGACGGGGGCCAGGTCGGTGGGCGGCACGTCGGAGGGCAGCTGCACCCAGTCGTCACCGGGCCGGATCGTCGCCGGCCTCGGTGACGACGAGAAGAACACCACGTCCTCCCGGAGGTGCCGGCTGATGCCCAGTGCGCGGGTGAGGTGCCCTCGCCCGTGATGGTGGACGTAGTAGCCGATCACGCCGACAGGCTTTCGGGTTCCTCGTCGAGCAGGCCGGAGTAGCAGTCGAGGTAGCGGCGCACCATCACCGCCTGGGAACAGTGCGCTTCGGCGCGGGCGCGCACCCGTGCCCGCGGCAGTTCGGCGGCGCGCACGATCGCGCCGGCGAGGGCGTCGACGTCATCGGGCGGCGCGAGCCGGCCGCTGGTCGCGTCGAGGATCTCGGGAATGCCGCCGCGGGCGAACGCGGCGACGGGCGTGCCGCACGCCAGCGCCTCGGCCGTGACCAGCCCGTAGGGCTCTTCCCAATGCGGTGTCACCAGCGCGACCGCGGCACCCCCGACGAGGTCGTTGACATCTTCGCGGCACAGGTGTCCCTCGTAGCTCACCGAGCCGTCGAGCTGAGGCCGGACGTGCTGGGCGAAGTAATCCGGGGGGCCCATCGGGCCGGCGATCCGGAGTGGGATGCCGGCGCGGCGTGCCGCCGCGATCGCGTCGGGCAGACCCTTCTCGGGCACCAGGCGCCCGCTCCACACCGCGTAGTCGCCGCCGGGCCCGGGTCGCCAGTCGTCGAGGTTGATGCCGTTGGGGATCACCGGCACCGGTCCGTTCACCGGCTCCCACTGGCGGGCGGTGAACCCGCTGACCGCGACGAACTCGCTCGCCACCCCGCCGGGCAGGGCCACCGCCTGGTCCAGCCACTTCAGCGGAGGGGTGTGCAACGTCGTCAGCATCGGCGCCGCGATGGTCCGCGCCATCGCAAGCGGGAGGTAGTGCAGGCTGTGGTTGTGCACGATGTCGAATGAATCCCGCAGCGTGTCAGCGAGATCCAGCATCACCGAGAGGTAGGCGTGGGTTTCGTGCACCACCCATTCCGGCACCGACGGGTCCTCGCGCGACACCTCGCTCATCTCGAATGTGTGCACCGGCAACACATCCCAGGGCAGGTCGACAGCAGAACCGGGCGCGGCGAACATCGTGACGTGGTGGCCCGCGGCGGTGAGCGCCCGGGCGAACTCGTAGACGAAGGCTTCGAGGCCACCCGCGAACGGCTGGCGGACGGGGTAGCGGGACGACGCGAGCAGCGCGATCCGCAACGGGCGGATCATGCCGCGGCCGCCACTTCGGCGAGCAGCCGGCGATAGATTCCGGTCGTCTGCCGGCGGACGTGAGTTCGTTCGTTGCGCCTCTCGTAGCGGCGGCCGAGGTCCTCGCGGGGGCTTCCGGCGCGGATCCTGTCGACGGCGTCGCTGACCGCGGACCGCAGGGTCACCGCGTCGGGCACGCCCGACTCGCAGCGGTAGGTCGGGAAATCGTGCTGCTCGTGGAAGAAGCCGCAGTCCGGGACGACCGCGCAGACACCGGCGTCGAAGCAGGCCTCGACCCAGCCGGAGTGGGTGCCGAACCGATAGGGCAGCACGAGGACGTCCACCTCGTGCAAATAGCGCAGCAGCTCGTCGTCGGTGAAGCGCGGGTGCACCCGCACGTCGACACCTCGGGTGCGCATGTCGTCGAGCCGGGTCTGCGACAACTCGTCCGCCCGGGGCGACGAGGTCACGTCGTCGTCGACGTCGAGGCGCAACGACCAGTGCGGCCGGCCTGCCGACAACAGGCCGTCGATCACCGGAAGGGGGTCGATGTTCGCGCGCAACGACTTGGCGTGCACCGCGACGACAGGATCGGGGCGCCACACGCGCGGGGCCCCGACGGCCTCGATCGGCAGGACGTGCGGATGCGGGAGCACCGTCGCGGTGCGCCCCCACCGCGCGAGGACGGCGTCGGCCGCTCCTCGGGTGAGGGTGATCACCTCGGCCGCGGCAGGGACGAGGACGTCGAGGCGGGCCAGGTGGTCGGTGGTGTCGACGAAGTGCGGGTTGTGCAGATCGTGCACGGTCAGCACCAGCGGGACACGGTGGGTGTCCAGGATCCGCACGACGTCGCGCAGCACCTCGTGCGCGGTGGCGTCGAAGCCGAAGTGCACGTGCAGCACGTCGATCGAATCAATTTGACCGATCAGATAATTCGGGTCGAGCAGGGGCGGCGGCCACCACTGCCCGGGCAGCGTCGCACCCGGTGGCACCGGATCACGCAGCAGCGCAACATCTTCGGCGTCTGTCGTGGCGTAGACGTAGGGATGCCCAGCAGGAACTGAGGCCACAGTGATCAATTGCTCAACCTTCTTCGAACAGGGGCGGGCGCCACTTCGCCACCTCACCGACGATGTGCCGCCGGGGCTCTATACCCCGCGCCGGGGACATCTACGCTCGCGAAGGTGACCGATGACGCCGGGCGGGCTGCCCACTACCGGGACTTCTACGGGAGCTCCGGTTCGACGCCGTCCGAGCCGCTGTGGATGATCATGGGGAACTGTCAGGCCGAGGCGTTGCGCCTGGTGCTCGACGCGGTGCCGGGCCGGCCGTACCGGACCGTGCGGACACCTCCCGTGCACGAGCTGGCGGCCACCGATCTGCCCCATCTCGAGGCGTTGCTCGCGCGGACGTCGGTGCTGGCCTGCCAGCCGATCCGGCCCGACTATCGCGACCTGCCGATCGGCACCGGCCAGCTCGCCGCCCGTCTCCCCCGGTCGGCGACCGTGGTGCGGTGGCCGGTGATCCGGTACGCCGGTCTGTACCCGTTCCAGGTCATCGTGCGGCACCCCGCCGACCGGTCCGTCGTCCCGCCGGCGGTGCCCTACCACGACCTGCGCACGATCGTGGCCGCACGGGACGGACGGACACCGGAGGCGCCCTGGGATGTCGACGTGTCCGCGGCCCAGATCGTCGCGGCCGCCGAGGCCAGCCGCGCCGAACTCGCCCGCCGGGAGCAACGCGACACCGATGTCGGCGTGTCCGACGTGCTGATGCGATTCGGCGCTGACGCCGCCCACACCATCAACCATCCGGGCAACTCCGTGCTCGTCGAGCTGGGCAGGCGCATCCTCGCATCGCAGGGCGTGGCGGCGCCGGTGCCAGCGCCGCCGCGGACCCTGCTGCGCTCGGTCCACGCACCGCTCGAGGCGCGGGTGCTCGAGGCGCTGCGGATCGACGCTGCGCCGCGCGCCTGCTGGACCACAGAGCACGGTCCGCTGTCGCCGCAGGACGTGCATGCCACCCAGATGCGTTGGTACGCAGAGAATCCTGATTACATCGAACTCGCCCTGCAGCGGCATGCGGCCGCCGCCGAGCTGCTGGGCCTGACGGGGCGCCGGGTGCGACGTTGAAGCCGGCCGTCACCCATCTCGTCGTCGGGCCCCGTCGGCACGGCGTCGTGCGCTTCGGTGTCGACCTCGGAAACGCTCTGCGCAACAACGGAGTCGACATCAGCACGGTGTGCGCCGCGGGGGTCGCGGACTTGCTATCGGTCTGGGCCCGGACCGGCGGTGTGCATCTCCAGTTCACCGACCGGCTGTTCGGCAGCACTGCGGAGGAGGCCGCCGAGGCGGTGGTCGCCGTCGCCGGCGTGGTGCGCTCAGGCGGCGGCCGCGTGACAGCGACCCTGCACGACCTGCCGCAGCCGTCCGACGGGGCGAACCACCGGCGACGGGCGGCGGCATACCGGCGCGTCGCCGACGCCGCCGACGGGGTCGTCGTCAGCAGCGAACACGAGCGGTCGCTGCTCCTCGAGTCCGGCGCACCGGCGGACCGTGTCGGCGTGGCGCCGTTGCCGATCGACGTCTCCTTCGCGCCCGCACCGGTGGTCTCGGCGCCGCCGACGGTCGGCATCTTCGGCTTCGTCTACCCCGGCAAGGGCCACGCCGAGGTGATCGATGCCCTGACCGGATCGGACCCAGGCATCGAGGTACTGGCGATCGGAGAGCCGTCGGCGGGACACGACGACCTGATCGAGGAACTGCGCGCTCGAAGTGCGCGTCGTGGCCGCCGGTTCGCCGTGACCGGTCATCTGCCCGACGACGCGGTGACCGACGCGCTGCGCCGCGTCACGGTGCCGGTGGCACCGCATCGGCACATCTCGGCGTCGGGATCGCTGAACTCGTGGCTCGCCGCGGGCCGTCGGCCGCTGGCCCCGTCGAACCGGTACACCCGCGAGATCGACGTCCGCAATCCCGGAGTGTTGTCGCTGTATCCAGACACCGCCGACGGGCTGCGTGAGTCGCTGGCCCGGGCACTCGCCGAGCCCCGGCACACCTGGCTGACCGCCGGGACGGTGTGCACGCCGACCACGGCCGAGGCCGCCGCCCGTTATGCCGAGCTGCTCGGGCGGTGGCATCGATGACCGTCCCGGACGCGGCAGTACCGCTGACCGATGGGCACGTCACCGTTCCCGCCAACCGGTGGGACCTGGTGACCGGGTATCCCCGCGACCTGCCCACCGTGGCGGTGGTGGTGCCGTTCTACAACCAGCAGACCGAACTCGAGCGCCTGGTGGCCGCACTGGAGCTGCAGACCCACCCCCGTCGTCTCATTCACGTCGTCGTCGCCGACGACGGCTCGGCCCTTCCGCCGATGATCCCGCCGACAAGCCTGCGCGTGAGCACCGTCCGGCAGGACGACCTCGGGTTCCGCGCCGCGGCCGCCCGCAATCTCGGCGCCGCCGCGACCGACGCGACGGTGTTGTGCTTCCTCGACGCCGACACCGTTCCCGAGCCGTCCTACCTCACCGAGATCACCCGGCTTCCGGCACAGATTCCGGACGCGCTGGTGGTGGGCCGGCGCCGCCACGCCGAGCTCGACGGCATCGGCCCCGAACGCCTACCGGACTGGTGGGCGGGTGCCAGCTCACCACCGGTGCTGCGCGAACCGACCTGGCTGGCCGACGCGTACCGGGCCAGCGGCGAACTCCTCGACGTCGACCACCGCTCCTACCGTTACGTCATCAGTTCGGTGATGTGCTGTAGCGCGACGCTGTTCGCGGACACGGGCGGCTTCGACGAGTCGTTCGGCCGGTACGGCGGCGAGGACTGGGAGTTCGCTCACCGCGCGATGGCCAACGGCGCCGTCCTGCACCACGCCCGCGATGCCGTCGCCTGGCACGACGGCCCCGACTGGGCCGACCGTCCCGTCGCCGACCGCCGGGCCACGAAGAACGCCGAGGCGCTCACCCTGGCGCGGCTGATCACCGATCCGGATGCCCGCAGGCCGGGACTGCGCTACGCGCTGCCCGACATCGCGGTGCAGGTCGACGCCGCCGGGCACAGCGCGGCGTCGCTCGTCGGCACCATCGCCTGCTTCCTGCACGAGGACGTCGGCATCTGGGTCGACGGCCCGGGGGTCGGCCCGCTGCTCCGCGAGACCAGCATCGAGGACCAGCGCGTGCGGACCGGTCCGATTCCCGACGGCGTGCGGCGGCGCTGCCGAATGGCGGTCACCGTCACGGGACGGGCGGTGCTGCCGCGGGGTGCCGTGACGGCCGTCATCGGCGAGTGTGCGCGGCCCGGAGTCGGCGCCGTCGCCGCGGAGACCGAGGGTGCGTCGGTGGTCTGCCGCGCCTCGTGGGCCGTCAATCGGGTGCGCCGGTGGAGCGCCGGCGCCGTCCGGTTCGCCAACCCGGCCGACGCCGATCGCGTGAGCAGGACGGTGACATTGGCGGCCGCCGATCTGAACCTTCGCTGCGCTGAATCCGAGCCCGACCTGTCCTGGTGAACCCGGCCCGGTGTCGTCGCGGCGGGTAAGCGCACCGCTTACCGCCCGAGGGCCGCGCGCGGGTCCCGAGAGCAAATGGGAGACTCTTCGGATGATTATCGGAATACCGCGCGAGTCCCACGCGGGTGAGACGCGTGTCGCCGGCACGCCGCAGACCGTCGGAGCACTCATCAAGCTCGGCTACGACGTCGTGGTCGAATCCGGTGCCGGCGACGCCTCGAGCTTCTCCGATGCCGCGTTCGTCGACGCAGGCGCCAGTGTCGGCTCGTCCGAAGAGGCGCTGTCCGCCGACGTCGTCCTCAAGGTCAACGCACCCGCCGATGCCGAGATCGCCGCGTTGCGCGACGGTGCCACGCTGATCAGCCTGATCTCGCCGGCGCTGAACCCCGAGCTCGTCGAGAAGCTGTCCGCCCGCCCCGTCACGGTGCTGGCGATGGACGCCGTCCCGCGCATCTCACGGGCGCAGTCGCTGGACGTGCTGTCGTCGATGGCCAACATCGCCGGATACCGGGCCGTCGTCGAGGCGGCGCACAGCTTCGGCCGGTTCTTCACCGGGCAGGTGACCGCGGCGGGCAAGGTGCCGCCGGCCAAGGTGCTCGTCGTCGGCGCGGGCGTGGCCGGGCTGGCCGCCATCGGCGCCGCGGGCAGCATGGGCGCCATCGTGCGGGCCACCGATCCGCGGCCCGAGGTCGCCGACCAGGTCAAGTCGCTCGGCGGGGAGTACCTCTACGTCGACCCGGAGGCCGCCGAGATATCGGCGACCGGCTACGCCAAGGAGATGGGCGACGACTACAAGGCCCGCGAGGCGGCGCTGTACGCCGAGCAGACCAAGGACGTCGACATCATCATCACCACTGCGCTGATCCCGGGCCGGCCGGCGCCGCGGATCATCACCGCGGAGATGGTCGCCTCCATGAATCCGGGCAGCGTGATCGTGGACATGGCCGCGGCCAACGGCGGCAACGTCGAGGGCACGGTCAAGGACCAGGCGGTGGTCACCGACAACGGCGTGACGATCATCGGCTACACCGATCTGGCCGGACGGCTGCCCGCGACGGCCTCCCAGCTCTACGGCACCAACCTGGTGAACCTGCTCAAGCTGCTCACCCCCGAGAAGGACGGCCAGCTCACCCTGGACTTCGACGACGTGGTGCAGCGGTCGGTGACCGTCGTGCGCGACGGCGAGGTCACCTGGCCGCCGCCACCGGTGCAGGTGTCCGCGGCGCCGGCCGCCGCCGCCAAGGCCGCCCCGGTCGAGGCGCCCAAGGCCAAGGTGCCGATGTCGACGGGACGCCGGCTGGGCATCGCCTTCGCCGCGGCCGCGGTGCTGTTCGCACTCATCGCCTTCTCGCCGGCCGCGCTGCAGGTGCACCTGACGGTGTTCGCGCTGGCGATCGTGATCGGCTATTACGTGATCGGCAACGTGCACCACGCGCTGCACACACCACTGATGTCGGTGACCAACGCGATCTCCGGAATCATCGTGGTCGGCGCGCTGCTGCAGATCGGCCACGGTGACCCCATCGTGACAGCGGTCGCCACGCTTGCGATCCTGCTCGCCAGCATCAACGTCTTCGGCGGCTTCGCGGTGACCCGCCGCATGCTCGCGATGTTCTCGAGGAGCTAAGGACATGTTCCACTTGATAAACACTGAAACCGCCGCCACCGCGGCCTACGTCGTCGCAGCGTTGCTGTTCATCCTCGCGCTGGCCGGCCTGTCCAGGCACGAGACGTCCAGGGCAGGCAACAGTTTCGGCATCGCCGGCATGGCGCTTGCTTTGATCGCGACCGTCGGGCTCGCGCTGGCCCGCCACATCGAGCCGGTCGGCCTCGCCCTGCTTGCAGGCGCCGTGGTCATCGGCGCCGCGATCGGGCTCTGGCGCGCCAAGGTCGTCGAGATGACCGGCATGCCCGAGTTGATCGCGCTGCTGCACTCGTTCGTCGGCCTGGCCGCCGTGCTGGTCGGCTGGAACGGCTACCTGCACGTCGAGGGCGACGCGAACGGTGCCGAAGCCGTCCAACTGGCGGGCGAGGGAATGCTCGGCATCCACTCCGCCGAGGTCGTCATCGGCGTCTTCATCGGCGCCGTGACGTTCACCGGCTCCATCGTGGCCAACCTGAAGCTGTCGGCGCGCATCAAGTCCGCGCCGATGATGCTGCCCGGCAAGAACTTCCTCAACGTCGGCGCGCTGGTGGTGTTCGCCGCGCTCACCGTGTGGTTCGTGATCGACCCGCAGCTGTGGCTGCTGATCGCCGTCACGGTGCTGGCGCTGCTGCTGGGCTGGCACCTGGTCGCCTCGATCGGCGGCGGTGACATGCCGGTGGTGGTGTCGATGCTGAACAGCTACTCCGGCTGGGCCGCCGCGGCGTCGGGCTTCCTGCTCGGCAACGACCTGCTGATCATCACCGGCGCGCTGGTCGGCTCGTCCGGTGCATACCTGTCCTACATCATGTGCAAGGCGATGAACCGGTCGTTCATCTCCGTCATCGCAGGCGGCTTCGGCATCGAGGCGGGCCCGGCCGAGGACAAGGACTACGGCGAGCACCGCGAGATCAACGCCGAGGGCGCCGCCGAGCTGCTCAGCTCCGCATCGTCGGTGATCATCACGCCCGGCTACGGGATGGCCGTCGCGCAGGCCCAGTACGGCGTCGCCGACCTGACCCGCAAGCTGCGGGAGCGCGGTGTCGACGTGCGCTTCGGCATCCACCCCGTCGCGGGCCGCCTGCCCGGCCACATGAACGTGCTGCTGGCCGAGGCGAAGGTGCCCTACGACATCGTGCTCGAGATGGACGAGATCAACGACGACTTCGACGGCACGTCGGTGGTCCTGGTGATCGGCGCCAACGACACCGTCAACCCGGCGGCGTCCGAGGATCCGAGCAGTCCGATCGCCGGGATGCCGGTGCTGACGGTGTGGAACGCCGACAACGTCATCGTCTTCAAGCGGTCCATGGCGTCGGGCTACGCGGGCGTGCAGAACCCGCTGTTCTTCCGGGAGAACACCCAGATGCTGTTCGGCGACGCCAAGGACCGGGTGGACGCAATCAACTCCGCGCTGTCGGTCAGCGAGCACGCGTAGACGCCGTCTGGTTTTTGCGGTCAGGGTCGTGCCGTCCGCGCCAGTCACGACCCTGCGCGCAAATTCTAGAGCGGGCGGGCAGCGCTAGTCGATCGCTCAGCGCGGATCACTAGGATGATCAACCATGCCCGTTGACCGTCTGCTGCCCTCCGACGAAGCGCGCGAACTTATCGCGCTGACGCGCGACATCGCCGACAAGGTGCTCGAACCACACGTCGACGAGCACGAGAAGGCCGAGACCTACCCCGACGGGGTGTTCGCTCAACTCGGCGCCGCCGGCCTGCTGAGCCTGCCGCAACCCCAGGAGTGGGGCGGCGGCGGCCAGCTCTACGAGGTGTACCTGCAGGTACTCGAGGAGATCGCGGCGCGGTGGGCCGCCGTCGCGGTCGCGGTCAGCGTGCACAGCCTGTCGTCGCATCCGCTGCTGGCGTTCGGCACCGAGGAGCAGAAGCAGCGCTGGCTGCCCGGGATGCTGTCCGGTGAGCAGATCGGCGCGTACAGCCTGTCGGAGCCGCAGGCCGGATCGGATGCGGCGGCGTTGCGGTGCGCGGCCGTGCCTGGCGGCGACGGCTACGTCATCACCGGCGAGAAGTCCTGGATCACCCACGGCGGGCGGGCCGACTTCTACACCTTGTTCGCCCGCACCGGCGAGGGGTCTCGCGGCATCAGCAGCTTCCTCATCCCCGGTGACCTACCCGGGCTGAGTTTCGGTGTGCCCGAGGAGAAGATGGCGTTGCACGCGGTGCCCACCACGTCGGCCTACTACGACCACGCCCGCGTGGACGCCGACCGCCGGATCGGCGCCGAGGGCCAGGGCCTGCAGATCGCGTTCTCCGCCCTGGACTCCGGCCGGCTCGGCATCGCCGCGGTGGCGGTCGGCATCGCGCAGGCCGCCCTCGACGCCGCCATCGCATACGCCAACGAGCGAACCACGTTCGGCCGCAAAATCATCGACCACCAGGGGCTGGGCTTCCTGCTGGCCGACATGGCTGCCGCCGTGGTCAGCGCCCGGACCACCTACCTCGACGCGGCACGCAGGCGTGATCTCGACCTGCCGTACTCGACGCAGGCCAGCATCGCCAAGCTGGTGGCCACCGACGCGGCGATGAAGGTCACCACCGACGCCGTACAGGTGCTCGGTGGCGTGGGCTACACCCGCGACTACCGCGTCGAGCGGTTCATGCGCGAGGCCAAGATCACCCAGATCTTCGAGGGCACCAACCAGATTCAGCGGCTCGTCATATCCCGGGCGCTCACGGCGCGCTGACCGATCCCACTGTGCGACTCCCCGACGTCGTCGCCACGCTCGCCGACGGTTCCCCGGCGACGTTGGTGTGGCGGAACGAACTGGGCGGGTTGACCTTTCGCATCGATCGCGGCCGGAACGACACGCGGTACGTCAAGTGGGTCGCCCTCGGAACACCCGAGATCGACCTCGCCGCAGAAGCTGAGCGACTGGCCTGGGCGCAGCCGTGGGCCGTGGTCCCCCGCGTGCTCGACCACGGCCGCGACGCCACGGGTGAGTGGCTCGTCACCGAAGAGGTGCCCGGCCGTTCGGCGGTCGAGTGGAAGGGCGACCCGGCGGTGGCGGCCGCGGCGATCGGCCGCGGGCTGCGGTCACTGCACGACGCGCTGCCCCCGGCCGAGTGCCCCTTCGAGTGGAGTGTGCAGCGACGGCTGCTGCGGGCGGACGCCCGCATCGCCGACGGCGAAGGACCCGCGCAGTGGGCGCCGGAACACCGGCACCTCGGACTGCCCGCCGCGCGCGCACACCTCGACGACCCGCCGCCGATCGACCGCCTGGTGGTCTGCCACGGCGATGCGTGCACACCCAACACGCTGCTGCACGACGACGGCGGCTTCGCCGCGCACGTCGACCTCGGATCACTCGGTGTGGCAGACCGATGGGCGGACCTCGCCGTCGCGACGTGGAGCCTCGACTGGGACTACGGCCCCGGGTTCGACCGAGTGCTGTTGCAGGCGTACGGGATCGAGGCCGACGAGGCGCGCATCGCCTACTACCGGCTGCTCTACGACCTCGCCTGAGCCGTGGCCGTGACGACGAACAGCGTGATCGACGCGAAGAACGGTTCCGCGTCGAGGTGCTGCAGCCAGCTGCGGCCCTGCTCGTCGCTCAGGTAGCCGGCGGCCACGGCGCCCTCGGTGACCGACCGGATGGTGAGGACGTTCTCGGCCTCGGCGGCGTCGGTGAACACCACGGTGGCCGGGATGATCGAATCGACCGTCAATCCGGCGTGCCGGAGCAGCCGGGGCAGTGCCCGGCCGATGGTGGCGTGGGGGGCGGTGCGCTCGACGTTGAAGGCGGTGTACGCGCGGCTGGCGGCGGCGTCCGGATGGTCGATCACCAGGGTCGCCCAGTCCGGTTCGACGCAGACGATCCGCCCCGCCGGGCGCAACAGCCGGGCGGCCTCACCGATCACCGCGGCCGGCGACGACACGTGCTGCAGCATCCGGTCGATGTGCACCCGGTCCACCGAACGGCTCTCGAAGGGCAGCCGGTGTGCGTCGGCGATCTCGGTCGACACGTTGGCCAGGTCGGCGGTGTCGGCCCGCGCGTGCCGGATCAGTTCGGCGTCGTGGTCGACGCCGATCACCCGTCCGTTCGGGCCGACCGCCTCGGCGTAGGACCTCAGGTCGGCGCCCGGCCCGCATCCCACGTCGACGACCACGTGCCCGCTGCCCAGGTCGAGTTGTGCATTCCCGATCGCCTTGAACCTGCCCGCATCGGAATGCGCGAGCCGCAGCAGGTAGTCGCGCGAACGCGCCGCCTCGAGCGGTGTCAGTGACATCGATCGAGCGTAGTGGCCCGACTCGGGCACCAGCCGTTTTGCGCCGATCGGGGGCTATTTGTCGACGGCCATCTTCACGGCCATCCCGCCCAGCAGCGTCCCCGCCACGTACCGCTGCACCCGCAGCCAGACCGGTCGGGCGGTGAGGAAGCCGGAGATGGTGGCCGCGGCGAGCACGATCGCACCGTTGACGGTGACCGCGATGGCGATCTGGACCAGCCCGAGCAGCAGCGCCTGCAGCCAGATCGACCCGCGCGCCGGATCGATGAACTGCGGGATGAGCGCCATGTACATCAGCGCGATCTTCGGGTTCAGCAGGTTGGTGACCAGGCCCATCCCGAACAGCCGCAGCGGCCGGTGCGCCACCTGGTCGGCGCCGCCGAACGGCGACTTCCCGCCGGGCCGCAGCATGGTCCACGCCAGGTAGCCGAGGTACAGCGCGCCGGCGACCTTGACGGCGGTGAACAGCGCGGGCACCGCCACGAAGATCGCCGTGAGGCCGAGGGTGGCCGCCGACAGGTACACCGCGAAGCCCGTCGCGACGCCTGCGAGTGACACCAGCCCGGCGGAACGACCCTGGCTGACGCTGCGCGAGGCGAGGTAGATCATGTTCGGCCCCGGCGTCAGCACCATGAGAAGGGCGACGAGCGCGACACCGGCGACGGCGGAGAAGTCGATCACACCCGCAATCCTCGTCCTCGCCGGCTCCCGGCCGCCACCGATTTACCGGCGCTTTTACACGTGTCATATCGTGGCCAGATGGACTTCGCGATGTCGGCCAAGGCGCAGGATTACCACAAGCGGCTGACCGCTTTCATGACCGAGTACGTGTTCCCCGCCGAAGCGGAGTACCACCGCTACCGCGAGGAGGCCGGGCCCAAGGACCACACCGTCCCGCCGATCGTCGAGGAGCTCAAGGTCCGCGCCAAGGAGCAGGGGCTGTGGAATCTGTTCCTGCCGTCGCTGTCGGGTCTGTCCAACATCGAGTACGCGCCGCTGGCCGAGCTGTCGGGGTGGAGCCCCGAGATCGGTCCCGAGGTGATCAACTGCGCCGCCCCCGACACCGGCAACATGGAGACGCTGCACCTGTTCGCCACCGAGGAGCAGAGCAAGCAGTGGCTGGAACCGCTGCTGGCCGGTGAGATCCGCAGTGCGTTCGCGATGACCGAGCCCGCCGTCGCCTCCAGCGACGCCCGCAACATCGAGACGACGATGCTGCGCGACGGCGACGACTACGTGATCAACGGCCGCAAATGGTGGATCACCGGCGCCGCCGACCCGCGCTGCAAGATCCTGATCGTGATGGGCCGCACCAACCCCGACGCGGCCAGCCACCAGCAGCAGTCGATGATCCTGGTGCCGGTCGACACCCCCGGGGTGTCCATCGAGCGCTCACTTCCGGTGTTCGGCTGGCAGGACCAGCACGGGCACTGCGAGATCACCTTCGACAACGTGCGGGTGCCGTCGTCGAACCTGTTGCACGAGGAGGGCAGCGGCTTCGCGATCGCCCAGGCACGCCTGGGCCCCGGCCGCATCCACCACTGCATGCGGGCCCTCGGTGCGGCCGAACGTGCGCTCGCGCTGATGGTCGACCGGGTGCACAAGCGCGTTGCGTTCGGCAAGCCGCTGGCGGAGCAGGGTGTGGTGCGGGAAGCGATCGCCAAGTCACGCAACGAGATCGACCAGGCCCGGCTGCTGTGCGAGAAGGCGGCGTGGACCATCGACCAGCACGGCAACAAGGGCGCGGCTGTGCTCGTCGCGCAGATCAAATCCGTCGCACCGCAGGTGGCGTGCGACGTCATCGACCGGGCGATCCAGGTGCACGGCGGCGCAGGCGTCAGCGACGACTTCCCGCTCGCCCGGCTGTACAGCTGGCACCGCGCGATGCGGCTGTTCGACGGTCCGGACGAGGTGCACATGCGGACCATCGCCCGCGCCGAGCTCGGCAGGGAGAAGTCCCCGTTCGCCGCGGCGGTGACCGGCGCGTGACCGACGGCCTTAGGGAACTGTCGGGGGCGTGGAACTTCCGCGACATCGCCGAACACACCGTGATCCGGCCCGGGCGGTTCTTCAGGTCCAGTGAGCTGGCCGCACTCGACGACGCAGGCCGGGCGGCGCTCGCCGGACTCAGGGTCACCGACGTCGCCGATCTGCGTTCGGACCGCGAGGTCGAGCGCCGCGGTGCGAGCCTGGTGCCCGACGGCGTCGCCGTGCACCGGCTCCCGTTCCGGGAGGTCGGCACCCATGCCCCGCACGAGCAGGGCTTCGAGCAGCTGCTGGCGCAGGAGACCGAGGGCGCCGAGGACGTCGCGGCGGCCGCGGGCCGTTACATGACCGAGGAGTACGCGAAGTACCCGGCGATGGCCGGAGCGCAGGCCGCTGTGCGCCGCATGGTGACGCTGCTCGCCGACCAGCGGACGGTGCTCACGCACTGTTTCGCGGGCAAGGACCGCACCGGCTTCACCGTCTCGGTCGTGCTGGAGGCCGCAGGCGTCGGCCGGGATGCCATCGTCGCCGACTTCCTCCGCAGCAACGACGCCGTCCCGCTGCTGCGCGAACAGATCATGGAGTCGATCCGGGCCCGGACCGCCGAACAGCCCACCGATGAGATCGTGACGTTCGCCGAAGCCCGGCTCGCCGATGAGATCCTCGGTGTGCGCGAGGAATACCTCGACGCGGCGCGGCGCACGATCCTGAACGACTACGGCTCGCTGGAGGCCTACCTGGCCGCCGTCGGCGTGACCGACGACGACGTCGCTCGTCTGCGGCAGCAGCTGCGCGACTGACGGCCGTCGCGCGGCCCGCGCGCGCCGAGTGTGAAACCAGGGCGGGTTTCGGCCCGAATTTTCGCCGTGGTTTCACACTCGACGCATGGCACGGAAAAACACGCGACCGACAGCGCTACTGCGTGACGTAGACGCCGGCCACCCACGCGGCCGTCGCCAGCAGCGCACCCGCCAACTCGACGAACATCGACAGCGCGACGCCCTTGAGCGCGTGCACCGTCGACGCCCAGGCCAGCCGCTGATCGCGGCGCGCCGCGAGTTCGGCGAGGTAGATCCCGCCGACGAAACCGATCGGCAGGCCGAGGACAGGGATCACGAAGAAGCCGATGATGCCCAGCACACCGCCCGCCGCCAGGCTCGACGTCCGCACGTCGGCCGCGCGCATCCGGCGCACCGGCCACAGGTACTTCACCAGGGTCGTCGCGCCGAGCAGCACCGACGCCACCGCCAGCGTCACCCAGCCGGTCATGTCCTGCTCCACCAGCGCCCACACCAGGATTGCCGCGAAGATCAGCAGCGTGCCCGGCAGCAGCGGCACCAGGATGCCGACCAGCCCGACGGCGATCGCCAACCCGACCAGGAGGATGCCGCCCGTGCTCACGTCAGCGAGCCTACGGCGTCACGACCGCCTGCCGCGCACCCATTGGATGGTGCCGATCGTCTTGGTCCGCACGCCGACCACGCCGAGCGACTCGAGGGTGTCCCCGATCTCGTCGTCGTCGAAGACGCGGGCGCCGGCGTTGGGCAGCACCCCGATCAGCCGCGCGGCGGGTCCCGCCGTCGGCACCATGACGGCCATCCGGCGGCCGGGTCGCAGCACCCGCACCATTTCCGCCAGCGCCGCCGCCGGATCGGGGATCAATTGCAGCATCGCCATCGACACCACCGCGTCGACGGACTCGTCGCGCAACGGCAGTCGCTGCGCGTCGGCCCGGACGAACCCGACGTTCGGCGCGGCCTCGGCGCGGACCGCGCGGGCGAGCATCGGCGCGGAGATGTCGACACCGAGCGCCAGTCCACCCGGACCGGCGGCCCGGCCGAGTGCCGCAGTGACGTTGCCGGGCCCGCTGCCGACGTCGAGCGCGACACCGCCGACCGGCAGGCTCAGCCAATCGATCGGCAGCTGCCAGGACGTCACCAGCCGGCGCACCAAGATCTGAGAGTTGTCGTAGACCATCGAGCCCAGCCGCGACGCCCACACCGCCTGGATGGTTCCGGTGTTGCGTTCGGGCGCATCGTCGCCCGCGTCGCTCAACAGGTCGAGGTAACCGTCGACGATCTCCGGATCCGCCGGCGGGTCGGCGAGCAGCTTGTGAGCCATGCGGAGCGCGGGCGGAAGAGGTGTGGTCACGCCGTCCACGCTACGCCGCTCAAGCCCCTAATTTGTCGGCCAGATCCTGGAAATCGGCTGCCATGACGTCGAATTCACCTTCCGGCGGCATCCGCAACACCCGGTCGGGCCCGTGTTCGAGCGGACGGAACACGAAGCCCGTGCGCAGTCCCGCCGACCGGGCCGCGCGCAGGTCACCGGGATGGGCGGCGACCAGCATCAGCTCCTCGGGTGCGACGCCGAGCAGGTCGGCGCAGCCGAGATAGGCCTCCGGGTCGGGCTTGTAGTGCCGGAACAGCTCCGCGGAGATCACGCAGTCCCACGGCAGCCCTGCGCGCTTGGCCATGTTCGTCAGCAGCGAGACGTTGCCGTTCGACAGCGTGGTGATGACGAACCGCTCCTTGAGCCGCGACAGCCCGGCCACCGTGTCCGGCCACGGGTCAAGACGATGCCAGGCACGGTTCAGCTCGTCGACCTCGTCGTCGCCGACCGCGATGCCCGCGCCGGCGAGCAGCTCCACGAGGCGGCCCCGGTGCAGGTCGTCGATCCGTGTCCAGGGCAGCTCACCGCGCCGCACCCGGTCCATCGCCGGCGCGTACCCGGCCCGCCAGTCGTCGGCGAACGACGGCCAGTCCGCGGACATCCCGTGGCTGCGCCCGAATGCCTCGAGTTCGGCAATGACGCTGGACCGCCAGTCGACCACGGTGCCGAACACGTCGAACGCCAGGGCGCGAATCAACATCGTCGGTTCTTCGCGCAAGCGCGAATCACGGCTGCAGGACCAGCTTGCCCCGGATCTCGCCCGCGGCCAGCGCCTCGAGTGCGGCGCGGCCCTCCGAGAGCGGGTAGGTCACCGGCGGCGGCGGGCGCAAGCCGGCCTCGACCAGCTTGCCCAGCCCGAACCCGAACAGCGACTGGGCACCCGGATTGCGGTTGACGAACTCGCCCCAACCCACGCCGACCACCGAGACGTTGCGCAGCAGCAGCCGATTCACCTTGACCGTCGGGATGCCGCCCGCCGCGAATCCGATCACCAGCAGCCGGCCCTCGGTGGCCAGCGCGCGGATCGCGTCGTCGAACGCCTCGCCGCCGACGGGATCGACCACCAGGTCGACACCGCGGCCGTCGGTGACGTCGCGGACCGCCTGCAGCCAGCCATCGGTCAGCGGCAGCACCACATCGGCTCCCAGCGACTCGACGAAGTCACGGGCATCGGGCCGGTGCACCATCGCGATCACCTTGGCACCCATCGCCTTCGCGATCTGGATCGACGCCGTGCCGATGCCGCCCGCCGACCCGAGCACCAGCACGGTCTCGCCGATGCGCAGGGCGCCGCGGCGTGCCAGCGCGAAGTACATCGTGTAGTAGTTGCCGAGCAGCGCCGCGGCGGACGCGTCGTCGACCCCCGGCGGGGTCGGCACCACCGACGACGCGGGCACCGCCACCCGTTCGGCGAAGCCGCCCAGCAGTGAGAACGCCGAAACGCGTTGTCCCACCGTGAACTCGGAGTCCTCGGGCACCGAGCGCACGGTGCCCGCCACCTCGACGCCGGGGATGAACGGCGGGTCCAGCTTCAGCTGGTACTCGCCGCGCAGCATCAGCAGGTCGGGGAAGTTGACGCCGGCAGCACCGACGTCGATGACGACGGCATCGGTGTTGCGCACTTCATCGACGTCGGTGTACTCCAGGCCGGCGGGGCCCGTCAACGATTGCGCGACAAGCGCTTTCACCCGAGGTTGAAGCTGGCCTGCTGCGCCGCCGACAGATCGGTGATCTCGGCCCACTTCGCTGCGACGTCGTCGAGTGACGGCACCCCGTCGGAGAAGGTGATGCCCTCGTTCTGGAACAGCGCGGTGCGCTGCACCTTGCCGCCGCCGACGATGAAGATCGAATCGGTGTCGGGCAGTTCCTCGGTCATCAGGTAGGCCACCACCGGCGCCACGTACTCCGGGGTCAGCTTCTCGAAGACCTCTGGCGGCAGGATGTCCTGCGTCATCCGGGTCGCCGCGATCGGTGCGACGGCGTTGGTCTTGATGTTGTACTTCGCGCCCTCCTGGGCGAGCGTGTTGATCAGCCCGACCAGGCCGAGCTTGGCGGCGCCGTAGTTGGCCTGCCCGAAGTTGCCGAACAGACCGCTGGTGGAGGTCGCCACGACGACCCGGCCGAAGCTCTGCTCGCGGAAGTGCGGCCACGCCGCGCGGATCACGTTGTAACCGCCGTAGAGGTGCACCTTCAGCACGGCGTCCCAGTTCTCGTACGTCATCTTGTGGAAGGTGCCGTCGCGCAGGATGCCCGCGTTGCTCACCACGCCGTCGACCTTGCCGAACTCGTCGATCGCGGTCTTGATGATGTTCTCGGCACCCTCGGACTCCGCGACGGAGTCGTAGTTGGCGACCGCGCGGCCGCCCGCCGCCTTGATCTCGTCGACCACCTGATCGGCCATCGCCGAGCCCGCACCGGTGCCGTCGCGCGAACCGCCCAGGTCGTTGACGACGACGCTGGCGCCCTCACGGGCCAGTGTCAGCGCGTACTCGCGCCCCAGTCCGCCTCCGGCGCCGGTGACGACGATGACGCGATCCTGCACTCCTGGCATGGGTTTCCTATCTCTCGGGCTTCGTTGACGAAATCAGAACAGCTTGCGGGCCAGCTTCCAGGCCTTCTCTGTATACGGGGGATAGATGAAGGCGCCCACGTCGGGTCGGGTGGTCTTCGTCATCACCGTCTTCTTGTGGCTGAACGTCTCGAAGCCGAATCTGCCGTGGTAGGCGCCCATGCCCGAGGGGCCGACGCCGCCGAACGGCAGCTTGTGCGTCGCGAAGTGGAACAGCAGGTGGTTGACCACCATGCCGCCCGCGGACACCTCCTTGACCACCCGCTCGCGGATGCTCTTGGTCTTGGTGAACAAGTACGCGGCCAGCGGCTTCGGCCGTGCGTTGACGAAATCGATGGCATCGTCCAGTGATTGGACCGTCACGATCGGCAGGATCGGCCCGAAGATCTCGTCGGTCATCAGCGGCTCGGCCGGGTCGGGATCGACGACGACGGTCGGCTGGATGCTGATCTTCGACGCGTCGGAGCCACCGCCGATGACCACCTCACCCTTGGTCGCGGCGAGCGCCGTGGCGAGCCGGTCAAAGTGCCGCTCGTTGACGATGCGCTTGCCGTCGGGGTTGCCGGACTCGAAGGTGGTGACCGCGGCCTTGATCTTGTCGACGAGTTCCTCGCGGATCTTCGCGTCGGCCAGCACGTAGTCGGGCGCGATGCAGATCTGGCCCGAGTTGATCAGCTTGGTCCAGGCGATGCGCTTGGCGGCGACGTCGATGTCGGCGTCGGCGGTGACGATCACTGGGCTCTTGCCACCGAGCTCGAGGGTGACCGGCGTCAGATGCGGTGCGGCGCCCTCGTAGACCTTGCGGCCGATCTCCGTGCCGCCGGTGTACAGCAGGTAGTCGAAGCCCTGGGCGATGAGTTCCTGGCTGACCGAGCCGTCGCCCTCGATCACCGCGATCGCGTCACCGTCCAGGTACTTCGGCACCAGGTCGGCCATCACCGCCGACGAGGCAGCAGCCACCTCCGACGGCTTGAGCACCACGGTGTTGCCCGCGGCGATGGCGCCGACGGCCGGACCAAGGGTCAGCGCGAACGGGAAGTTCCACGCGCCGATGATCAGCACGGTGCCGAACGGCTCGTGCTCCACCCATCCCAGGCCGGGCAGCTGCGACATCTCCAGCATCCGGTACTTGCGCCGCGTCCACTTGCGGAGGTTCTTCGCCGCGTCCTTGGCCTCGCCGGCGACGCTGGCGATGTCGGCCAGCCACGCCTCGAAGGGCTTGCGGCCGAGGTCTTGCTCCAGCGCGTCGGCGATGACCGCCTCGTTCTCGATCATCAGCCGCTCCATCGCGCGCAGCTGCTGTCTGCGCCATTCGATGTCGCGGGTGCGGCCCGTGGCGAACGTCTGCCGGAGCCTGGCGACGGTCGAGTCGATGTCGGTGGTGGGCGCGCTGACGGATTCGGTGGTCATGGGGGGAGTCCTTCCTGACCCGAGGATGACCCGATCCTAACCAACCGGTTGGGCCGTCAGAACCCCTGTGCTATCCGGCCCGCTCGGCGGTGACGAAGTGCGAGAACGCGTCGTCGTCGGACAGCTCGGCGGGCAGCGCCCACCGCCCCAGCCGGCGCATCTCCTGCTGCGAGTCGACCGGCGTCGCCGACCAGCCGTGGCCGTCGAGCCACTCGGCGACGTCGGCCCGATCGGGATCCTCGTAGATCAGCTCCTGGATCTTCAGGGACTCCTCCATGCCGAACTTCTCGGCGATCCGCTCGAAGCGCGCCCGCATCTCCTCGCGGCGGTCCTCCGACGACACCCCGGCGGTCTCGGCGGCGATCCGGCTTCCCGCCGCGCTGAGCGCCGTGACCTGCTCGAACAGCCGGTCCTGCGCGTCGGCGGACAGATACATGAGCAGGCCCTCGGCCAGCCAGGCGGTCGGCTGCGCCTGGTCGAAACCGGCCTCGCGCAGCGCCGTCGGCCAGTCGAACCGCAGGTCGATCGGCACCTCCCTGCGGGTGGCCGAGGGCTCGGCCCCATGGCCGGCGAGCGTCTGCGCCTTGAACTCGAGCACCTTGGGCTGGTCGATCTCGTAGACCGTCGTGCCTGCAGGCCAGTCCAGCCGGTAGGCCCGCGAGTCGAGCCCGGAGGCGAGGATGACGACCTGCCGGATGCCTGCGGCGCTCGCCTCGGCGAAGAACCGGTCGAAGAAGTGGGTGCGCACCGCCTGGTAGCCGCCCATGTGCGCGAAGATCGCGGCGGCCTCGGCGTCCACCTCGCCCACCTTCTCGGTGAAGTCGCCGTCGAGCATCGCGCTCCACACCCCGCTGCCCGCGGCGTCGACCAGCACGCGCGCATACGGGTCCTGGATCAGCGGATTGTCCCGCTCGGTCTCGCCGGCGCGGGCCGCGGCGACCATCACGGCCGTCGTGCCGACGCTGGTGGTGATGTCCCAGGTGTCGTCATGGGTGCGCAGTGAGCTCATCACGCCATGCTACCGAAGAGCTTAGCCAAGCTATGCGATGGGTTGTGCGGCCTCTGGCTCAGTCGGTGAGATGCCAGAGCTTGTTGGCCATCAGCAGCTCGAACTTGTCGATGACGCGTTCCAGCTCGTCGTGGTCGCCGACGTAACCCGCGTAGAAACCCATCCCCCACATCACCGCGACCAGCATCTCCACGATCGAGGGGATGTCGGTGTCGGTGCTGAGCTCTCCGCGCTCGATCGCGTCGTTGACCGCCCACGCGACGAACGCGCGCGAATTCCGCAGCGCGTCGTGCTCGTCGTTGCGCAGATCCGGGTGCCGCTGGGACTCCAGCACCGACGTCACGAGAAAAGCTGCCGCCGAACGGTCTTCGGAACCGGCGTCCATTGTCGCGGCGAAAAAGGCGGACAGTCTGCTCAACAAAGTGGTGGCGCCCTGCGCTCGGGCCATCCCCGCGCTAACAATCAGCGCATTGGTCTGCTCGACGACTTCGCGGTACAGAACCCGCTTGCTGGCGAAGTAATGGTTGATTGCCGGCCGGGTCAGATCCGCGCGAACCGCGATCGCCTGAAAGGTCGCCGCGTCGTAGCCGAGTTCGCTGAAGATCTCCCGGGCGGCGCGCAGAATGCGCTCCCGCGTTTCCGCGGCCTTCGCTGCGGGAGGTCGACCCGGTCCCCGACTCGCGGTATACGGCACGGTCAAATTGTGCCACACGTCACCTACGCCACCGTCAAGAGTTGCCAGACCAGCTGCGATGACATTCGATGCCAGCAAATTCAAGCTGGTCGGGGCTCTCGATTTGCGCCCGAATGGGAGCCGGCGAACAACTAGGCTGTCAACCCATGGCCAGTGTCGTTTCTCGGGAAGCGTACTTCGAGACTGGCCTCGATGTGCTCTCCGAACTGGGGTACGGCGGGCTCAAACTCGCCGAGGTGTGCAACCGTCTCGGTGTCACCACCGGCTCCTTCTACCACTACTTTCCCAGCTGGCCCGCCTACACCAAGGACCTCGTCGCGCACTGGCGGCAGGCCCGCACGACCGGAGTGGTCGACGCCGTCCGCGCCGAACCCGATCCGCGCCGGCGCATCGACACCCTGGTGCAGGAGGCGCTGGTGCTGCCGCACAGCGCCGAGGCCGCCATCCGGGTGTGGAGCTCGCTGGACCCCGAGGTGTACGCCGTGCAGTCCGCGGTCGACAAGCAGCGCTACGACATCATGTTCGAGTCCGCCTACGAGGTCCTCCAGGACAAGCGCCAGGCCGAGGTGTTCGCCGCCTGGAGCGTCTACATCCTGATCGGCTACGAGCAGACCGCCCTGCCCCGCGACATCCCGGCGATCAACTGGATCGCCGACCAGCTGCTCGAGGCGCTGGACTCCGGCCGCTTCGCGACGGTGCCGCCCGCCTGACCGGTCTACCATCGGCGGGCATGCTGACTCCGGGCGGTCTGTGGCGCCGGGGATCCGACCGGATCCGTCAGCGCGACCCGGAGCGCGACGCCCTGCGGCGGGCGGCCCGGGCGGCCATCATCCTGCCCACGGCCGCCGCAGTCAGCTTCACCGTCGGCGCCGGGTCGCAGACCCCCCTCTTCACGATCTTCGGCTCGGTGGCACTGCTGATCCTCGTGGACTTCCCGGGCAACCGGCCCGCCCGCGCACTGGCCTACGGCGGGCTGGGATTCAACGGCGCGGTGCTCATCACCGTCGGCACGCTGGTGTCGCCGCACCCGTGGCTGAGCGTGGCGATGATGTTCGTGCTCGGCGTGGTGGTGATGTTCTCCGGGGTGCTCAGCGAGATCGTGGCGGCAGGCCAGCGCGCCACCCTGATGCTGTTCGTGCTGCCCGCATGCACCCCGCCCGGGCCGATCGGCGAGCGGCTGCTCGGCTGGCTGATCGCGCTCGCGGTGTGCGTGCCCGCGGCCTTGTTCCTCTTCCCGCCCCAGCACCATGACGATCTGCGCCGCCATGCCGCCAAGGTGTGCCGGACACTGGCCGACAGCCTCGAGGGCGCCGCGGGCACGCGCGACGTCACCCGGGCGATGAACGCGCTGTGGGACAACTTCGTCAACGCCGACTTCCGGCCGGTCGCCCTTACCGCCGGGAGCCGGGCGCTGGTCCGCGTCGTGGACGATCTCGGCTGGCTGTCCGACCGCCTCACCGCCGACACCGGAGCCCTGCTGGGCGACATGAAACCGCCGATCGTCCGGGTGCTGCGCGACGCGGCGGCGGTGCTGCGCATCGCCGATCGCGACGAGCGGGCGGCGCGCACCGCCGACCTCGACACCGCGCTCACCGAGCTGCGGGCGGTGGCCCAGGGCCGCTACCGCGAGGACATCGAGCAGATCCTCGCGGTGCCCGACGACGCGACGGCGCTCGCGGTGGGCCAGACGCTGCTCGCGCGGCGCACCTTCTCGGCCACCGTCGGGGTGACCGGCCGGATCATCCGCAACGCCGCACTGGCCGATGCCAGGCCGGTCTGGGCCCGCGTGCTGGGCCGCCGGCTGCCCGAGACCGGTGCGGCGGACTGGGTGATGCCCGAGACGACGGCCGTCGCCGCAATCACGAAGGGCTTCCTGGCGACACGGGCGGTGGTGCTGCGCAACAGCCTGCGCACCGGGCTCGGGTTGGCACTCGCGGTCGCCGTCACCCACCTGTTCCCCGTCGAGCACGGCTTCTGGGTGGTGCTCGGCGCCATGTCGGTGTTGCGCAGCAGTGCGCTGACCACCGGCACGCGGGTGCTGCGCGCGGTGGCGGGCACCGGGATCGGGTTCGTCATCGGCGTCGTCGTCATCGAGCTGGTCGGTGTCGACCACGCGGTGATGTGGCTGCTGCTGCCGCTGGTCGCCTTCGGTTCGGCATGGGTGCCCGAGGTGGCGTCGTTCATCGCCGGGCAGGCGGCGTTCACCATGATGGTGCTGATCATCTTCAACCTCATCCAGCCGACGGGCTGGTCGGTGGGCCTCATCCGGGTCGAGGACGTGGTGGTGGGCGCACTTGTCGGCGTCAGTGTCTCGCTGCTGCTGTGGCCGCGCGGCGCCTCGGCGGCGGTGTCGGCGTCGGTGCGCAGGGCCACCATCGCCGGCGCCGACCTGCTCAAGGCCGGGGTGCTGCGGGTCACCCGCGGCGCCTCCGAAGACGCCACCGACCGGGTGATCGCACTCAGTCACGACGCGCTGCAGGCGTCCCGCACACTCGACGACGCCGTGCGGCAGTACCTCTCCGAGAACCGCAGCGACAGCGACGCACGCGCGCCGGTGGTCGGGGCGGCGAACCGGGCGATCCGGATACGCGCCGCCGCCGAACTGGTCGCCGACATCGTCCCGCCGCCGCTGGGTGTGTACCCCCGCACCCGCCGGGTCCTCGAGACCCACGCCGACCTGGTCAGTCTGCGGTTGCTCGGCCGGCCGGTGGCGCAGTCCCTCTCGCCGATCAGCGACGACTTCGTCGGTGCGCTGCGGGACGAGGCGGGCGCCGACGACCTGGCCGTGTCGGCGGCGCTGCCGCTGGTCACCGTCGCCGCCCACCTCGGTGAGCTGGAACTGCTCTACCCGAAGCAGGCGGCGCCGGTGAAGCGCTAGACCCGGTGGGGCATCAGCGCACCGGGCGGGATCTCACCGAACTTGCCGGCCTGGTAGTCCTCGACGGCCTGGATCAGCTCGGACTTCGAGCTCATCACGAACGGTCCGTAGTGGAACACCGGCTCGCGGATCGGCCTGCCGCCGAGCAGCAGCACCTCCAAGGCGGGCCGGTTCGAATCCTGGACGTCGTTGGCGGACAGCGCGATCCGGTCGCCGGGACCGAGCACCGCCAGTTGGCCCTGTTCGATGGGATGGCCGACGGGGCCCACTCTGCCGCGCCCCGACAGCACGTAGACCAGGGCGTTGTAGTCACGGTTCCACGGCAGGCTCAGCTGTGCGCCGGGCTGAACCGTGGCGTGCGCGAGCGTGATCGGCGTGTGGGTGGAGCCCGGGCCGCGATGGTCGTCGACGTCTCCGGCGATGACGCGCACCAGCGCGCCGCCGTCCTCGGACGCCAGCAGCGCCACGTCGCCACCCTCGATCGACTGGTAGCGGGGTGCGGCGAACTTGTCCCTGCGCGGCAGGTTCACCCACAGCTGGACGCCGTGGAACACACCGCCGCTCTCCACGAGTTCGGCGGGCGGTGTCTCGATGTGCAGGATCCCGGAACCGGCCGTCATCCACTGGGTGGCGCCGTCGGTGATCAGACCGCCGCCGCCGTGGGAGTCCTGGTGGGCGAACCGGCCGTCGATCATGTAGGTCACGGTCTCGAAGCCGCGGTGCGGATGCCAGTCGGTGCCGCGCGGTTCACCGGGCTCGTACTCCACCTCCCCCATCTGATCCATGTGGATGAAGGGGTCGAGGTCGGCGGCGCTGACTCCGGCGAAGGCGCGGACGACCGGGAATCCCTCGCCCTCGTAGCCACGGGGGCCGGTGGTGATCGATCGGACGGGGCGGTCGGTGTCGGTGGGCGAGGGCGGGCTCACCCGGGTCAGGGTTAGGGTGTCGGCTGTGATGGCGGGCATGTTCGGGGTAACCGGACTGCAGTCCAGATCATTCCCGAATAGACAGATGCGTCAACCGGCCGCGCCTCGGCGACCCATCATTTGTGTTTGCCGACCCGTGCCGGCGTGCGCCCGGCCGCGGAGTGCGCGCGCGGTGGCTCCCACCGGCGAAAGAAAGCGCAGTCGACCCCCGTTCGTTGCGCATAGGATTGCGCTTGGACCATCGGTCGGGCGTCCTGACGTGAGACGATGGCCCGCTGCCGGGCCAGCAGCAGGTTTGCTGTGTAGTGACGGGCCTGCCACGAGCCGGCTATTCGACAAGGGGGGTGTGTAGCGCGTGCGTCGCATCGGTGTGCTGCTGGCAGCACTGTTGTTGGCCTTCGTGAGCGCGCCACCGGCGTCGGCGATCGAACCGCCGTCGATCGATGCTGCCGCCCTCCCGCCCGACGAGACCGGCCCGGACAGTCCCACCGAGCTGCGCGCCGAGTGCGCGGCGCCGACGACGTTCCCGAACTCGAACTTCGCCGACAAGCCGTGGCCCAACAACTACCTGAGGCTGGCCGAGGCGCAGAAGTTCGCCACCGGCAAGGGCATCACGGTCGCCGTGATCGACACCGGCGTGATGGGCTCCCCACGGGTGCCCGCCGAACCCGGCGGCGATTTCGTCGACGCCGCGGGCAACGGCATGAACGACTGCGACGCCCACGGCACGCTGACCGCGTCGATCATCGGCGGACGACCGTCGCCGACGGACGGATTCATCGGTGTCGCACCGGATGTCCGCATCCTGTCCCTGCGTCAGACCTCGGCGGCGTGGCAGCCCGTCGGCTCCCGCCAGGATCCCAACGACCCGAACACGACGAAGACCGCGGGCTCACTGCGCAGCCTGGCCCGCGCGGTGGTGCACGCGGCCAATCTGGGCGCCCAGGTGATCAACATCAGCGAGGCCGCCTGCTACAAGGTGACCCGCCGGATCAACGAGACCAGCCTCGGCGCGGCGGTCAACTACGCGGTCAACGTCAAGAAGGCCGTGATCGTGGTGGCCGCGGGCAACACCGGTCAGGACTGCAGCCAGAACCCGCCGCCCGACCCTGCCGTGCCTGCGGACCCGCGCGGCTGGGACGAGGTGCAGACCATCGTCAGCCCCGCCTGGTACTCACCCCTGGTGCTCACCGTCGGCGGCATCAACGAGAACGGACAGCCCAGCGACTTCTCGATGTCGGGACCGTGGGTCGGTGCGGCCGCGCCCGCGGCGAACATCATCGCCCTCGGCTATGACGGCAACCCGGTCAACGCGCTCAACGGCGACGACGGACCGGTGCCGATCGGTGGGACGTCGTTCGCCGCCGCCTACGTGTCCGGACTCGCGGCGATGGTCAAACAGCGGTTCCCGGACTTGACTCCCGCACAGGTGATCAACCGCATCACCGCCACCTCCCGTCATCCCGGCGGCGGCGTCGACAACTACGTCGGCGCCGGGGTCATCGATCCGGTCGCGGCGCTGACCTGGGACCTGCCCGCCGGACCCGAGGCCGTGCCGTTCCGCGTCAAGCAGATCCCCCCACCGGTCCACATCCCGCCGCCGGACCGCGGACCCATCACCTGGGTGGTGATCAGCGGCGTCGGCCTCGCCCTGGTACTCGGCCTCGGCGCCATGACCCGACGGGCACTGAGGCGGCGATGAGAAAGCTGTTCTCCGCGTTCGGCATCCGGTTCACCACCGGCCACGCGATCGCCGCGGCGGTGCTGATCCCGGCGATCGTGGCCGTGTTGCTGCCACTGAACCAGCTGTGGACCGCGGTCGGGGTGTCGGTGCTGATCGCGCTGCTGGCCGTGCTGACGGTCCGCGGCCGGCGTATCACCGGGTGGATCGCCGCGCTGTTCTCCTGGCGGCGCCGCCACCGCACGGTGCCGCAGCAGCCGTCGGTGCCCGCGGTCGGCAGCACGGTGCTGCCCGGAGACCACGTCGCGGTCCGCTGGCAGGGCGAACATCTCGTCGCCGCAATCGAACTCGTGCCCCGACCGTTCACCCCGACCGTCATCGTGAACGGCAGCGCGGTCACCGACGACGTCGTCGACACCCGGCTGATCGAACAGCTCGTGGTCGCGCACTGCCCCGAACTCGAGGCCGACGTCGTGTCGGCCGGCTACCGGGTCGGCCGGACGGCGCCCGCCAGCCTGGTCGCGCTGTACGAACAGGTCATCGGCCCGTACCCGGTACCGGCGAACCGGCGGACGTGGATCGTGCTCCGCGCCGACCCCGCACTCACCGAGAAGCCGGCCCGCCGCCGCGACGAGGGGGTTGCGGGACATGCCCGGTACCTCGTCGCGTCGGCGACGCGGCTGGCGGATCAATTGTCGAGCAACGGCGTCGACGCCCGTTGCGCGCGCAGCTTCGACGACTTCGACCGGGCGACCGAGATCAGCTTCGAACGCGAGACGTGGTCGACGATCAAGGGCCGCAGCACCTTCACCGCCGCGTACACCGCGCCCGGCGGACCCAATGTGTGGTGGTCGGCCCGGGCCGACCACACGATCACCCGGATGCGGATCATGCCCGGGATGGCGCCCACCACCACGGTGCTGCTGACCACGCTGGCCACCCCGACGACGCCGCGCGGATTCTCCTGCCTGTTCGGCGGTCAGCGGGCGGCGCTGCAGGGCATCAGTCCGGTCAGCGACAAGCACTACGAGTTGCCGATCGGCTCCGCCGGCGTGCTGATCGGCGAGACGAACGACCGCTACCCGGTGTACATGCCGTTCGACGACGTCGACGTCAGCATCAACCTCGGCGACGCCCGGCTGTTCACCCAGTTCGTGGTCCGCGCGGCGGCCGCGGGTGCGGTGGTGACGCTGCGCCCGCAGTTCCAGGAGTTCGCCGGACTGATCAACGGGCGGATCGGCCCCGAGGCCAAGGTGGCGTGGCCCAACGCGACCACCTACCTCGGCCCTCACCTGGGTATCGGCCGAGTGATCATGCGGCACAACTTCATCGACACCCCGCGCCACCGTCAGCTGCCGATCCAGCTGATCAACCCGCGTGAGGAGAGCCGCTACCAGATGGCTCTCGAGCAGTAACGGAGAACACCATGACGACGTTGAAAGCCGATCCGACCAGCATCCGCGCCAAGGCCACCAAGATCAACGGGGAATGGCCCGCCGTGCCCGCATCGCCCATTCCACCGGACCAGTTGGCACTCGCCAGCAATGCGATCAAGCAGATCGTGGCCAATCGGGATCGCCTGAACGCCTGCATCCAGTCGGGCAAGGCGGAGGCGTCCCGGCTGGCGGCATGCCTGGAGGCCGCCGCCAAGGCTTACGAACAAGTCGACGAGATCAACAAGGGCGCAATCGAATCCGGCACGCCCTCCGGATCCGACGCGGTCACCATCAATCCTGTTCTGCCGCCGACGGTTCCAGTCAGTCACAGTCCCTTCCCCGGCGTGCCGGGCAATCCCTACGCCGAGTGGACGGTTGCCGCCGAGCAACTGGCGCAGTCCAACATCAACGTGCTGCAGTTCGCCGACGAGATGTACGCCTTCTCCGATGCGCTGACCCAGCGGGCCAAGGACTTCTCCCCCGGCGACACCCACTGGGAAGGCCTCGCGGCCGAGGCCGCCGACGGGTCGATGCGCAGGCACGAGTCGTGGCTCTACGACGTGGCGGCCAAGAGCCGCGACATCGCCAAGCAGGCACAGGACTTCTACCACGCGCACGAGAGGGCCAAGGCGGAGCATCCCGAAGCACCTGCCGAAGGCGAGTTGTTCGGCGCCACCGACTACGCCGCCAACCAGCATCTCTCCGAGACCATCCGCGGCGAATACTCCAGCGAGGTCTCGTTCTCGATCGTCGAGATTCCTGAACCTCCGGCGGGCGCATACCCTCCCACGCCCGTCTTCCGGCAGGACGTCCCGCCGCTGCCCGAGAAGGACAACGGACGGCGGCCAGGCAGTCCCGCGGCGGGCGGAGGCGGTGGCGGCGAACAGCCCGGTGGCACGCCGGGCGAAACCCCCGCCGTGTCACCCGCCAGTGCGCAGAACGGACAGCAGACCCCGGCATCGGGTCAGCAGTCGGGCGGATCACCGTCCGGCGGACAGGGCTCCGGCGGCTCGCCCTCGGGCGGACAGGGTGCCGGCGGATCCCCCGCCGGCGGCGGTGCGCCCACCGGCCTCCCCGAAGGCCTCACCGACATGCCGACCGATCCCGCGATACGCCCCGCGTCGGCCGAACCCGCGGGTGGCGGCGGACCCGGCTCCGGCTCCGGCGGTGGTGGCGGAGGAGGCGGCGGCGGTACACCGAATTCGCCGCTGGCTCCCGCGGCGAGCGCGAGCGCGCCCTCCTCGTCACCGGCCGCCGTCTCCGGCGGCGGTGCGGCACCCGTCGGTGCCGCGGGACCCGGCGGCGCGATGGGCGGTATGCCGATGGGTGGCGGCCACGGCATGGGCGGCCAGGGTGGCGGCGCCAAGGAGAGGCGGCGGACGCCCGGACTCTCGCCTGACGAGGAGCTGTACGTCGAGGATCGCCCGTCCACTGAGCCCGTCATCGGTCTGCGGCCGCGACGCGGCAAGGACGGCGGCCAGGACAAGGAGAGCACGTGACCGACGACATGCACCCCGAGGTCGCCGCGGTGCTGCAGCAGGCGCAGCGGTTGCAGTCCATCATGGACGACCAGTTGCACAAGATGAACAGCGAGACCTTCACCGCCACAGACGAGACCGGAACCGTGGAGGTGACCCTCAACGGGCATCACCACCTGACCGGGATCCATCTCGAGCCGGGATTGTTGCGGCTCGGTGCGGCGACGGTGGAGCAGCGGCTGAACGAAGCGCTGCAGAACGCCACGGCGGCGGCCAGCGAGTCCATCGACGCCGACCGCGAACGCATCGACGCCCTGGTCGCCGAGACCACCGGCGACCGGCCCTGACGCTCAGACGGCCGGTGGCGTCCGCACTTCGCGGGTTCCGGCGGGCGTCAGCTCAGCCGCACCGACGGGCACTCAGAACCGCAGGTTCCGCAACAGGTCGTAGACGCTCGCGATCCACAGCAGCAGCGGGATGACCGCGGCGATCGTCGCGCCGTCGAGCAGTTCGAGGATGCGTTTGGTCACCGGCGACACCCGCCGCACGTTGTCGGTGGCGCCGACGATCACCAACGCCACCGCGCCGAGCGCGAGGTAGACGGCCAGGACCAGCCAGGCGTCATCCGGATTCCACAGGCACAGCCGTACGGTCACGCCGGTGGGGATGATCACCGCCGCCGCGAGCAATGCCCAGGCACACCACCGTTCGGCGTACAGGCGCGAGCGGAAGGTGCAGATCGCCGTGACGAGACCGGCGACGATCAGGCTGTGGACGAAGAAGTGTCCCTGCACGACGACGGTGATCGCACCGGTGGCCAGCACCAGCGCCCCGGCGGTCAGGAAGCCGATCAACAGCTTCTTGGCCAGCACACTGCGTTCCTGCAGTCGCGCAGCCGATTCGGGAACCGAGGCGATGATGGCCTGCCAGGTCGGCGACTCCTCGTCGCTGGGATCCGGGGTGGTCACCGGGTCGAGCAGTTCGTCGTTGCTCACGGTCTCGCCGGGGGCCGGAATCGGGGGCAGGGCGATACGCGCTACGGCGACAGTGAGTTTCGCCGCGTTGGTGACCGCCATCAGGCCGAATGCGACGGCGCCTGCGGGCACCCAGTACTGCCAGCCGTAACCGAAGGCGATCGCCGCCAGTGCGATCGCGGTGCACGTCACCGCGAGGAACGCGGCCAGGTGAGCACGGCCGCGCGGGCCTCCGCGGGTGGCGAGTGTCAGCAACAACACGACCGACGCCGCACCGGCCACCTGGGGCGCACCCAGCTGTTCGACACCGCGGGGTAGCGGAACCGCCAGTGCCGCAGCGCCGGCCAGCAGCGGCACCGACGCCACCAGCAGGCTCTCGGACAGGTCGATGTTGTCGTACCGGCTTCGGGCCATCAGGCTGCCGCCGAGGATCCCGAGGCCCAGCACGCCGAGGGCCACCGCCCACCACCAGTCCTGACCGGTGTTCGACCAGGTGAGCAGTGCCAGCACCGTGACCACCAGCGCCACCAGCGGAATGACGATGCCGACGAAGCGGTTGAGTGCGGTGCGGTCGAACTCCGGTGACTCGTCGAGCACGGCGATCGCGTCGATCACGTCCTCGACCAGCGGCCGGTACCGTTCGGTCCGGCTGACCGAGACGAGCGTCAGCAGCGAACCGTCGACGACGCCTGCGTCATCGAGGGATTCACTGAACCTGATCGGCGGCGCGCCCGGCCGCGCGAACGCCCACACGCCCTGTGCCGAGAAGTCGAAGCCGCCCAGCACGTCCTTCGGGGTGTCCTCGAGCATCTCGCCCAGGACGGCCACCGTCTCGTCGATGTAGGTCTCGATGGGCGCCGACGCCGGCAGCACCAGGTCGGTCATCCGCCGACCGGTGAGGATCGTCACCCGGGTGGTGGACGGCCGTCCCGGGGTGACGCTCGAGGTGCTCGACGAGGCAGCGGCGGTGGTGGTCAACGGCGTTCGAGCCTGTCGAAGTCGTCAGACAAGGCGGCCGCCAACTCGATGATCCTCCGCTCGAAGGTGTCGTCGAGCAGGTCGAGCTGGATCTCGGTGCCCGCGGCGATGTGCTTGTCCCACGGGAGAACGATGACACGACCGGGTGGCACGTGCCGCTCGAATTGCTGAACGAGATCTGCCACGTCGATGTTCGGCTTCCCCGGTGTCACATGGTTGATCACCACGCAGGACCGGCCCAGCAGATCCTGGTAGCCGTTCTGGCGCATCCAGTCCATCGTGACGGCCGCCTGGCGGGCGCCGTCGATCGAGGCGCTGGCGACGATCACCATGCCCGACACCGTGGACAGCACGCCCCGTGACGCGGGTGTGAAAAGCCCTGTGCCGCAGTCGGCCAGTACCAGGTTGTAATACCGCGAGACGACGCCGACGATTCCTTTCCAGTCCTCGTCGTTGAACTCGCGGCGGGCACCGCTGTAGTCCTCCGACGACAGCACCTCGAGGTTGGAGGCGTTCATGCTGGTGTACG
This sequence comes from Mycobacterium hippophais, assembly GCF_027529605.1. Classification (NCBI taxonomy): domain Bacteria; kingdom Bacillati; phylum Actinomycetota; class Actinomycetes; order Mycobacteriales; family Mycobacteriaceae; genus Mycobacterium; species Mycobacterium hippophais. The sequence goes on along the minus strand of NZ_JAPZPY010000018.1, from coordinate 33,969 downwards.
CGCGAATGTCGTTGTAGCGCGCCAGTTCTTTGTCGGACAGCAGGTCGGCGATCGTGGCCGCGGACTGGCGTCCGGCCCGGTCGGCGAGATTGCCGCCGTCGGGATCGGCGTCGACGGCGAGGATCCGGTCGCCGCGGATCCTGCTCAGCGCCGAGCCGAGTGCGACGGTGACGGCCGTCTTGCCGACGCCGCCCTTGAGCCCGAACACACCGATCTGATACGAGTCCCGTGCGTTGCGGCGGATCCGGGTGTGCAGGTCCATCTCGTACAGCTCGTCAGGAGAGAACCCGAGATTGATGCGGGTGAGCATGTAGAGGACGTGGCGCCAGCCGCGCTGCGACGGCATCTTGACCGCCGACTTCACGCCGACGTGGGACAGCGCATCGATGGCGCGGTGGTTGCCCATCGTGGCCGCCGACGTCGGAGCGGGCTGATTGGCCGTCTGCCCCGGCCAGGCCGTGTTCTGTTCGGCCTGCGGGTCGGCGAAGTGCTGGGTCGGCGCCGGCGCGGCGGCCGGGCGCGGCGGCGCGGTCGGGGCCGTGCGGGGCTGTTCGAAACGCGCGCCCGTCGGGGCGTTCGCCTGGGGCGCGCGCATCATCGAGTTGGCCTGCCGAGGTGGCTGCGGCGCCGGGGTGGGGGCCGCCGGGGGGGTCGGCGGCATCTGACTGGTGACCTCCGCCTGCCGCGGCGGCGGGGCGGGCGCTGCCTGGGCGCGCGGCTGAGCGATCGGCATCGGAGGTGGCGGTGGGCCCGCATCCGGGGTGCGCGGCGGCGTCCCGGTAGCCGGCACGGGCGACGTCGAACCGCCCATCAGAGCCTCCCGGTCGACGGTCCTGGTCGCCTCTTCGGGCGGCTGACCACTGTCGGGGGAGTTGAAGAGCCGGTCATAGTCTGCCGACATGGGTACCTCTCCTTGCGTTTGCACTCCTGAGCACACGAGATGGGCGGAGTCGGCCTGACCCTATCTTCGAGCCGGGCCGACCCGCCCACCAACGTGCTTGAGCCGTCTTAGGCCCCGAACATGCCGGTGACGCCGGCCTCGGTGGAGGCCATCTGCTGACCGGCCTCGCTGATGGCCTGCGCGAGCTTCTGCAGCGCGTCGTTCAGTTCCGCCGACGTCGCGTCCCAGCGCATCTGCACCTGCTGGTATGCCTCGGAGCCGCCGCCGCCCCACACGCTCTGCAGCGTGGCCAGCGATCCCTTGCCTTCGTCCAGCAGGCCGTTGGTCGTGGCGACCGCGCCGCTGATCTCGCCCGCACCACCCTCGATGCCTGCGAAGTTGTAGATGATTCCATCGGACATGTTGTCTCCCAGTTTTTTTGGTTGTCGTAGGGTGTTGTGGTGCTCGGGTCAGATGCCCATGGTCGGGGCGATCGCCGCGGCCTGGTCGTCGTCGGTGGTGGTGTACTGCAGGCCGGACTGCTGGATGTTGTTCGCGATGTCGTCGAGCAGTCGTTCCTGGGCGTTGCCGGCCTCCTGGTAGCGCAGGAGAGCGGCCTGCGCGGCCATCCCGGCCGTGCCCTTGAACGTCGGCTGAAGGGCGCCTGCGGTCGCCTCGACCGACGTGATGACGCCCTTGAGCTCGGCGGCGATACGCGAGAAGTTACCGGCCTCGGCGGCGAGGACGGCGGGATCGGTTTCCATCGGTTGTGACATGTGTTTCCTCTTCTTCCTGTGTCCTCACCACGGGATGGCGAGTCTTTCGGCTCCCTAGCCGAGAAGCTTGTTGACGCGACGACTCACCAGTCGTCGTCTTCGTCCTCGTTCAAGTCCTGGATCAGTGGTGCCGGCGCGGTCAGCGCCGTCCTGGTGCTCGAGCCGGAACCCTTGTTGCCCTGGGCCCCACCCATCGGGCCCATGCCGCTACCGGGTCCGACCGGAGCCAGTCCCGGTCCGCCGGCGCCCGGCGCGCCGGCGCCGAGCGGCGCCTGCCCCGAGTTGCCGACCAGATTCGAGATCAGCGGCGTCTGCGGTGATGTGCCACCCAACCCGGGTAGCGACGCCGCCCGCACCAGACCGGCACCCGTCGACGGCCCCGACCCCCCGGCCAGCGGGTGGTTCGAGAACGGGCTGGCGCCGATCAGCCCCATCTGCGCGAGCGGCTTGTCGCCGCCGGCGCCCATCTGGCTGAACATCGACGTCACCTGCTGCAGCGGCTGGGTGATCTGCTGGATGCCGCTGGAGACCTGCTGCCCCATCTGCTGTGGCACCGAGGCCAGTTGGGATGCCATCTGGGTGCCCATCTGCACACCCTGCTGCATCACCTGCTGCGTCATCTGGGTCTGCTGAGTGGCGTTGTCCGCCTGCTTGGCCTGGCCGCCCGCGCGCTCGGCTGTGTGCTTGCCCTGCGCCGCCGCCCGGCCGCCGTGCAATGCCGCCGATTGCAGGTGCGCATGGGCCGACACCATCTCGACCGTCGCGTTGCGTAACGCGCCCATCGGTGCCCGAGCCGTCGCCTGCGCCACGTTCGTGCCCGCCGTCGCCGCGCCGATGCCAGGCATCACGATCGGCTTCATCGGCATGATCGGCTCGAACAGCAGGTTCAGCGACGTCTCGGCCTGGTATGCGGTCATCACCCCGGCCGCCTGGTTCCACATCCGGACGAAGTAGTCGAACTCGTTCATCGCGATCGGCACGGTGTTGATGCCGAGGAAGTTCGTCGCGTTCAGCACCGCATTGGTGACGTGGTTCTGTTCGATCTCCGGAATGGGTGGCGTCGTTGCCAATGCCAGGCTGTAGGAGTTTGCCTGAGCCGTCGCCTGCATCGCCCGCTTCTGCGCCTGCATCGCCGTGGTCCGCAGCCACATGATCATCGGCAGCGTCGCCGCGATCGCGCGTTCGCCCGCGGTCCCACTCCACAGCGCCTGCAGATTGGTCAAGGACGCCGCGAGTTCGTCGGCCTGGGTCTCCAGCAGGATCGCCAGCCCTTCCCACCCCGCCGCGGCCTGCACCATCGGCACGGGGCCGGCACCGAGCATCAAGCGCGCGGTGTTGACCTCGGGCGGTAGCGCAACCCAGGTGGGCGGAAGGGGAACGGGCACCATGGCGAGTGCGGATCTCCTGTCGAGTTACTCGAAGCGTCTGCGGCTAGAGAGTTGAGGCGTTGGCGGCGTCGACCGCGTCATAGATGCCGGCGACCTCGATGTACGCCGCGCCGGCCCGCGTCAATTCCTCCTGCGCGAAGGAGTTGAGTGCCAGCGCCTCGGCGCCCTCGACGGCGAATGCGGCGGCGGCCATGGCCGACACCTCGTCGGCGCCGGCCGGCACCAGCGCGGTGACTGCGGCCGTCGCGGTGGTCCCGCCCGCGAGACCGCGGGCGGCGTTCGCGACGACCTGGCCGCCGACGCCGATGGCTCCTGGATTGTGCTGCAGCGGTTCCATGTGTCCTGCTCCTTGACTGCTGTCTACTTACGTCCGGGATGAAAGTTTGCTGGCGACTGATCGCCTACGTTGCTGTGCGCTCTGGATCAAATCCTAACCGCCCCGCGAGGGGGGTCTTCACACCAATTCTTCAGGGGGGTCGACATAAGCCGCCTGCACCACCTCCTTCCCGTCCGGAGAGACGAGAAGTGCCTGGCCAGGGGGTCGTCGCCGGAGTTTGAACTCACTGGTCGGGAACTCCGACTTCTCCCCGGACAGGAACAGGGTGGGCGATCCGGCGCCGTACGCGGCGCCCACGAACTTGTCCATGGTGGCGCGGTGGGCCTGGCTCATCTGACAGGTCACCACGAGGTGCAGGCCGATGTCGGCGGCCGCCGGAAGCAGCGGCGCCAGCGGCGATGTCGGCGGCAACATCCCCGACGCCGCGACGATCATGTGCCAGTCGTCGACCAGCAGGACCACGTCCGGCCCGGTCCACCACGACCGCGAACGGAGCTGTGCGGTGGTCAGGTCCGGCGGCGGGAGCCGCTTCTTCAGGTTGATCGCCAGCGCCTTGATCGACTCCTCGAGCGTCGCGTGGTTGCGGTTGACTGCCCCCGCGTCGAGGAGATGGCTCTGCGGCACCGCGTCGAGCAACGCCGACCGGTAGTCGGCCACCATGAACCGGACCTGCTGCGGGCTGTTGCGCTTGCAGATGGCCTGCGCCACCGCGTGGGCGATGGTGGTCTTGCCGGACTTCGGCGCACCGAAGATCAACAGATGCGGCGTCGCGCTCATCCGGTTGTAGGCCACCGTGAGGTCCGACTCGCGCACGCCCAGCGGGATCGTCCACCGCGTGCGGTAGTCGGTGTCGGGTCCGGGCGGGTTCGGGTCGAGCTCGTGCAGGTGGATCTTGTCGGGCAGCACCCGGACCTGGGGGGCGCTGTCGGTGTACTGAGCGGCGATGTGCTGCACCGCCGCCGAGATCGCAGGCACCATGTTCTCGGCGCTGTGCACGCCGTCCAGCCTCGGCACACCGATCATCAGGTGGTGCTTCTCGATCGAGATGGCGCGGCCAGGACGGTTGGCGGGGATCTCCCGGGTGATGCGGTCGATCTGGGTCTCGTTGACGTCACCGAGCCGGAACTCCACCTTGGTGCCCAGGTAGTCGCGGACACGCGCCTTCAGTTCGGTCCAGCGTGGCGTCGAGATGACCACGTGCACCCCGAATGCCAGGCCCTGGCCCGCCAGGTCCTGGACCACGGGTTCGAGGTCGGGGAACTCGCTCACGAACGCCGGCCAGCCGTCGATCACCAGGAACACGTCACCGAACGGGTCGGCCGCCGCCGGGCTGTTCGGGTCCTCGCGCATCTCGCGGTACGAGGCGATGGAGCCGACGCGGTACTGCTTGAACATCGCCTCACGGGCCCGCAGCACGGCCTTGACCTCGGCCACCACCCGGTTCACCCGGTCCGGCTCGGCGCGGGTCGCGACGCCACCGACGTGCGGCAGGTCCTCGAGGTACATCAGGCCGCCACCGCCGAGGTCCACGCAGTAGAACTGCACCTGGCGCGGCGTATGGGTGGCCGCCGCGGAGAGCATCAACGTCTGCAGGAACGTCGACTTGCCCGTCTGGGGCGCGCCGCCGACGGCGATGTTGCCACCCGCCGCGGAGACGTCGATCCCCCAGATGTCCTGCCTGTGCCTGCGTGGCTCGTCCATGATCCCGAGGCCGAACCGCAGCGGCTGACGCTGATAGTCACGCTCGACCAGTTCGTTGACCGGTGTCGGATCGGTCAACGGCGGCAACCACATCCGGTAGGCGCGGATCTCGCCGGTGGTCAGCTGACCGAGCACGACCTCGCGCAGCACCCGCTGTTCGGTTTCACCGACCGTCATGACGCACCTGCCGCATCGAGAATGGGCGCCGCGGTGAACTGGTGGATCCGAACCCGGTTCTGGGTCCTGGCACGGGGCTTGGCATCACCGTCGTCCTGGGTGAGAGCCGTCGGCACGTAGTTGACGCCGGTGTACACACTGCGGAACTTGGCCGGATCCTCCATGCCGACCCGCAGGAAGCCCACGCCACTCTCCTTGTTGGTGATGTACTGCGCCTCCGGCGTGCCGATCACCGCCTTGGACTCTGCGGAACTGGTGGTGCGCAACGCGATCCGGTACGTCAGGTTGGGCTCGAGCTTGTCGATCCGTACGCCGCCGGTGTTCAGCGACTGCGTGGCGAGCAGCAGGTGCACCCGCAGCGAGCGGCCGACGCGGCAGATCCGGTCGAACAACTGGATGAAGTCCGGGTGGTTCTGCAGCAGCTCGGCGAACTCGTCGACCACGACGAACAGCGTCGGCATCGGGGGCAGGTCCGCGCCGCGCTCGCGGTGCTTCTCGTACTCGGCCACACCCGAGAGTGCGCCCGCGGCGCCGACCTGGATGCCGGCCTGACGCAGGATCGACTGCCTGCGGTCGAGCTCACCGGTGAGCACCTCGCCCATCCGGCTCACCAGCTCGGCTTCCTCTTCCATGTTGGTGACCACCGCCGCGGTGTGCGGCAGCTTCTCCATACCGAGGAACGTCGAGCCGCCCTTGAAGTCCGTGAGCAGCAGGTTCACCTGATCGGGATGATGCGTGGCGGCCAGCGAGAGGATCAGTGTGCGAAGGAATTCCGACTTGCCGGAACCGGTGGTGCCGATCAGCATGCCGTGCGGACCGGCGCCGAACTCGGCACCCTCCTTGATGTCGAGGTGCATGATGTCGCCCGACTTGAGCTCGTGGCCGAAGGGGATCCTCAGCCGGTCGCGGTCGGTGTCGGCGTACATCCGCCAGCGCGCCGGCGTGACCTCTTCGATGGTCTGCGCGCCGACGAGCTGGTGCCATTCGGTGGCGACCTTCTTCTGCACGCGGACGCTCTTGTCGATGATCGTCCCGGTGATCGACCAGCCGGCCAACTTGCGGGCGAGCCGGCCCGCCTGCCCCGGCGTCATCCTGTCGGCGACGCGCAGCACCGGACGGAAGTTCTGGTTGTGCATCTTGTCGTCCGCGCTGCCGTCCGGATTGACCTTGATGCGGTAGGAGGACTTGTGATTGCCGAGGGTGATCACGGTGACACCGGCCCGCCCGTCGACCGGGAAGCCGGCCCGGCCGCCCGTCAGGTCGACGACGACGATGTAGGGCCCCGTCGGAACGGCGTCGGCCGTGTGCGGGCCCCGGGCGGTCAGGTCGCTGAGCCCGTCCGGACGGGTGAAGACCAATCGGGTGGCGCCCGCGGCGTCGGTGTCGCTCTGATGCTGCACGTGCGGCAACCACTTGAGCCAGGACCACTGCGGGTCCTCGGGATTGTCGGTCAGGACCCGGATCTGGAGCAGGTCCGGCGGATGGAACACCGCGAGATGGCAGATCATCGCGGTCAGCAGACCCGCTGCGCCGCCGAGGTCACCGCCGACGGCGATCGTCGGAAAGGTGCGGGTCTGCAACAGCTTCGGGCAGTCGTGGATGAGGCCGTGGGTGCGCAGGAATTTCGTCACCCACATGTGGCTGACCGGCTCCAGGTGCGGCTGCGGGGCGCCTGCCGGGCCCGCGAGTTCACCGCCGACATTCGGCTTGAGCAGACGGTCGACGGCGGCCTCGGCGCCGATCCCGATCCGGGTGGAGGAGAAGAAGTCGGCGTTGGACTGGCGCGACCACTGCCGGTGGGTCCCGATGATCGACAGCAGGTCCTCGGGGTGCGGCGCGTGGTAGTTGAAGAACGTCACCTGAGCGGCGGCCGATGAGGTGACGCGGGTGCGCAGGCCGGACAGGTAGCGCAGGTACTCCTTGCGGTCGGCGTTGATCTCGGGCACCTTCTTGCCGCCCGAACCGCCGCCGGCCATGAAGCCGACCGTGCCCATCACCATCATCAGCGGCATCATCAGCATGTACGGCGAGAGTTGGCGCACGCCGGTGAAGATCATGATCGCGATCATGCCGAGCATGCAGCCGCCCATCACCCACGGCAACGCCCGCTGCAGGCCCGACGGCGGGATCTCTACACCCAGGTCGTCCGGCGGTGTCACGTTGATCTCGCCGGGTGTCAGGCGCGGCCCCCGCTTGATGGTCGGGGTGAACTTCTTCGTCGTCACGGGCCACCTCCGGATGCCGGTGCCGGAGCTCCGGCGCCTCCCTCGACCTTTCGGGGACTGGGGTTCGGCGGCAGGGTGTCGTGCTCGAGCAGCGCCGCCTCCTTCGACAGCACCGGCCCGTCGACCAACAGCTTGACCACCTGCCACGGCGCGGTCAGCGGAGCGGACAGCCCGAGGTTCTTCGCCGTCTCCTCGTCGGGCAGGCCGTAGCGCACGCCCTGCGGGTCGATGTAGTACAGGCTCTCGCCGTAGCGGGGATCAGGGGACTGCAGCCGGATGTACTGGCCGCCGTCGATGTAGACGGTGGCGTCGCCGTCGATCTGCTCGATGCCGGTGTTGAGGGCCGACGCGGGTACCGGCAGGCGGCGTCCGGCGATCACCGAGGTCTTCGGCGCCTGGTCGCCCGGCACCCGCTCCCACGACCAGCACAACGCCGGATCCTCTTCGCGCAGCAGGATGTCGAGCGCCTTGTCCGGCAACGGCGACACGTAGACCTGCTCGGAGATGCCAGCCACCACGCTCGCCTCGACGGGCGGCGGCTCGATCAGACCGTAGGAGTTGGTGGCGCGCAACGCCGCCGCGGTGGGGTCGTTGACGCGCGCCACGCCGTCGGGCAGCACGACATAGTGCTGCTCGCCCTTCTCGGTCACGGTCTTGAACACGGACGCGATCACGAGATTCGGTGGCAGGCCGAGGGTGTTGGGCTCGCCGGCACGGGCGATCTGCGGCAGCTGCCACGGGCCGACGTTCGGCAACGCGTTGAACAGACCCTCCGAGATCGGGGCGGCCTTGGCGGTCACCGGGATACCGACCGCCGACGTGACAGCCCGGTCGGCCAGATCGATGGAATGCCTGCCGTTGTCGGTGATCAGCCAGTCGGCGCCCTCGTACTTGACGAGCATGCCCTGATCGGGCCGCATCGGGGCGACCGTCGAGTCGAGCGCGAGGCGTCGCACGATCACCGACGACTGCACCGTCGGCTTCGCGCTCTCGGGCTTCTCGACGGTGTCGCACAGCGTCCACATCGACTCGGCGGCACCGGCGACCGGGGTGGCGTACGGCGCACCCGGGATGCCGATCGGCTGGCCTTTGGACAGCCGGTTCAGTTCGTCGGACTTGACTGCGACCGGGGTGCCCGCACTTCCGAGCACCAGCCGCGCCGAGGTGAGGTTGTACACCGGCCGCAGCTGACCGTTGCCGGGCAGCACCACATACAGCTGGTTCGTGGCCCGGTCGACGAGAAGGCTGTCCCCGCCCCGCTTTCCGAGCGGCTTGAAGTACGCCAGCAGGGCGGCGCCGAGGCAGATCAGCACCGCGATGATGATGCCCGCCGACACGGCGCGGCTGTAGAACTGCAGTGGATCGTCGAACATCCGGGTGTCGCGGCGGACGATCGCGTGCTCCACCCGGCGCAGCAGGAAGCGCCAGCCGCTGACCTGCACCTTGGTGGTGAGCCGAAAACCCGCCATGTCAGCCGCTGATGTTCAGTCGGGCGTGCACCGCTGCGATCGCCGAGGCCATGTCCTCGCCGTCGATCTCACTCAATTGTTCGACCCCCAGGTTGTCGAAGTCCAGTGAGCGGGACAGCCGCATGTCGCGGTTCTGCTCGCCGGCCTCCACGAGTTGGCGCGCGTAGCGGCCGTTGCCCGCGATGTCGAGTGCCGGCTTGCCGCCCAGCGCCCGCTGGCTCAGCAGCGTGGCCGCCTCGTGCACCCGCTTGGCGGCCTCGTCGCTGAGCATCGAGTCATTCGCCGTGGCAATGACTTTCGCGATGTCGACGATCTCGTCAGGGGAATACGAGTCGAACTCGATGCGGTTCGCGAAGCGCGACCGCAGGCCGTCGTTGCTCTCCAGCAGACGGTCGATGTCGGCGCTGTAGCCGGCGATCACCACCACCAGGCGGTCGCGGTCGTTCTCCATCCGCGCCAGCAGCGTGTCGAGCGCCTCGGTGCCGAACGGGTCGGCGCGCCCGTCGCGCTCCTGCACCAGCGTGTACGCCTCGTCGATGAACAGCACGCCGCCCACTGCACGGTCGATGGTGCGTGCGGTCTTCACCGCCGACTGTCCCTCGTACTCGGCGACGAAGTCCTTGCGGGACGTCTCGACGAGCTTCGGTTCGGCGATGACGCCCAGCCCGGCAAGGATGTTGGCCACCACCCGGGCGATCGTGGTCTTGCCGGTGCCGGGCGGGCCGGTGAAGATCATGTGCTTGGACGTCTGGGCGACCTTCATCCCCCGGGCCGCACGGACCTTGGCCATCTGGGTGGCGGCGCGGTACGCCTCGATCTGTTCCTTCACCCGGCTCAGCCCGATCTGGCGGTCGAGTTCGGCCTGGGCCTCGGCGAGCAGCGTCTCGCGGCCCGACGTGTCGGCCACCGCGCTCGCCGGATCCCACGGGTCGGTGCGCGCGGCGATCTTCTCCGCCGTGGTCGTGGCCAGGCGGTAATTCGAATCTCGCAGCGCCGCAGTGACCTTCGGCTCGGGATGATTGGCCTGCAACCACTCGAGCAGCACGTTGGCGGACTCTTCGTTGCCCTGGGCACGCCGCGCCATCGCCAGGTACCAGGCGATGGCCGGGGCGCAGGCCTCGCCGACGGGTGTGCCGTTGGCCTCGGTGAGCCGGCGGTCCGCCTCGGTGAACAGGCCGAGGTTGGCCGCCGCGACGCCGTGCGCGACGGTCGCCGCGGCGGCCAGGAACTTGTCCGGCCAGCTGCCCGCGGTGCGGACGTGCTCGATCACGTCCGTCCAGCGTTCCCCGGACGCGAGGATGACCGCCTTGGTCCAGGAGATCAGGTGCTCCGCACCCGCGGCGGGCGCGTTCTCGAGCGCCTCCATGGCATCGGCGTGGTTGCCCTCCGACGCCTCCTGGACGGCGAAGCCGAGTGTCAGCGCCAGCGGCGAGACCACCGGATAGCTGATGTCCTTGCCGAAGATGCCACCGATCGCGACGCGGGCGCCGAGTGCGTTCATCGGCACCTCGGCCGCGCCGGCCAACCTGCCGAAGTTGGACCGCGAGTACCAGGCCCGGAAGAGCGTCACCCGCTCACGGTCACCGCACCGGATCCGCCCGACCCAGGCGTCGCAGGCGGTCTCGTCGTAATTCGTGATCTCGGTGAAGAGTTCGAGGGCACGTGCCGGGGACGTGGGCAGCATGCCCACCGCGGTGCCGAAAAGGCTCGCCAGATGATCACTCATGGCTGCCTTCATACCGGGTCGCGAATACCTCGGCCCGCCGGGCATCGGCCTGCTCCGGGCTGGGCAATTCCAGGTCTCTGGCGAGGAAGTCGCGGGTGGCCACGTCGCTGTGGCCGTGTTCGCGCATTCCGTCGAGCATGAACGAGTACTGGGCGGACCGGGCGTCCATCGTGGCCAGGCCGGCGATCACGACGATCTCGTCGGCGAGATCGGCCTCGGTCATGCCGACCACCTTCGGGGACAGCTCGATCTGCTGGATGCGCCCGTCGAGGAATGCGGTCACGGTGACCGTCCCGGGCGGGTTGGTCACCGCGAAGGCGGCGCCGGGACCCTCCTCGTCGGTATCCGGGGACTCGACCAGGTACAACTCCGCACCGGCAGCGTGCTCATCGTCGCTGTCGTCGCTCTCGTAGCCGCCCGCGGGCAGGTAGTCCACGAGGGCCGCGAGGTCGGCCTCGTCCACCGCGCCCGAATCGGACGGGTAGTCGAGTGCCGCGAGGCCGTCGTAATCGTCCGAGGCGTCGCGTGGCGGAGTGTCACCCACCATGTGGACCTTCCTCAATCTGCGAACGGGCTGTCCGGATCGGTCTTCTCGAACCAGCCGCCCGATGGCAGGAACTCCACGAGACCGTCCAGTGCGCGCTGCAGGTTGTCCTGGGTGCCGGGCAGGAAGCTGCCGTAGAGCTCGCCGTTGACGCGGCGGGGAATCGACACGATGCGACCCTGCCGCGAGTCGAGCACTCCGGCGGCGACGTCAGCCGTGGTGGTGGTGCCGCCGGGATGGCGCTCGGTGGCCGTGAGCTCCACCCAGCTGGCCGGTTCGTTGATGATCTCGGCGTAGACGCGGGCCGACGGCACCGGTACGCCGAGCGCCGTCAGCGCTTCGGCGGTGCGGCATTCGGCGAGCCTGGCCGCCACGCCGGTGAGCGGTTCCACGTGCGCGGCCTGTGCGCCACCGAGCACAGCGGTCACCATCCCGGCGAGGCCGACCTGGGGCGCGATGCGCTGCAGGACCAGCATCTCGTCATCGCGGGCGGCGACCACGTGGCGTTCGCCCTTGCGCACCACGACGAAGCGGACCATCTTGCCGCCGAGATCGCGGCGCCACCAGCGGCCCTCGAGGACGCGGTCGGGCCTGCTCAGCGTGTCGACCATCGCGGCGACCTCGGGATGCGGCTGGCCGTAGATATCGAGCACGCCCTGGGCGGTGAGGTCGCGCGCGACCTGCTCCCAGACGATCTCGCGAAGATCAGGTTGCGGGATGTTGAGCCGGATGCCGAGTGCCACCGGGAAGTCGACGAGGTTGAGCCGGTCGGCGATGACCAGCATTCCGTCGATCGTCACCTCCACGCCGACGACGTCGTCGATGTGGGTGGTGCTCGTGCCTGCCGCCGTCATCGCAGCGACCCCACGAGTTCGCCGCCGCGACCACCTGCCGGACGCGCGATCCGGGCCGCATCGACGCTCACGTGCGGTCCGACCGCGGTGTTCGGCGACTCCGCAATTCGTGCCTCGCCACGAGCGGCGACATCGCAGACTTTGCCAGAGACGCCAAAAGCGGCATGCGTACCCATAACACCCGACCCCCTTTACCGCATGCGAGCGTACCAGCGAAATCGACACCGCCAACGCACTAATTCACAGGGCGTGAACCCGGTCCGTCAATTTGATCGGCAATGCTACAGCAATGGTCCTGACCACGCGGTTCTGCCGTTCAGACGGAATAGACACATGCGTCAGCGAACGTTTGATGGAAGCCGGACGGTCTCGGAGGGCGCCGCTCGCGCAGCAGATCGGCACAGCGCCAGGATCCTTGGCCGCCGTCGGCGGCCGCTCCCACCGACGGCCCGTACTGCAAAAAAACATGCCAAATGGCTGTATTTGCTGGCCCACGCGCCTCCCCAGCCACCGCGGAAGGGGGCGCGGGTAGTTGATACTGGAAACCGGCCGACAACCGCGTCGTTGAAGTTCCGGAGGAGTAATTGCAGTGACCGACCGCGATGACGCACTGCGGCGAGAACTCGGCTGGACGGGTTCGGAGGAGACCGACTACGAGCCCGACACCGGGCCGACCGGACCCAGGATTCCTCCTCCTCCGCCGGCCTCCCGCCGGCCACCCGTCGACTACCTCCCGCCCAGGGACAACCCGCGGCCGGCCACTCCGGATCAGCCCCCGCCGCGCGTGGCCGACGAGGCGCCGTCGTCGACCGACTCCGACGACACCCCGCCCGAACCGATGCGGGAACCCGACCGTCCCCGCACGAGCTTCCGCGAACCGCAGGCCCCCGCCCCGCCACCGAGCCACGACATCCGCCCGCCCGCTCCGCAGCGACCCGAACCCGGCTGGGGTCCGCCGCCTCCGGGTCCGAACTGGCAGCAACCGCGCCCGCCCGCACTCGCGCCACCACCTCCCGGCCAACCCGCGCCACCGCCGCCGGGTCAACCCGGGCCACCACCACCGCCGGGTCAGCCGGGAGCGGCGCCGCGTCCGTGGCCGGCCGCCGCCTACGGTCCGGACGCCCGCATCTCGGCGCCGCCGCCGAGCGGGTCCTACGCCGACCGCATCCGGGTCAACGACCTGGTGCCTGCCCGCCGGACACCTCCGCAACGCGGCTGGCGGCGGCTCGTCTACCGCGCGAGTTTCGGCGCGATCAACCCCGGTCCCTCGGCCGACGAACTGCGTCAGGCCGAACTCGAGGCGAAGATCCGGGGAGCGCTGCGCGGCCACTACAAGGTCGGCGTGATGGGCAAGGGCGGCGTGGGCAAGACGACGGTGTCGGCGAGCATCGGGTCGATCTTCGCCGAACTCCGCCAGGACGACCGCGTGGTGGCCATCGACGCCGACACGGCGTTCGGGAAACTGGGCAGCCGGGTCGACCCGAAGGCGCAGGGCTCGTACTGGGAACTGGCCAGTGACCAGCACCTGGACTCGTTCGCCGACGTCCGCACCAGGGTCGGCAACAACGCCGCTGGTCTGTTCGTCCTGGCCGGTGAGGCCACCCCCGCCCGCCGCCGGGTGCTCGACCCTGCGATCTACCGCGAGGCCACCTCGCGGTTGGACCGGTACTTCTCGATCTCCGTCGTCGACTGCAGTTCCACGATGGACTCCCCGGTGACGCAGGAGGTACTGCGTGACCTCGACGCGCTGATCGTGGTGTCCTCGCCCTGGGTCGACGGCGCCGCCGCCGCGGGGCAGACGATGGACTGGCTGGCCAACCGCGGGCTGACGGGTCTGCTGCAGCGCACGGTCGTGGTGCTCAACGACTCCGACGGCCATGCCGACAAACGCACCCGGTCGATCCTGGCCCAGCAGTTCGCCGGCCAGGGCCAGGCGGTGGTCGAGGTGCCGTTCGACGGACACCTGCGGCCGGGCGGCGTCATCGACCGCACCACCGAGATGTCCCAGGCGACCCGCCGGCGCTTCCTGGAGATCGCCGCCATCCTCGCCTCGCACTTTCCGACTCACGACGATCGCATCCGCGATCGCGGCTGAGCTCGTTCGCCAGCAAGCATCGACGACCGCCTAAAGCGGTGGTGACGAGGCGTCTTGGCGGTGCTTCGCACGTGACGGACCGATCCCGTTGGCGCACCGTTCACGACAGGCGGGGATGATCTTGTGCCTGACGACCTGCTAACTTCGAATCTGTGACCTCCCTAAGACCGGGGGAGTCGGCAGTCGGACGACTCAGGAGCGAACAACCTTGAAGATCACAATCATCACCAATGCACTGGCCGCAGCAACCTTCGCTGCGGGAGCCGCAGGCGTCATCGCGGCGCCGATCGCGGGCGCGGACACCGCCGGTGTCACCACCCAGGACCTGGGCAGCCAGGCAGAACTGCGCGACGGGAACGTCGTCCAGCAGTGGACGGTGACAGGCCTCAAGCCCAGCTCGGACACCATTCCCTACCAGGTGCGCGGCACGCTGTGGGAAGCCACCGCGACCGACAAGGCCGTGGCGGGATCGGCGACGCCGATCGTGTCCAACTTCAACGCCCGCGCCGCGGACGGCCAGAACTACCGCGCGCTGTTCCAGGTGGCCACACCGCAGGGTGTCAATCCGGCAACCATCGCGCAGGGTCAGGAGACCAGCGGCAAGATCTACTTCGACGTGACCGGCCCCGCGCCGGACACCGTCGTCTACAACGCCGGCGGGCGTGACGTCCTGGCGTGGGACGAGCCGCCGGCCGCGCCGCAGACGGCTCCGGGCACCTCGAACTACCCCTCGGGTAGCTCGGCCGCTCCTGCAGAGGTGGCCGACGAGGCGCCTGCCACGGCGGAGGACGAGCTGACGCCCGCTCCGGCGAGCAACGAAACCGATCCCGCCGCGCCCGGCGCACAGGGCACCCCTGTCGCCGTCGGACCTGACGGTGTTCCGCTGCCGGAAGGCAGTGCGGGCACGCCGCTGCCCGAGGGCGCCCCGGTCCCCGCGGGAACCCAGCCGGTTCCCGCAGGCAGCGCAGGTACGCCGTTGCCTGCGGGCGCGCCGGCTCCCGCCGGAACTCCGGCCGCACCGGGCGCTCCGGCACCGGCCGCACCCGGCGCACCCGTCCCGGCGGCGCCCGCCGAACCGGGCGCTCCCGCGGCCCCGGCGCCGATCCCGGCCGGCTCGCAGGTGGCCCCGCCGGCAGGCAGCGAGGGAACTCCGCTTCCGGGTGAGGGCGTCGTGCCTCCGCCGGTCGTGGTCCCCGGTGCTGTCCCGGCCAGCAATCAGGGCGCTGCGTCCTGACGTAGCTCCAATGCATGAGGGCGGCCGCACTGCGGCCGCCCTCATCGCTTCTCGGTGCGGTTCAGGAGTGGGCGGCCCACCAGGCGTAGAGCTCATCGAAGGTGGGCCCGCCCGGCGCGGCTTCCACTGTGCCGATGAACATCTCGTCGACGTCGGTCCAGCTGACAGTGGGCCGGTTCTGGTCCAGCGCACACAGCAGCGTTCCGCTGACCTTGTCCGGAGTCGCGTTGCGCCGCCACGGACCCGGAGACTGGATCCGGCCCGGACAGACCACCACCTGCGACGAGGCGACGAGCGATTCGAAGGCGTCGTCGAGAGCGGCCCGGTCGGGATACAGCGTGTAGGTCGACGTGTCAGGACCACCCGGATCGGTGTTCTTCGCGCACGAGACCCGGGCCACCGCTTCACCGGAGGCGTCCGAGGGCTCGCAGGCCTGCGGCGCGTAGCCGCGGGGCACCGCCCGCAGCAACCGGTCCTGGGCCTCGGTGTCGACCGGTGCCGGCTCGGAGGTGGTGGTCGCCGTCGTGTCGGCCGCCGGCGACGGCTTCAACAGCCACATCGCCACGACGACCACCAGGACGAGCGCAACCAGCGCGCCACCGCCGATGAGCAGCACGCGCAACGGTATGGCGTGGCCCGTCGGACGCGGAACCACCGGTGGCGGCGCGTTGTACAGACCGGACCACTGACCCTCGGTGGCGGCATATTCGGGCGGCGGTCCGGCGGCGGGCTCCGCGCCGGGTGCACCCGCTGTCTCCCAACGGCTTTCGAGGCGCTGATCGTGTCCGGCCCCCACTGTCGGCTGGACCACGGGGTCGCGCGGTGGCTCCCACCTCGGCGCCTCGGCCGGCGGTTCGACGTGCGCCATCGGCTGGATCACCGGATCGCTCGGCGATTCCCACGCATCGCCCGCGAACGTCGGCACCGCAGCGGTGCGGTCCTCGGCGTCGGACCCCGGCTGCCGATCCACCGTTTCCAGTTCGATCGCGTCGGCGTCCGCGGGCGTCTCCCAGGCATCGGTCGTCGGGGGCTCATCCTCGGCGGTGAGGGCCGGTGACCTCTCGCCGCCGAGGTTCCAGTCCGGGTCGAATGCCGGCACCGGGAACGGCGGTTCCGCTGCCCCGGCCTGACTGACGCGGGCACCGGCCGGCGTCTCCCACCCACCTTCGAACGGCTGTGGATCCGGCGCCGACACATCATCCGGTTCGTCGAATCGCGGCGGCGACTCGCCCGGTGGCACGGTCTGCGACTCCCACGGATCCGACGCCGGAGGCGGTGGAGGCCACGTCATTCCGGCACCTCGGCCCGGCTCGTCTTCACTTCACAACCCCCCATGATTGACCCCGGTCGGGTCGGGAAACGTGCGGGCATGTGTCTCGGTCGGCTGAACTCGCAGACCAAGACTAGTGGGCGGTCACCCCGACGGCGCGATCTCTGCGGGCCGCCCCGCTGGTCGATGCATCCGGAACCTCAATCGAGCTGTTCGATCAGTTGCTCGATGGCGGACACCGCCGAACCCGGCACCGGCTCCTCGGCCTCGGCACGCACGATGTCGGCCTCGGTGACCCCGGCCGCCTGTGCGGTCTCGCCGATCGTCAGGTTGGCGCGGCGCCGCACGGCGTAGAGCCGCTGGCCCAGGGTGGCGTTCGGCGCGGTGGCGCCGAGCATCGTGAGGTCGTCGATACGACCGCGGACCGAGCTCAGCGCCTTGATCAACGCCGGGGTCACCCTGCTGATCCGTGCCGCGCGGGCCGCGACCGCCTCCAACTGCCGCAGGTCCGCGAGGATGGCCGACACCCGGGGTGTGAACTGGGGATCGTCGACCGGAGGCAGCGCGTCCGCGGCCGAGGCCAGCGTGTGCACCGCCGTCACGACGGCCTGGGCGACGAGCGGGACCTCGTCCCCGGTGGTGACGACCGTCGTGGTGGTCTCGGCTCCCTCCTCGCCGGGCACCGGAGCCTGCCCGTCTCGGAGTCGAGCAATGGTCCCCGGTGGCCACCGCAGGACCTCCTCGAGCTTTGCCCGGGTTCGCTCCCGCGGCCAGCTGCGGCCCTTCTCGAACGCGATGAGCGCGCCGGCGTTGATGATGCCGTCGGCGGCGAGGCTGCGCTGACTGATGTCGAGCTCTCGCCGTCGTGCGGCGGCGGCAGCGCCGGCCCGGACCATCCCTGGATCGACCGCACCGGTTGCCTCGTCGATCGGCTCCGCGTTGGTCATTGGACGGCGTATTCCTCGCTGGGGTGGGCGGCGGCTCCGACGCCGCAATACTAGCCGTCACCGTAGCGCGCGCTACGACTCGGGTCGCGTACTGCGGTTCACAGCCGTTTCAAAGCTACACCTGCGGGCCGTCACGGCCAAGCACATCGCTACGGTTCGACACCCGACCTCCTCGGTTCACCCGTCGCTGAATGTTGAAAAGGCCAGTTCAGCGTGCTTCCGCTGGCGTCCCGTAGCGATACGTCGCACCGCTTCGGTATTGCGTTCGATCAAACTGTTGCATCGCTACGGTTATTGCTATACATTTCTCCCATGCGGTGCAGAACCGCCGAGTAGCAGAGGAGCCGAACCCCATGAGCAATGTGACCTTCCTGGAGATCCCGGTCGGAGCCTGCACCCGCGATCCCGAGCGGTGGACCACCACGGCCGACGAGGACGCCAAGGCGATCTGCCGCGGGTGCCCCCGCCGATGGATGTGCGCCCGCGACGCCGTCGAACTGCCCAAGGCCGAGGGCCTCTGGGCCGGCATCGTCATCCCGGAAGCCGGCCGCGGCCGCACCTTCGCGCTTCGCCAGCTTCGTTCGCTGGCCGAGCGCAACGGTTACCCGGTGCGGGCCGTGCGCCGGTACTACCCCGAGTCGGCGTAGCCGCCTCGCACGTCTGCCCTCTTGCCGCCGCGTCGAGGGGACGGCGGCAGGAGGGCAGAATGCTGTCCCCGGAATAGCGCGGGCACAGCGACGGTTACATCTTCCGACGGTGCCGGGCATGCCCCGGGCTCCACCCCTTCAGTCGCTACGAGCGACCACTCGCCGAGAGGCGCCATGGCGGCACCGTCCCAAACTTCGACTATGGCCGGTCCTCGAGACCGGCCATCGTCGTCAGTAGCGCCGCCACGAAGGCGTCGACCTCGCCCTCGTCATAGCCGCGACGCCCCAACGGCGCCTTGGGGAATCGAACGCCCCGCACGTCGTCGGCCGTGAGATGGCCGCGGCCGTCGAGGCGCCGGGCCACCAGCTGCAGCAGGTCGTTGACCGACTTCGGGTCGTAACCCCGCCGGTTCCACTGGCATTTCCCGAAGGTCGCACTGCGGACCTGGTCGGCGGTAAGCGCGCCGGCGGCTCGGCTCATGCCCGGAATGGTAGGCGCACACACCTCGACGGAAGTTATCCACAGGCCGTTCGCCGCACCGTCGTCATCGTCGGACCCGGGACCTAGCGTGCGATGCATGACCAACTGGATCAACACCGTCAGCCGCGACCACGTCCAGCGTGGCGTCCGCGGCCGCTTCACGCAGGCCAACCACGGCAAGCCACACGCACTGCGCAGGATGGCGCGCGGCGATTGGATCGTCTTCTACTCACCGCGCACGTCCCACCCCGACGGCGAATCGCTGCAGGCGTTCACGGCCATCGGGCAGGTGGTCGACGACGAGCCCTACCAGGCCGAACTGTCCGCTGATCAGCAGCCGTGGCGCCGCAACGTCGACTTCCTCGAGTGCGCCGAGACGCCGATCCGCCCGTTGATCGAGCACCTCGACTTCATCGAGAACAAGCAGCGCTGGGGCTACAAGTTCCGGTTCGGCGTCTTCACGATCGGCGACCACGATCTCGACGTCATCCGCGCCGCGATGGCCGGTGCGTCCGTTCCGTAGATTGGCACGGTGAGCAACACCGACCCGGCGCCCGCCGAGGTCGTCTGCGGCGCTGCACCGTTCGCCGGTGTGCTGCATCCCCGCGATGTGCCACTCGGCGGGCCGCGCGCCATCCACGTTCGCCGCACACTGCCGCAGCGTGACCGGTCGCTGATCGGCGCCTGGTGCTTCGCCGACCACTACGGGCCGCACGACGTGTCCCGCGGGGGCGGCATGGACGTTCCGCCGCATCCCCACACCGGCCTGCAGACGGTCAGCTGGCTGTTCAGCGGCGAGGTCGAGCACCGTGACAGCGCCGGCGTGCACGCCATGGTCCGGCCCGGCGAGCTCAATCTGATGACCGCGGGCGCAGGCATCTGCCACTCGGAGGTGTCCACTCCCGCGACCACCGTCCTGCACGGCGTGCAGCTCTGGGTCGCCCTGCCCGAGGCCGACCGCGACACCGGCCGGGACTTCGCCCATCACGTTCCGAGTCCCCGCACCACCGCCGGCGTCACCTTGCGGGTGTTCCTCGGCGAGGTCGAGGGCGCGCGCTCACCGGTGGCGACCTTCACACCGTTGCTCGGCGCCCAGCTCGACCTGCAACCGGGAGCGTCGGTTGCACTCGAGGTGGACGCCGGGTTCGAGCACGGCGTCCTCCTCGACCAGGGTGATGTGGAGGCGGCGGGCGTCCGACTCGACGTCGCCGAGCTGGCGTTCCAGCCCGCCGGGCGGCACGACCTGGGCATCGTCAATCGTGGCGACGGTCCCGCACGGATGATCCTGCTGGGTGGTCCACCTTTCGGCGAGGAGCTGCTGATGTGGTGGAACTTCGTCGGCCGCAGCCATGCCGACATCGCCGCCTACCGTGAGGCGTGGGAGGCGGGGTCCGACCGCTTCGGGACGGTGAGCGGCTACCGCGGCCGGGTATCCCGACTTCCGGCGCCGCCGATGCCCAACGGGACCCTGCGGCCCCGACGCAACCCCAGATGACAACCGAGAACAAGGAGACACCGTGACCGCTGACAAGACCGGGGCACCCACCGACGTCGCTGCCGAGGACGGCAAGTTCACCATCGCGGTGGAGGGTCGCACCGTCGGGTTGGCGGAGTACGCCGACCGCGACAAGCAGCGCGTCTTCACCCACACCGAGGTGGACGGCGAGTTCGAAGGACGCGGGCTGGCCACGATTCTGGTCGCCGAGGCGCTGCGCCGGACGCGTGACGACGGGATGCGGATCGTCGCGGTGTGCAAACTCGTCGCCAACTACGTCGAGAAGCACGACGAGTTCTCCGACGTGGTCGATCCGGTCGACAGGGATGTCAAACGCTGGCTGTCCGGCCGGTGAGCGCGGCCCGCTAGGGTCGGCGCGGTGACATCACAGAGCCGCGCCGGGTCCGCCTACTTCCAGCGCGACGGCGACGCCTTCGTCCCCACCTCGTCCGCCCGCGGTCCCTGGGGTGAGTCGGTGAGCGGCAACTTCGTCGGAGGTCTGCTCGGGCATCTCGTCGACGCCGACCGGGGCGACGACACCGATATGCACCCGGCGCGCCTCACCGTCGACCTGTTGCGGCCGGTCGCGATGGCGCCAGTGCGGGGGCGCACCCGGCTCGTCCGCCGGGGCCGGCGGCTGCACCTCGTCGATGCCGAGCTGCTGCAGGACGACACCGTGGTGGCGCGCGCAAGTGCGCTGCTGCTGCGCCGCGGCCCGCAGCCCGACGACGACGCCTGGACAACCCCGATCGCCATGCCGCCGATCCCGCCCGATCCCGCCGACGTCGATGGCCGCACCATGCTGCTGTGGGTCTTCGGCGCCGGAGCCGAACACAGGGGTCCCAGTACCGATCTGAACGGCTGGCAGCACGACGGGCCGAAAGCGGTGTGGGTGCGCGACATCACCCCGCTGGTCGACGGCGTCGAGCTGACACCCTTCACCCGCGCCGCGATCGCCGGTGACTACGCCAGCTCGCTGACCAGTTTCGGCAGCACGGGGCTGCCGTTCATCAACGCCGACTACTCGATCTCACTCAGCCGGCTGCCCGACGGTCCGCACATCGGCCTGAGCGCTCTGACCCATCACAGTCACGACGGCATCGCCACGGGTGTGGCCGCCATGTTCGACCGGCTGGGCCCGATCGGCAACGCCACCACGACCGCGCTGGCGAACCCGGGTTTCGCGCCGCCTGCCCGCTAGCGCGGCTCAGGCCGAGCCCAGATACTGCGCGGTGCTGCCACCGAGCGGGATCTCGGGCATCCCGAGTTTCCGGTGGTCCCAGCTGCGGTTCCGCTCGGGCACCACGCGTACGGCGATGCGGTTGTTCATCATCTGGTCGACGAACGGTCTCATGTCGTCGCTGTACGGCCCGGTGTAGCGCTCCCACACGCTGATGCCAACGCGCAGAAGCAGATCCGGGTCGTCGTCGACGATCTCCGCGCGCCCGTCGATCGACACCCCGCGCAGGGTGTTGTAGGTGTCGCCGTCCTCGATCATCACCGTGACCGTGGGGTCGCGCCTCAGGTTGACGGCCTTCTGCGACTTGGCCTTGGTCTCGAACCAGATCTCGCCGTCGAGCACCGCGTACCACATGGCGACCAGATGTGGTCGCCCGCTGGGGAGCACCGTCGCCATGGTGGCGGTGCGACTCCGGTCGATGAACTCGGCGATCTCGGCGTCGGACATCACGATCTTGCCGCGCTCGTTCTTGCCCATCGGTAATGCCTATCAGGCGTCGGCGCGCGCGACGGTCACCGGGATGCCGTTGAGCGCACCGTTGCCCGACGGTTCGTCGAGGAAGGTCGGCGGCGACAACACGTTGGTGTTGACCCCAGGCGATCCGTTGGCCACCGACATCCGGGTGCCCGGCCTGCCGTGGCCCCAGCCGTGCGGCATCGACACCACCCCGGGCTTGATCGCGTCGGTGACCTCCACGGGTACCTCGATGCTGCCGCCGGACGAGGTGACCGCGACCCGGTCGCCGGTGCTCAGCCCGCGTCGCGTGGCGTCGTCGACGTGCATCAGCAGCGTGCAGCGGTCCCTGCCCTTCATCAGCGACGGCACGTTGTGCAACCACGAGTTGTTCGACCGCAGGTGCCTGCGGCTGACCAGCACCAGGTCGTCGGGCGCACGCTCGATCCGGCCGGCCAGCCGGGGCAGGTCGTCGAGCAGGTACTGCGGGGCGAGGCGGATCTTGGAGTCCGGCGTGCCGAGGATGGCGGGCACCTGCGGGACCATCGGACCGAAGTTGACGCCGTTCGGCGTGGTCTTGAGCCGGTCCAGCGTGAGACCGTCCGGGTCCTCACCGTAGCGGTCGCCGAACGGCCCGGTCCGCAGCGTCAGATCGAGGATGCGCTCCGGGCCGCCGTGGTCGTAGTGGCGGCGGATCTCGGCGCCGTCCAGCCCCTGGGTGAAGGCCAGGTAGTCGAAGAAGCCGTCGTCGATGGCGGCGACGTCGACGTCCTCGGCGGGTGTGCCGGTGCACAGTCCGGTCAGCCGGATGAGGATCTCCCACTCGTGCGGCCGGTCGGGGTCCTCGGGTGTGAACACCGGCGGCGAGTAGTTCGCGACGCTGTTGATGGCGAAGTTGAGGATGAGGTCATCGTGATGCGGCTGCTCCAGCGGCGACAGGCCGGGCAGGATGACGTCGGCGTGCCGGGTGGTCTCGTTAATCCACAGGTCGACGGCGATCATCGCGTCCAGCGTGGGCAGCACCTCGTCGAGGCGGTGTCCGCCGGGGGTGGACAGCACCGGGTTGCCTGCGACGGTGATCAGCGCCTTGATCTGGCCGTCACCCGGGGTGGCGATCTCCTCGGCCATGCAGGACACCGGCACCTGACCGAGTACCTCCTTGGCGCCGCGGACACGGGTGCGGTAGCGACCGAACTCGGGCAGCCCGCCCTCCAGGCCGGGCTGCGGCTGCACCGTCAGCGACCACGCCGCGGCACGCGGGAACATGGCGCCGCCCGGCACGTCGAAATGTCCGGTGAGGATGTTGACGACGTCGACCAGCCAGCTCGCCAGGCTGCCGAACTCCTGATTGCACAACCCGATTCGGCCGTACACGACAGCGCGCTCGGTGCCGGCGAGCTCGCGGGCGAGTGCCCGGATGCGCGCAGCGTCGATGCCGGTTGGGGCCGGCCACCCGCTCGGGCGACCAGTCGGCGGCGACGTCACGCAGCCGGTCGACGCCGTCGACGTGTCCCTGCATCGCACCGAGGGAGACCAGGTCCTCGGCGAACAGGGTGTGCACGACGGCCAGCAGCAACGCGGCGTCGGTGCCCGGCGTGATGGGCAACCACTCGTCGGCCCGGTCGGCCGTTGCGGTGCGGACGGGGTCGATCACCAGGACGCGACCGATCTCGCCGATGATGCCCATGACATCGGGGGCGGCCAGCAGGGATCCCTGCGACGCCGCCGGATTGGCGCCCATCACCACCAGCAGGTCCGTGCGCTCGATGTCAGGCACCGGAAAGCTCCACCAGCCGCCGTACATCAGGTGCGACGACAGGTTCTTGGGCCACTGGTCGACGGTGCCGGGCGAGTAGGTGACCGGCATTCCCGACATCCCCAGCAGCACGCCGGTGTAGCGGGCCAGCGAGAAGGAGTGTGCGAGCGGATTGCCGGTGTAGGCGGTGACCGCGCCGATGCCGTATTTCTCGATCACCGGCGCGAGCAGTTCGGTGCAGCGCCGGAATGCGGCGGCCCAGGAGACCTCGCGCCACTGCCCGTCCACCTTGATCATCGGCGCCCGGATGCGGTCCGGATCGTCGTGGACCGCGCCCAGTGTCGCGCCCTTGGGGCAGAGGTGCCCGTGGCTCCAGGTGTCGTCGCGGTTGCCCCGGATGCCTGCGACCCGGCCGTCGGTCACCTGGATCTCCAGGCCGCACATGGCTTCACACAGCGGGCAGGTGTAGAGGTGGCGGCCGTCCTGCCCGATACCTGCCAGCGGTGTGCCCAGATCGGTGGTCATCGGACCTCCTCGTGTTTGTTGTGACAGACTGTAACGACGACGGGGTGGGCGGGAGACCGAATCGTGGGAACGGCGGACGCGGCGCCGCGGCGCCGGCACGGTTCGCGACGCGATCCCGCCATCGACGCCGCGGTGCTGGCGACGACGCGCGAATTGCTGATCGCGCGGGGCTACGCGGCGACGACGATCGACCTGATCGCCGCCACGGCGGGCGTGAGCCGCCCCGCGGTGTACCGGCGCTGGAGTTCGAAGGCCGAGTTGGTGCACGAAGCGCTCTTTCCCGACCTCGGCCCCGAGCGACCCGAGGACGACTTCGCCGCCGAGATCGTCCGGCTGTGTCGCGGGGCGATGCGGATGTACGGCGACGCCGCGGTGCGCGAGGCGATTCCCGGCCTGCTCAACGATCTGAGGGCGGACCGCAAGTCGCGACGGGTGCTCAGTGACCGGCTCGAGGCGGCGGCCCGTGGTGCACTCGCCGAGCGGATCGACCAGGCGGTCCGGACGGGGGTGGCCCGCGACGCCGTAGGCGCCGACACCGTCATGGACGTGATCGCCGGCGGCGCCTGGTATGCGGTGTGTGTGCGCCGGGTTCGCGATGTGGAGACCGCGGCACGCGAACTCGCCGAACTGGTGCTGCGCGGAGTGCTCATACCCGGTCAGAGGTAGCAGCGCGTTCGCTGGCTGGTCGGTGCGATGCTGACTACTGTGTCCTGCGTGTGGGTGGGGTTGGGGTCGATCAGGGATGTCACGACGTCGACGGCCGGCGGCCTCCGTGTCGGACTCGCCGTGCTGGGGGCCGCGACGCTGCTGACCTCCTGCACCTCTGAGGTCACCGGTTCGCCGGTCACCGCAGCGGGCCCGCCGCCCGGCACCGTCGACATCGCCAGCCTCGACGTCGGCAACTACCCCACCAAACCCGCACCGCTGGGCACCGCGGGCAAACCCGAGGTGGGGGCGATCGTCGAAGCCCAGCGGATGGCCAACTACGTGATCGGCCCGTGGGAGGTGGATCCGGCCCTGGTCGTCGGCTACATCCGGCAACCCATGGTGCTCCTCCCGGGGCAGGTCTCGGTTCCCATGCTCAAGCAGGTCAACCAGGCCGCCGAGCGCTACCAGTTCGTCAACGGGTTCTTCGTCTCGCGCCGGTCGGCGGACGACAAGACGTTCCTGCACCACGCGGTGCTGCGCTTCCCCGATCCCGGAGCGGCCGCCGCAGCGACCGCCGAGATCGCACGGGTGGCCGGCGAGATCCAACTACCGATGCAGACCTCACCGGCGACGCCCCTACCGATTCCGGGGCACCCTGAGACCGTCGCCACCAGCAGCACACACAACAACGGCCCGAGATCGTGGGCCACCGTCCGATCGGCGACCCCCCGTGGGCCGTACGTGCTGCTGCAACAGGCACAGGCGGTCGACGTGGACGCAACGGCGGCTCTGGTCGCCAAGACGCTCGACCTGCAGGGCCCCCTCATCGACCAGTTCAAGGCGACGAACCCCGCTGAGTTCGCCGATCTGCCGCTGGATCCCACCGGCCTGCTGGCCAAGACGTTGCCGATCGCCCCCAAGGACGCGATCCTCACCCAGCGGACGGTCTATCAACGGCTGGGAGGACTGCAGTTTCAGAGCGATCCGGTGCTCTCCGCCACGGCGTTCACCGATGCCGGAGTCGACTTGGTGTCACGCGGCAAGACCACTGTCTATCAGGCCGCTGACGCCGCCTCGGCACGACAGCTTGCCGACGACTTCGCCGAGGAGGTCGGCGTCGGCAACAAGCCCTCCGACGGGGTGGCGCAGTTGCCCGACAGCCGCTGCTTCAGCGGTGATGCCGGTAACCACTGCATTGCCAGTGCTGATCGGTACGCGTTCGAGGTGAGCGCCACCCAGATCGCCGACGCTCACCAGCAACTCGCCGCGCAGTACGCCCTGCTGATGGCCGGATGACGCACGTGGCGCGAGCGACCGCGACCGCCAGATCGCGGCTCATATCGGTGCTGCCGGTTCTGGCGATGCTCACCGGATGTTCTGCAACGGTCACCGGCGAGGCCGGCAGGGACCCCGATGCACCGGCTTGGGTGACACTCGACGCCGGCAATTACTCCACCGCGCCCCGACCGCCACTGGGCGCCGCGGGCTCGAACGGCGCCATCATCGAAGCTCATCGGATGGCCGACGCCGTGGTCGGACCGTGGGAAGTCGACCCCACGCTGCAGAACCGCGGGACCGCTTCCACCTCCGTGTGGCGCAGTACGGAGGCCATGGGGACGTCTCTGCCGCAGAACATCTCCACGATCGCTGCAACTCGTGGTTTCCTGACCGGCTTCAGCACCGACCGCAGTTCTAACGCGGCGCCGGGCAGTCTCACCGCCCTGCAGATCGCCGTGATGCGCTTCCCGAGTGCCGAAGCCGCCACAGCCGCGGCCGCGGAGATGGCGCGCGCGCCCCAAGGGCCTCCCGGCGCCACCGACCCGCCGCCCTTGCTGCCGGTGGTCGGCCACGCCGAGTCGCTTGCCGTGCCGAGCACTGCCGGTGACGGATCGGCCACGGTCGCCGCATACACGCCGCGCGGCATGTTCGTGCTGTACACCTTCGCGCGCGCTCAGGATGGCAACGCCGACACGGTGACCCGGTTGACCACCACTGCGCTGAGCCTGCAGAAGCCGCGGCTCGACGCCTTCGAACCCACGCCTGCCGACCGATTCGCCGCCTTGCCCGTCGACCCCGACGGTGTTCAGGTGAAGACCATCCCGCCGGCGCCCGGAACCCTCATGGTCACCCACGGCTGGTGGCCTGCGCGTGGAGTGCTCCACTTCAGCGTCGACCCGCTGAGCTCGAGCGCTCTGTTCGCCGACGCGGGTGTGGTCGGCGTGGCGAACGGGCTGGTCACCGTCACCCAGACTCGGGACGCCGCGGGGAGTTCGATACTGATGAAGGGATTCGCCGACGCGGCTGCTCGCCGACCCGAACCCAGGAGCGTCGAAACCGACCCCGTTCCCGGCTTGGCGACCTCGAAGTGTTTCGACGGCGGCGAAGCCGCCTCCGGAGCACCGAAGATTGGAGCTCCTCGATTCGTATGCCGTTTCAACGTGGACCGCTATGTCGCGGAGGTCGCGTCCCAGCAGCTCCCCGACGCCCATCAGCGCGCCGCGGCGCAGTACCTGCTCCTGACAACGTGATTCGAGACGTGACCCCGGTGGATGCAGGTAAGCCATGCCGTTGAGCGAAGGGACCGTCGTCGGCGGCTACACCATCGAGTCGGTGCTCGGCGCCGGCGGGATGGGCACCGTCTACCGGGCCAAGCACCCGAGCCTGCCGCGCAGCGACGCCGTCAAGGTGCTCAGTGCCGAGATGTCGCAGGACCAGATGTTCCGTGCCCGTTTCCTGCGGGAGGCGGATATGGCCGCGACCCTGGACCACCCCAACATCGTCACGGTGTACAACCGCGGCGAAACCGACGGCCAGCTGTGGATCGCCATGCAATATGTCGCGGGAAGCGACGCCGACCGGGAGACCACTCGCGGGCGCATGACGCCCGCGCGAGCAGTGCACATCATCGGGGAGGTCGCCAAGGCGCTCGACTACGCCCACCGGCGACTGATCCTGCACCGCGACATCAAGCCCGCGAACTTCCTGATCGGCAGCAACGACGACGGAGAGGAGCGGGTCTTCCTCGCGGACTTCGGGATCGCCCGCGCCGTCGACGAGGCCGTGGGGCTCACCCAGACCGGCACGGTCATGGCGAGCGTCGCCTACGCCGCACCCGAGGCCCTCGAAGGCACCCACATCGATCACCGCACCGACATCTACGCCCTCGGATGCGCCCTCTACCGGTTGCTCACCGGCGCCACCCCGTTCTCGAGATCCGGCGGCCTGTCCGCGGTCGCGACCGCGCACCTGATTTCACCGCCACCCCGCGTCACCGACCGGATCCCGGCGCTGCCCGGGGCATTCAACGACGTCATCGCCAAGGCGATGGCCAAAGATCCCAACCAGCGCTACCAGTCGGCGCGCGAGCTGGCCCAGGCAGCGTCCGCTGCGCTGGCGGGCGGTCCGTCGCCGGGCGGCGGCACCCAACAGTGGGTTCCAGCACCACCGCCGGCCTTCGCCGGTCCACCGCCGAGGTCTGACAGCGACCCGATCACCTATCCCAGCGGCTGGCATCCGACCAACGATGCCGGGGCCGGCTTGAATCCCCCTCCCCCACAGCACCACTTCGGGCCGCCACCCGTGCTGCCGGGCCCCCCGCCTCCGGCAGCACCACAGCGGGGACGCCGAAAGTTTCTGATAGCCGGCGCAATCGCCGGGACAGTGCTCTTGGTCGCGGCGATCGCGGGCTTCTACTTCACCCGCGGACCGGGATCCGTCCCCTACGAAGCACAGACCTTCGCTCACGAGTACGGCCAGACGGAGCTGAGCGCCGCGCCCGAGGCCGTCGCCGCGATCGGCGCCGGAGACGCCGACGCCGTCCTCTCGCTGGGCGTCGAGCCGGTCGTGACATTCGCACCGAATGCCCAGTTGCCGAGCTGGGAGCGGGACAAGTTCAGTCAGTCGGCGAAGGTGCTCGGCTTCGTCGACACCGCCGCCGTGGCGGCTGCAAAGCCCGACGTCATCATCGCGACCAGTGGTGTCGACCAAGCCACCTATCAGAAGCTTACGGCGATCGCGCCCACGATCACCCAGCCCGAGTCAGCTGATTCCCAGCAGTGGACGTGGCAGGAGCAGTTGAAGTGGGTTGGCCGAATCCTCGGACTGCAGGACCGGGCCGACGAACTGCTGACCGCAGTTCGTGACCAGCGGGCCGACCTGCGCAACCAGAATCCGCAGCTCGTCGGCAAGACGGTAGAAGCGCTCAACCTCTCCGACGACGGCGTGGCCCAGGTACTGAAACCGTCGAACACGGCGGACTACCTGGACGGTCTGGGCTTGCGCTACAACGATGACCTGCTCCGCGGGCCGGGCGACACCGTCACCGCGCGTTCGATCACCGACACCAACAGGCTCTACAGCATCCGGAGCGATGTACTGGTGGTGATCCGCTCGGACAGCGCCGCCGGGGGCGGTGGCTTCGGCGGCCTCCCCAACGAATTGAACGCGTACACCGGTGATCTGATCATCGTCGACGACACGAATGTGGTAGCGGCGCTGGCGCAGCCAGGCGGTTACCTGGCCACCCAGTTCCTCGACTCGACGCTCGTCCCGGCGATGGCGCAGCGGGTCAAGTAGCCGGTCACATCCAGCGCCGCGGGCGCCCGTTCCGCTAGGCCGTGACATTGTCGGCGATCGCTCGCGCCACGGTGGCTCCCGCCACGGGATCATTCGGTCTGCACGCCCTGACGTCGACGACGACGTTGCGCCGCCACGTGATCGCCCGCTCGCACTTCAACGGCGGCCCCCCGTCGGTAGGGCGCTCCACCGCCAGGGTCAGCATGTCACCGGTGACGGCAGACGGACCAAGGACCACAGCTTCGACATCGTCGGCGGTGTTACCCCAATCGACGCTCATGGGCTTCGATTGACACTCCGCCCAGCGACCGACCTGCTGCTTGAAGAACGCCTGGGCGGCCGCCTCGTCCGGGAATGCGGCGACCCCCTGGATCACCTGGTGGAACGGCTTCGGTTCCTCGCCGACCGCCTGCGCGGCCACACCGGTGGTGGGGAACGCGAGGTAGGTCGACTTGTTCAATACCGCCCACGCGCTCAGGCAGTCCGGTGAGGTCGGCGGGGTGACCCGCCCGTTGGCCGCCAGCACAGAAATCACCCCGGAGGGCACCAGCCCCGACGTCTGCAGGAAGGTGTCGATCTCGGCCGCCGGCAGCAGGAACCCACGCAGTGCGGCGGGGTCGACATTCCCCGCGGGCGGCTGGCTCGGTGTCGTCTGCTGCGTGCCGGACGGCTTGCTCGATGTGGGTGGCGGCCAGACGTTCGTGCTGCGCGGGCCCGAGGCGGTGTCGTCATCCTCTCCGGCCGTGAACTCGTAGGCCGCGAACGCGCCGCCGGCGACGACGATGCCTGCCAGGAACGCCGCACCGATCGCCAGCCCGAGCCGACGTCCCTTCTTCTCCGGCTTCGGCGTGACGGTGATCGACTGCGGTGACGCCCCCGGCGGATACCAGCCCGGCGGCTGCTGGAACTGCTGCTGCGGCGCAGGAGGAAAAGGCTGGTGGCCCTGGGCGGCGCCGTACGGCGCCGGAGGCGGCGGCGGACCGGACGGCCGCTGACGGGCGGGCCAGTCGGCGGTGAAGTCCTCACCCTCGCGACCGCCCGTGCCGCGCGGATCCTGCGTGTTCATCTCACTCGCCCTTCCGGTGGGTTTCGGCACAGCCTTGCATCTCTTTGCTGACGCCGGTGAACGTGACCCCGAGTATGCCAGACCGCATCGGTTAGCGCTTCAGTTTCTCCGACCGCAAATTGACGGAACTGTAGCATCCGCGCTGCGGTGACCCGCTCGGGCAAACATCGCTTTCAACACATGGTGCTCTGCAAGAATGACCCTAGCCTGCGGTTATATTCCAAGAGCGTCCTCTCCACAGCGACTGTCATCGGCAGCTCCGCCGCGTGAAACTGTGCACGTAACCGAAGCGGGTGCTTCACATTGATAGATCCGGTGCTACAGTTACGTCGGCGCCGGACGAGGTGCGATGAAGATTGCGGGACACACTGACGGGGGGCGCTGGACGGATGACCGACGGCACCGGCGAACCCGACGTTCCCGCCCTGATGATCCACTGCGCTCTCGACGCGGACGCCCACACGGTGCGGCCTGACGACGGCCCGGTGACCATCGGCCGGATCCCGCCGGCCCGCATCCTGGTCAACGACCCCCGCATCTCCAGCAGGCACGCCCGCATCGACGCCCTCTCGGGCCACTGGGTGCTCACCGACCTCGGCAGCACCAACGGCACGTATGTCGACGGACACCGCATCGGCGTCACCGCGATCACCGACGGCATGACCGTGCACCTCGGCAACGCCGACGGCATCCCGGTGTCCTTCACCTCGATCGCCGACGCCGAGCCGGTCGACGACCCCGAGGACGACCCGGTGGACGCGGTGGACGAACGCCTCCTGCGTGCCGGTCAGGCCGTCGCCGAGCGGCGCCGCGAACTCGGGCTGTCGCAACGGGACCTGCTCGCCCTCGGGGTGGCGAAAAGCCAAGGGACACTGGTCAACTTCGAGAACGGCCGCACGTGGCCGCGCAAAAGCAGCCGTGCCCGCCTCGAAGAGGTACTGAAGTGGCCGCCCGGCACCATCGCCGCCATCGTGGCGGGCGAGTCCGGCGCTCAGCCCGTCGACGGCGAATCCGCGGACGACAACACCGAGGTCCTGTCCAACACCGTCGAGATGCAGCTGGTGGTCGACGCCGCAGAGATCGGCCTGCACGGGATCAACGCGCGCATCCTCACCCTCCCCGCCCTTCACGACCCCGGCTATGCCGATCAGGTCGGCGAACTGCTCAGCGAGCTGCGCAGGCTCGAGTCGATGATCAGCCGGGCCACCCTGGCGGCCACCTCGGGCGCCGACCTGGCGGTGCTGCTCAGCGAGGTCCGCCGTGCCCACACCGATCTCATGGGCCGCGCCGCCAAGGCGCCCGGCGCACCGCTGGGTCCGCGCCTCTACACCGCGCGGCACCGCAGCGAACTGCGCGTCGACGAGATCGCCGCGGCCGCAGGCGTTGACGCGCGCATCGTCACCGCGGCCGAAGCCGATCAGGCCGTCGACGCGGCGGCTGCAGCGGCACTGGAATCGGTGATCGCCACCCTCACCCGGCACTGGAGCGCCTGACATGACATCTCACCGGACGTCGAGGTCTGCCGCCACTCTCGGCGTGCTCGCCCTGTGCACCGCGGCGCTGCTCACCGGCTGCGGGAGCGGTGACACCGTCAAGGGCACGCCCGTATCGGGCCTCTTCGACCCGTTCGAGGTCGGTGGACTGCCGGTGACCGACGGCCCCAGCGACGTGCGCGACGGCGCGCCGCCGCCCGCCGGCGAGGTACGCGACACCGACGGCGGCAAGGTCGACCAGCTGATGCTGCTCACCACCAACGACGTCGCCGACTTCTGGCAACAGAACTACGGATCGCTGCCGGGCGCGTTCCGCCCCGTCCAGAACTTCCTGTCCTACGACTCCCAGAACCCGCAGTCCCCGATGGTGTGCGGGGCCAAGACCTACGAGCGGCCGAACGCGTTCTACTGCCATCGCGAGCGGTTGATCGCCTGGGACCGCGGACTTCTCGTCCCCGTCGGGGTGAAGTACTTCGGCAAGACATCGGCGGCCGGGCTGATGGCCCACGAGTACGGGCACGCCGTGCAGCGGATGGCCGGGCTGGTCAATCCGCGCACCCCGACCATCGTCTTCGAGCAGCAGGCCGACTGCTTCGCCGGCGCCTACATGCGGTGGGTCGCCGAGGACGGCTCGCCACGATTCACGCTGAGCACCGGCGACGGCCTTAACAAGATCCTCGCCGCCGTCATCGCCTCCCGTGACCCCGTCCTCACCCCCGCCGACGCCGAGATGATCGAAGAGGGGCACGGCACCGCACTGGACCGGGTCACCGCCGCCCAGATCGGCTTCGTGTCCGGCGTCTCCGCCTGCGCCGCGATCGATCTGGATGAGATCTACCAGCGCCGGGGCGACATCCCCATGGTGCTCCAGGTCGACGAGGAGACCGGGTCGGTGAACAGCGGCCAGCTGCCCATCGGCGAGGAGTCCATCGCCTCCCTGGTGGAGACGCTCGGCTTCATCTACAAGCCCGAGCAGCCGCCCGCCCTGTCCTTCGACACCGGGGCCGAATGTCCCGACGCCACGTCCGCCGCACCGGTGACCTACTGTCCTGCGACCAACACCATCACCGCCGACCTCCCGGCGCTCGAGGAGATGGGCCGGGCCGCCAACGAGGACGACGGCATGATGCTGCAGGGGGACAACACCGCGCTGTCGGCGGTGACGTCGCGCTACATGATCGCCCTGCAGCACCAGCGGGGCCTGGCCCTCGACAGCGCGACCGCCGCGATGCGCACCGCCTGCCTGACCGGCGCCGCCGACCGGGAGATGGTCGAACCGATCAGCTTGCCGTCGGGCGGGAACTTCCAGCTGACCGCGGGCGACGTCGACGAGAGCGTCTCGGGGTTGCTCACCAACGGCATCGGCGCCAGCGACGTCAACGGCAACGCGGTGCCCGCCGGCTTCACCCGAATCCTGGCCTACCGCGCCGGCCTGCAGACCAACGCCGATCGCTGCTTCGACCAGTTCGCCGACGAGTAGTCCGATGCCGCCGCCAGTGACTCCCGACCTCCGGAGGTACGCGTGACCGACAGAGCAGTGGCAGCTCCGCCGCTGACGGTGTGGCTCGGAGCGGCGATGTACACGTTCCCGGCCGGTCGGGAGGTCACCGTCGGGCGCGGCGATCAGTGCGACATCCGTGTCGACGTGCCCGAGCGACAAGCCATCTCGCGCGTCCACGCGGTGCTGCGCTTCGATGGTCAGCAGTGGGTGGCCGTCGACAACAAGAGCCGCAACGGCATCTACAGCGGCGGCGCGCGGCAGCCCCAGGTGTTCATCGACGACGACGTCGACGTGAGCCTCGGCGCCCCCGACGGGCCTCGCCTGACCTTCCGCACCGGCAGTCAGCAGCTCAACGTGATCAGCAGTCCGGTCGCGCCGGGTCCGTGGCCGTCGAGCCCGCCG
The DNA here is from genome assembly GCF_027529605.1 of Mycobacterium hippophais. Classification (NCBI taxonomy): domain Bacteria; kingdom Bacillati; phylum Actinomycetota; class Actinomycetes; order Mycobacteriales; family Mycobacteriaceae; genus Mycobacterium; species Mycobacterium hippophais. The sequence goes on along the minus strand of NZ_JAPZPY010000018.1, from coordinate 64 downwards.
CCGCCGCGACCCGCCACCGGCGCCATGCCCGCCCCGCCGCCGCACCGGCCGCCGCCACCGCCGC
>NZ_JAPZPY010000017.1:0-137025 GCF_027529605.1 Mycobacterium hippophais | reverse complement strand
ATCGGGCCGCGCGGTGCGACCGGCGCCGCCGGGGTCGGCGGGCCGGGCGGCGGGGGCGGCGTGAGAGCGGGGTTGGCGGTGCCCGGCACCGGCGGCGCCGGCGGCATCCAGGCCGGCAGCGGCGGATTGGGGTCGGCCAGGCTTGGATTCGGGTTGATCAGCGGCGGCCCGACGGCCACCAGGTTGCCGCTCGGGCCGACGACGGTGCCCGGCGGCGGCGCCAGGTCCTTCGGCGGCTGGTAGTTCTGCGGCAGCAGGGTGTCGGGCAGTTCGGGCCGGGTCGGCACGAGCGGTGCGGTGTAGCAGCTGGGACCCTTGAGCTCGCCGTACTGCGGACAGTCCGCACGGCTGTAGGTGTAGCTCGGCGTGAACGACAGGTTGACCCGCATGTTGCCGGTGTCGAGGTGCGACATCCACACCTCGTCGAAGAACTTCTTCGACAGGCCGTCGAGCTTGACGAAGGCGGGCACCCAGTGGTGTGAGGTCTGCGCCAGGTTGCCGATCACCGGGGTGAGCTCGGAGGTGATGCGCACCAGCCGATCGCTGTGATTGGCCAACGCCGTGTGGGTGGTGCCCATGGTGTGGGTGCCGCCGTCGATGAGGTCGGTGAGCTGAGCCCGCTGCTCGACGAGCACCTGCATCGGGCGCACCGCCTGGTGCAGCGCGTCGAACAGGTCCGGAGCAGTCTGCTGCAGCCCCCGGGTGGCATCGATCAGCGCCGACACCGTCGAGGGGCTGTCGACGTCGGTGGTGACGATCGTGTCGAGTTCGTCGATGAGCCTGCTCAGTTGAGCGCCGCCGGTGAGGAGTTCGACGCGGCGGTTGTCGGTGGCCGCTCCGACGGCGGCCAGCAGTCCGACGGTCTTGTCCTCGCGGCCCCGCCCGGTCGCGGCGAGGATGTCGCGCAGCTTGCTGATGGTGGTCTGGAACAGCACCGTCGGCAGTTCGACGTCCTCGGGGATGCGGGCGCCTTCGCGGATCGGGGCCGCCGGCCCGCGGTCGACGAGTTGCACCGACGACACGGCGAAGACGTTGCTCGGCACCACGCGCGCGGTCACGGTCGCCGGAATCGCCTGTGCATAAACGGCGTTCAGCGCGATCTGCACGTGATTCGGCCTGCCGTCGGCGGCGGGGACGACGCTGTCGACCGAGCCGACGAGGACACCGTGGTACTTGACGTCGGACCGCTGCGGCAGGCCGTCGCCGACGTTGACGAGATCGGCGACGACACGGACGTAGTCCTCCAGCCTGCCGGTCGACTTGATCAACAGGACGCCGGTGACCAGTGCTGCGACCACCAGCACCGCGACCCCGCTCCCGAGCAGTTGGCGGTCCGACGGTCCGCGGCCGTCGAGTTCGTAGGAGTTGGCCACCTCAACCACCGAACCTGGCGCCGGAGTCGACGCTCCACAGCGCCATCGTGAGCAGCATGTTGACCATGATCACGACGGTGATGCTGGCCCGCATGCCATGTCCCGCAGCGACTCCCACACCTTCGGGCCCGCCGCTGGCGTAGTAGCCGTAGTAGCACTGCACGGTCGAGGCGATCCAGACGAAGATGATCGTCTTCAGCAGCGAGTAGGCGATGTCGCGGCCGGACAGCATCAGCGAGAAGTAGTGCAGGTACGAGCCGGTCGATCCGCCGCTGATCACCTCCACCACCGCCTGTGTGGTGAGGTAGCTGACCGCCAGGCACAGGACGTAGAGCGGGATGACCGCGACCACCGAGGCCAGCAGACGCGTGGTCACCAGGTACGGGATCGGGCGGATGGCCAGCGAGTCCAGCGCGTCGATCTCCTCGGCGATCCGCATCGAACCCAGTTGGGCGGTGAACCGGCACCCGCCCTGCGTCGCGAAGGCCAGCGCGGCGGCGATGGGAGCGAGCTCGCGGGTGTTGACCAGTGAGGAGATGATGCCCGTCGCGGGTCCGAGGCCGAGTAGGTTGAGGAAGTTGTAGCCCTCGATGCCGACGAGCGCGCCGACGGTGATGCCGAGCACCACCGCCACGCCCGCGGTGCCACCGCCGACGACGAGTGAGCCGTTGCCCCAGGCGATGTCGGACAGCAGCCGGACGAACTCCTTGCGGTACAGCCGCAGCGCGTGCGGTATCGCGAGCAGCGCGCGGACGAAGAAGACCAGCATGTGCCCGAGCCGCTGCACCGGTGTGGCGGCCCGTCGGGACCATCGGATCAGCGGACCCAGGAACGGGGTGTACGTCGATGCGGTCACAGCCCGGTCCTGGGGAAGAGCATCGCGTACAGCTGGCTGATGGCGACGTTGACGATCATCAGCACCAGGATCGATTCGACGACGGCGGCGTTCACCGAGTTCGCGACGCCCGTGGGTCCGCCCACGGTCGACAGTCCCTTCTGGCACGACACGATCGCGACGATCGCGCCGAACAACACGGCCTTGATGAGCGCGAGGACCATGTCGCCGGTCGTCGCGAACGACGCGAACGTGGCCACGAAGCTGCCCGGTGCGCCGTTCTGGAAGTAGACGTTGAACAGGTAGCTGGCGAGGAACCCGACGAAACAGACCACCCCGGTGAGCGCGACACCGATCATGATCGCGGCCGCGAACCGCGGCGCCACCAGGCGGCGGATCACCGAGACGCCCATCACCTCCATCGCAGCGGTCTCCTCGCGCATCGTGCGGGAGCCGAGGTCGGCGGTGATGGCCGAGCCGACGGCCGCGGCCATCAGCACGGCGGCCACCAGTGAAGCGGCCTGCCGGATCACGGCCAGGCCGCTGGCCGCGCCCGCCAGCGAGGTGGCGCCGACCTGTCCGGCCAGCAGGGCGAATTGGATGGACAGTGTCACGCCGATCGGCAGCGCGACGAGAACCGTTGGCAGCACCGCGGTCCCGGCCATGAAGGCGCCCTGGCGGATGAACTCCTGCCAGCGGAACCGGCCCGTGAACAGATCGACGACGAGGCTCTGGATGGTGCGCACGCCGAGGACGAACTGCTCGCCGACCGTGTGCAGCGACGCGAGCGGGTGCCGCCCGACGTAACCGCCGGCCCAATCCTCGATGACGTCGAGGCCGTCGGTGCGATCGCCGCGCGCCAGTGTCAACGTCCCTCCCCCGATAGGAGACCCCGGCCGGTGAGCCGGCGTCCGACCTCACGGCGGCACCGTCGGCAACCGCCTCGCCACGCTAAGACCAGCGATCCGACCGCGTCAACCCTTTGGCGAATATTCATTCACATAATGGCGCGCCTGGGACAATGCCAAGCCGACAGACCTCGCCGTTTCCGCACCGGAGTTCACCCTTGGAGCGCAGAAGGGCAAATACCCCGGGTATGGTCGCCGACCCTGAGCACGCCGAATGACCGCGGTGAACAGCGTAGAAGCGGAGTATCCACAGAGTTCGGCGCGGCCGAGGCAAGGTCGGGCGGCGCGCGGCCGGTTACGTGGTGCCTGCGGCACCCAGATCGCACCCAGCCCATGTGTCCGCCGTGGGGATCAGTATCCACGTTAACTTCGTCGGGCGGTGCGAAATCGTGGGCTCGGGTTTTACTCGCGTTCGCCGGCGACGGCTACGGGAAGCAGTCCTCCGGCGGCGTGGGCCATGGGCGCAGGTAGTTCAGCGCCATCACGGTGATCTCGTCGATGAACGTGTCCCGGTCGATGGCCGGCTGGTCGAGGATGTACCGCACACACAGGTGCTCGACCATCCGCACCAACATCCACGCCGCGGTCTCGAACGTGGCGTCGGGCCGGACGACGCCCTTGTTGATCGTCAGATACGCGACGGTCAGCTCACCGATCCGCTGCTCGAATGCGAGCAGCTTGCTGCCCGAGCCAAGCCGCGGCGTCTGTTCCATCACCGCCCGCAGGAAGTCGGGGTGTACGTCCAGGGCGTCGAGGAGCGCGGCGATGGACTCCCGGACGTAGTGCGGCGCCGGCTGGTCCAGCCGTTCGGAGACCCGGGCGGCCACCCGGGCGGACAGCTGGTCGCTGTAGCGGTCGATGACCGCCGCGGCGATGGCGTCCTTGTTCGGAAAGTACTGGTACAGCGATCCAGGACTGATCCCGGCGGCCGCGGCGATGCGGTTGGTGGAGGCGCCGTCGTACCCGTGGGCAATCAGCATCTCCTGCCCGGCGTCGAGGATGCGGTCCACCATGGCGCGGGACCGGTCCTGGCGGGGCATGCGCCGGGGCGCGGGAGTTGACTTCTGCGCCATCAGAATGCGAATTGAATGCGAATGATCGCTCGTGTCAGCATGAAGTCATGCTCGCACACGATGTGTCCGCCGCACACCCCCGCCGGTTCATGGAGGCACCCCGGCGCAATCGCCGCCTCGGGCGACCGCTGCGGATCCTGACCAAGACGGTGCGCCCGGACCAGCAGCTGATCGACCGGATCGGGCAGCGGCTCATGCATCGCGACGAGGTCGGCGCGGAACTGGTGGCGGCGATGCACATCACGGACGCCGGCAACCCCGACCGCGTCACCATGGGACAGTTCCGCCAGGCCCTCGACCGCGGTGTGCACACCGTCGCGGACTGTCCGCGGCCGCTGCGCGATTTCTTCGCCACCGTCGAACGCGTCCCGGCGTGGGTCGACTTCGATCTCGTCAACGAGGGCGCCGCGGCGTACCGCCGGCTGGGCACCAACGCGGCAGACGTGATGCTGCAGCTGTCCCTGATCGGCGGCTACCGGTTCGGCGGTCCGACCGACCTGCTCGTCGAGACGGGCGGGCTGACCGGACGGAAAACCGTACGCCGCCTTGCCGAGACGCAGAAGTGGGCGGTGGCGGTGTCACAGCCGGACGCGATGCGCCGGAGCGGGGAAGGCTTCAAACTGACCGTGCACGTGCGGGCGATGCACGCGCTCGTCAACCACCAGTTCGAGACGAACGGCCGCTGGGACGTCGCCCACTGGGGCCTCCCGATCAACCAGACCGATCAGGCCGCGACCCTGGGGTTGTTCAACGGGGCGCTGCTGCTGGGCGTGCGGCTGCTCGGCGTCCGGGTCAGCGGCGCCGAGTCGCGGGCCATCATGCATCTGTGGAAGTACGTGGGCTGGCTGCTCGGTGTCGACGAGGACTGGTTGTGCGACGACGAGGCCGCGCAGCACCGGCTGAACTACCACCTGCTCATCACCCAGTCGGGCGTGAGCGAGGCGGGCCCGCCGCTGGCCAATGCGATCGTCGACGCGCAGCGACTCCTGCACTACCCCAACCTGGCCGGGCTGCGCGGTGCCTACCACCGCGCCCGGCTGCTGAGCATGCTGAGCTACTTCCTGCGCAGCGAAGGCATGCGCGACCTCGACCTGCCCCGCGCGCTGCCGTGGGCCGTCGCACCGGCGATCGTCAAGAACTTCGTTCGCTACCAACTTCTTTCGCGCACCCGGCGCGGCCGCGACCTTCTGGAGCGGTGGGGCGCCCGTAGCAGTGAAAAGCTGCTGGCCAAGTACTTCGGGGAGCAGCCGCACGGTGTCGGCGAACTCGCCGCGTGACGCCGCGGCCGCCGCGCGCGAACTCGGACCCACCTCCCTGCTGTGGCGGTGGGCGGGCGACATGCGCATCGCCTTCGAGGGCGGCACCGCCGGGCTACTGCAGACCATGCACCCCGCGATCGGGCAGGGACTGATCGACCACTCCGACTTCTTCGACGACTCCGTCGACCGGGTGTTCAGGTCGCTACCCGGGATACTGGGCACCGTCTACGAGGGGCCGACGGCGGAGGCGACCGGAGTGCGGGTGCGCGACTTCCACCGGGACATCAAGGGCGCGTTGCCCGACGGCGGCCGCTATCACGCCCTGCAGCCGGAGACCTTCTGGTGGGCACACGCCACGTTCCAGCGCATGGTGGACCGGATCGCGTCGCACTGGGACCGGCACCGGCTGACGGCCGACGAGAGCCGGCGACTCTATCTCGAAGGGTGCGAGTGGTACCGCCGCTACGGCATGAGCGGGAGCGTCGTGCCGCCCGACCGCGCGGCCTTCGAGGACGAAGTCGAGCGCTACTGCCGGGACGTGTTGCGGCCGAATCCCGCTTCGGACTACCTGATCGAGTTCATCAACCGGCGTTCGATTCCGGACATGAGCGCGTCGCCCTTCTACCCCGCGCATCCGCGCCTGCGCCCACTGACCGACGTGCTGCTGCCCAGCAAGCCGGTGCGCACCGCGCTCGCGCCCCCGATGCGGCTGGTCATCTTCGGCGGGCTGCCCACCATGGTCCGGCAACGGTTCGGGATCCGCTGGAGCGCAATGGACGAACGCCGCTACCGCGCGGTCCGCGCCGCCGTCCGCGCGGGGTGGCCCTACGTACCCGCCTCCCTGCGCTGGTATCCCGCGGCCCGCAAGGGCTGGCTGCGCGAGCTCGGCCACGTGCCGCGTGAGCCCTAGCCGTCGGTCAGACGGTCGTGCGGTCGCGGCCCTCCCAGAACGGCTTCCGCAGGTCTTTCTTCATGATCTTCCCGGTCGGGTTGCGCGGCAGTTCCTCGGTGATGTCGACACTGCTCGGGCATTTGTAGCGGGCCAGCCGCTCGCGGCACCAGGCGATCAGTTCCTCCTCGGTCGCCGATCCCGCCAGTGAGACAACGGCTTTGACGGCCTCTCCCCACTTCTCGCTGGGCACGCCGATGACGGCCACCTCCACCACCGCCGGGTGCTCGGCCAGCACCCGCTCCACCTCGATGGAGTAGATGTTCTCGCCGCCGGAGATGATCATGTCCTTGAGCCGGTCCTCGACGAAGATGTAGCCGTCGGAGTCGATGCGCCCGATGTCTCCGGTGCGGAAGAAGCCGTCGGGGGTGATGGCGTCGGCGGTGGCGTCGGGGCGGTTGTGGTAGCCCTTCATCAGCTGCGGTGTGCGGAACCACAGCTCACCCTGCTCGCCCTCGGGTACGTCCTCCATAGTGTCCGGGTTCACCACGCGCAGTTCGGCGTTCGGGATCAGCGTGCCCGCACTGACCAGTCGCTCAGGGTGCTCGGTGTCGCGGTGTTCCTCGGGCATCAGGTGACTGATCACGCCGCACACCTCGGTCAGCCCGTACACCTGGATGAAGTCGGTGCCGGGCCAGGCCTCGAGCGCGGCCCTCAGCAGGGGCAGCGGCATCGGTGAGGCGCCGTAGCAGTAGGTCTTCAGCGCGCCGAAGAGCTTGACGGCATCCTCGCCGGACTCGAGCACCTTGGCCAGCACGGCGGGCACCAGGAAGGTCCGGTTGGCGCCCTTGAGTATCGCGCCGGCCAGCGATGCGCCGTCCACCTCGCGGGTCATCACGCTGGGCACGCCGTCGTGGATGCCGAACTGCACGTAGGACGATCCGCCGACGTGGAAGAGCGGCATCGACACCATGTTCTTGTCGCCCTCGTCGAAACCCCAGCCGTCGTGCGCGTTCACCGTGTGCGCGATGACGTTCGCCTGCGACAGCATCACGCCCTTGGGCCTGCCGGTGGTGCCCGAGGAGTACATCACCAGGCAGACGTCGTCGGGTTCGACGGTGTCCGCGCGTCCGGTCGGGGTGGCGGCGGCCAGCAGGTCCTCGTACTCGTCACCGTCGGCGCCGTCGGGCGTGAGCTCGACGAGATGCTCCACCGAGAGCCGGTCGCGGATCTTCTCGATCGCCGGCCGCAGTTCGGCGCCGACGACGAGCACCTTCGCGCCGCAGTCGTTGAGAACGAAGTCCAGCTCGTCGCCGGCCAGCCGGAAGTTGATGATCGCGTTGGCGGCGCCGAGCGAGGCCGCCGCCAGGGTCAGTTCGACGCCGGCCGGATGGTTCTTGTCGAGGAATGCCACGACGTCGCCGCGGCCGACGCCGAACCCCGTGAGCGCTCCGGCGAGGCGGCGTATCCGGTCGTTCCACTGGGCCCAGGTCCAGGACCGGTCGAGGTACACGAAGGCGTCTTCGTCCGGTTTGACCTCGGCCCAGTGCGCGGGCCGATCGTCGAGGAAGCGCGGTGGCGGCAACTCAGGCATGCGCAAAGCGTGCCATGACAACGGTCGTTGTCAATCCTCTTTCGCAGAGTCGGGCGCGGTGGTCTCCGGGGTGTGGATGCGGCGCAGGCCCTTGCGGTCGTAGAAGCGGGTGACCACGGCCCCGATCAGCAGACCGATCACCAGACCGACGCTCGTCATCACCAGCGAGTGGGTGAGCCCGGCGTCCGCGCGTCCGTCCAGATAGAGCAGCGCCCGTGCGCCGAGGAACACCTGATGCATCGGCTCGAACGTCGCCAGCCAGCCGAACACCTTGGGCGCCGCCTCCAAGGGGATCGTGGCTCCGTTCGAGGGCAGGCCCAGCATCACGAAGATGAAGAGGTTGACGATCAGTCCCATCGAACCCAGTACCGACACCAGCGACGTCGCGGTGATGCCGACCGCCGCGATCGTGAACGCCCCGTAGAGCCACAGCGTCAGCACATTCGGAATCGGCATCCCGAGGGCCGCCGCGATGCCGATGTAGGCGGCCGAGGTGAGCACCGCGAGGATCACCATGAACGCCCATTTGAGGAGAAGGGTCCGGAACCGCGAGATGTTCACCTGCTCGGCGAACCGGTACACCGGGCCCAGTTCGGCGGGGACGTAGCCCAGCATGGAGTCGACCAGCGAGCTGACGATGATGCTGCCGGTGAACCCGGCGAGCAGCAGCAGCAGCGCGTAGTAGAACGCCGACAGCCCGTTGCCGGTGCCGCTCGGCAGCGGATTGTGATCGTTGACCTGGATGTCGATCGGGCTGGACAGCGTCAGCGCCACACCGGCGGGCAGCGCGGCACCACCACCGGCCTGGGTGACCTCGGCGGTGATCTTCTTGCCGATCGTGGTGTTGGCCTCCTGCACGGCCTTGCTCAGCGCGAGACCGGCGATGCTGCCGCCGAGTTCGCCTGCCCGTGGGTTCGTCGACACGGTGATCACCGGTCGGACCACCTCTCCCGGCCGGGCGGCGCCCGTCGCGAGTGCCTGCAGGCCCGCCGAGAAGTCGGCGGGTATCTGCACCACCCCGTACACCTGCGCGGAGTCCAGCTGCCGGTCGGCTTCCTCGGCGGAGAGCACCCGCACGTCGAAGTCGTGCGAGTCGAGGCCGGACACCAGCCCGTCGGTGATCTGCTTGCCGTCGGGCCCCCGGTCCTGATCGACGACGGCCACCGGGAAGTGGTGCAGGTTCGAGGTCGGGTTGAGGATGCCGCCGAGATACAGGGCGGCCAACGCCGAGAAAACCACCAGCACAACGATGATCGGTTGCAGCCAGAACCTCGGCGTCCGGATGGTGGCGAGCGGATCGGGTGCGGCGTGCCGCGCGTGCTCGAGCGAGTGCATCGGATCTCCTGTCATCGGGCCGGCGGGCGGGCGCGGTCGTGTGGGCGGGGGCGCAGCAGGACGAGGGCGAGCACGATCGCGACCACCGGGACGGCGGCCATCATCAGGCTCAGGGTGTGGATGGCGTCGATCATGGCATCGGTCGCACCCACGACGACCTCCCTCGCGCGTTGCGGGTCGAGCACGTTGCCACCACCCACCGAGGACACCGACGTGCCGTGCGCGACCTGCAGTGCCTCGCGGGCTTGGGTCTCCGTGATCCCCGAACCCGCGAGCCGCTCCATGCCGTCGCGGAGGAACAGTGTGGTGCCGACGAGCGCGAACACCGCCGGGCCGAGGGAGTATCCGGCCTGTCCGACAGCGGATTTCACCGCGGAGACCGAGCCGCCGAGATCGGTGGGCGCCGCAGACATCATGATCGTAGACTGCGGTGTCTGCACCACCGCACCGCCGACGGCGTTGAGCAGCACCGCGGCGAACAGCAGCCACATCGACGTCTTCTCGCCGACCGTCGTCAGCACCAACAGTCCGGCGAGCAACAACAACAGCCCGGTCACCAGCACCGCGCGCTCACCGAAGCGCGTCGCGGCCCGGCCCGAACCCGTCGCGGCGATCGCCTGCATCAGGGTGGCGGGCACCAGCAGCAGTCCGAGCAACGCGGGCGACTCACCGCGCACCGACACCAGGTAGTACGCGAACAGGATGGTCGAGCCACCGGTGATGAAGTTGAACGCGGCGCCTGCGGTGACCGCGGCGTTGAACCGCCCCGACCGGAAGATGCGCAGATCGAGCGCCGGATCGGCGGCGGTCCGCTCGCGCAGCAGAAAAGCCGCGCCCGCAACGACACCCACCACGATGGCGATGACGGCGTCGGTGTTCAGTCCGCGCTGCAGCCGCGAGATGCCATAGACGAGCGCGAGCAGCGCCGCCGCGACCAGCGCCAGGCCCGGTATGTCGAGGCGGCCGGGTGCGCGCGGCGTCTCGGGCACGTACCGCAGGTGGATCACCAGGGCGATGACGGCCGCGACGGGCGCCACCAGGAAGCCCGTCCGCCAGCCCAGGTGTTCGGCCAGCAGACTGCCGATCGCGGGCATCGGTGTGGTGAGCGCGAACCCGGCGCCGAGATACAGTCCGATCGCCGCGGCTCGCCGTTGCGGCGGGAACACCGCGTTGATGGTCGCCAGCGAGAGGCCCAGCAGGAAGGCAAACGCCACCCCGGAGCCCGCGCGGGCTGCCATCAGCACCGCACCGGTGGGCGCGGCCGCGGCGAGGATGCCGAAGCCGATCGCCCCGAGCAGGCCGCCGGTGAACATCCGCTTCATGCCGTAGAGATCGCCGAGCGCACCGGCGCCGAGCACCGCCGCCGCCAGCGTCAGGGTGGCCAGGCTGGCGACGAAACTCGCCGTGCTTGGCGCCATCTCCAACCCGGCCCGGACCTCGGAGATGTTGGCCGACAGGATCGTCGGGTCGGCCGCGGTGATGCTGTACCCCAGCCCCATCGCGATGACGGTCATCGTGGCCGCCAGGCCGGACACCGTCACCGGCGACTCGTCGCGCTGCGCGCCGGGCGCGGGTGAGGTCATCCCGTGTGTACCGGACGGCCCGCCAGATACGTTGTCCGGACGTCAAGGTCGGCGATCTCCTCCGGCGGTACCGAGCGCGGGTCGGCCGAGAGCACCACCATGTCGGCGTACTTGCCCACCTCCAGCGAGCCGATCACGTCGTCGGAGAACAACTGCCAGGCCGCGTCGATGGTCTGGGCGCGGATCGCCTGGTCGACGGTCAGCCGCTCCTCCGGCCCCAGCACCCGGCCGCTCGGTGCGGTACGGGTGACCGCGACGCTGATGTTGCGCAGCGGCTCCTCCGGCGTGACGGGCGGATCGTTGTGCAGCGAGATCCGCATGCCCGTCTTGACCGCGGAACCGCAAGGCATCCAGCGGTTCCCGTGTTCGGGACCGAAGAGTCCGTCGACGATGACGTCGCCCCAGTAGTGGATCTGGTCGACGAAGATGCTGCAGGTGACCCCGAGGTCGTGGGCGCGCTGCAACTGTTCGTCACGGATCGCGCCGACATGCTCGAGGCGCAGCCGGTGATCGTCGCGCGGATGCTTGGCCAGCAGGGCCTCGTACACGTCGAGGATGGTGTCGACGCCCGCGTCGCCCTGGACGTGACACGCCATCGGCCAGCCGAGCGGGAAGTAGGCCTCGACGATCTCGGTGAGCTGTTCGCGGCTGTAGTTGGCGTGCCCGCAGGAACCCGGGACCACGCCGATCGCGCGGGTGGCGTCGGTGTCGAGATAGGGAAAGGACAGGTCGATGTTGCCGATCCACGGCGATCCGTCCACCCAGATCTTGATGCCCACCTGACGGACGACGTCGTCACCGTCGCCGGGGCTGGCCGCCGTGCTCATCTCCGGGTTGGAGATCTCGTAGGTACGCAACCGGACGCTCAGGTGTTCGCGCATCTGGTCCAGCAGCGGCCGGAACACCGGGTCGAACGCCATCTCCGAACAGGTGGTCAGGCCGGCCTGGTTCAGCCGGGCGCATTCCGCGAGCAGCATCCGGGGGAAGTCGGCCACCGTGATGGCCCCGGCCATCAGCGGGAAAACCGCACCGGTCTCCTCGGCGGTGCCGTCGAGCTCGCCGGCCTGGTCGCGACCGTACTTGGCGCCCTTGGGGTCCGGGGTGTCGCGGTTGACGCCGGCGTTGCGACCGGCGACGGAGTTGAAGAACGCCTTGTGCCCGGAGTTGTGGATGATCACCAACGGCGTCTCCGGCGCGATGCCGTCCAGCCACGCCAGCGTCGGCTCCGGCAGCCCGGGCTGCAGCAGCGCGTCCCAGCCCACCAGGTAGGCCCCCTCGTCGCCGCGCTTGTCCACCTCGGCGCGCACCATGGCGACGATCTCGTCGGCATCTGTGACGGTGACCGGCCGGATGTCGACCATCCGGTCGGACAGCACGACGGCCTCCATCAGCGGATGGCCGTGCGCCTCGACCAGGCCCGGCATCACGCAACCGGAGCCGATGTCGACGACCTCGGTGTCGGGGCCGATCCACGCGTCGATCTCGGCGCGGTCACCGACCGCGGCGATGCGGCCGCCCGACACGGCCAGCGCCTCGGCGGTGGGCTGCGCGGGATTGACGGTGAGGACATTTCCGGTGATGACGAGGTCAGCTGCAGGCACCGGGTGATGGTAGCGGCACCGCCTTGACCTGCGGTGACGTTCATGCCCAACAGTCACCAAGAATTTGCTGAAAAATTTCTCGGCGCCATGTCGATTTTCGGGGGGTGCCGCTCGACGTATGTGCGAGGGCACGATGGAGCGGGCCCCTTCCACACCGAAGAAGGAGACGAAGAAATGGCGCGTTACATGCTGATCATGCGGTCCACCCCCGAGGCCGAGGCCGCGATGGCAGAGCTGGAGATCGACTTCGACGAGATCATCGAGTCGATGGGCCGGTTCAACGAGGAGCTCGTCAAGGCCGGCGTGCTGCTGGCCGGTGAAGGGCTGACCGGACCCGAGGAAGGCTTCGTCGTCGACTACAGCTCCGACCCACCGGTGGTCACCGACGGTCCCTACACCGAGGCCAAGGAGCTTTTCAACGGCTTCTGGATCCTCGACGTGTCGTCCAAGGAGGAAGCCAAGCAGTGGGCGCAGAAGATCCCGCTGGGCAAGGGCGTGAAGGTCGAGGTGCGCCGGGTGTCGGAGACCGACGAGTTCCCGCTGGACAATCCGTGGATCCAGAAGGAGATCCAGTGGAAGGCCGACCTGGCCGAGAAGATCGCGGCGCAGGCGCGGGCCGACGCCGACAAGTTCGCGAGCCGCTGAGAAACACGGCTATCTGGCGCGGATCCTGATGGGTCCGCGCCAGTCGGCGTCCGGGTCGAGAACCTCACCGCGCTGGGTGATCTCGACCTCGCCCTCCCGAGCCAGGTCGCGGGCCACGGCACGGGCGTCGTCCATCCGGTCACGCCAGTGTTCACCGCCGACGGCCCGCGCCGCATCCGAGGGGCAGGTGCTGCTGGACCGACCGCGATGCACGGCGAGTGCCCGGATCGCGGCCCGCAACCGCTCACGCATCGGACCGTCGGCCAGCGCCGCGCGGGCGTGATCGGCGGCCGGCGACCCGCCGTCGGCGATGCGCGACAGCTCGGTCCGCAACGCGTCAGTCACGCCGTCCATGATTCCCGGTGGCCGGTGGCCACCGGGAACCGGACGATCAGAAGAAGGTCTGCGTGTTGGTGACGGTGCCGTTGTCGCACTTGATGGTGACGTTCCAGTTCGCGAACTTCGGGATCGCCGGGACGATGGCCAGATCGAACGTGCCGTTGGCGGGCAGCGGGAAGCTGCGCGAGTAACCGTCGGAGTCGTAGGTGCACTGCGAGGCCACGCCGCTGCGGTCGGTGATCCTGGCGGTCAGGCCGCCCACCCGCGGCGACCAGCTGACCGTCGGGCCCTGCTTGGCCGCCTCGGGTTTCGGCGCGGGCTTCTCTTCGGGCTTGGGCGCGGGCGGGGCGGCCTTGGCCACCCGGGATGCGGCGGCGGCGTTGTCGGTGGCCGCTTCGTCGCGGACCGACGGGATGACGCAGACCTTGTCCCCCGGGCTGGCCTCGCGCCAGACGAATCCCGACTTGCACGTCGGACTGCCGGGCACCGCGTTGTCTGCGGCCGCGGCGTTCTCCGCGGCGGTCCGTGACCGGACGCCCGGCGTGACGCAGACGTGGTCGCCCGCGAATGCCTCACGCCAGACGAAGCCCGGGATACAGGCGTCCGGCTGACCGGCCGCCGTGGGCGCCAGCGCAATGGCCCCGCCTGCGGCGAGCAGTGCGGCGGCCAGCGGAGCAAGTGCTACGCGCTTTGCTTGAAACGTTGACATTCTGACCTCATCTCACGGGGCGCGACCCTCGTCGCTGCCTTTACCTCGGGAATTGTCCTCCGCGTGCCGTAGCGAGCGGAAGCAAACAGAACGTTACGAATTTGCTCACTTGATTACGCGAGTAGTCGCGTACCCCACCGGCGGCACCGCAGGCCGTCCTGGACCCTTCACCGCCAACAATGGGGATCGCCTACTGGATTTCTGGAACACGTTCTAGTCTGAGTGCCATGACATCGGTTGCTGATTCCTCCCGCGAACTCCCGTCGGCCGACCGGCTGCGCCATCCGATCCATTCCGGTCACCTCACGGTCGGCGCGCTCAAGCGCAACCGGGACCGCCCGGTGCTGTTTCTCGGCGACACCACGATGACCGGCGGCCAACTCGCCGAGCGCATCAGCCAGTACATCCAGGCGTTCGAGGCGCTGGGCGCGGGCACCGGCGCGGCAGTCGGGCTGCTGTCGCTCAACCGGCCCGAGGTGCTGATGATCATCGGCGCTGGGCAAACTCAGGGCTACCGCCGCACGGCACTACACCCTCTCGGGTCGCTGGAGGATCACGCCTACGTGTTGTCCGACGCCGAGGTCACCGCGCTGATCATCGACCCCAACCCGATGTTCACCGAGCGAGCGCTGGGACTGCTGGAAAAGGTGCCCACGCTGTCGAAGATCCTCACCATCGGCCCGGTCCCCGAGGCGCTGTCGGACGTCGCGGTCGACCTCAGCGCCGAGGCAGCCAAGTACGAGCCGAAGCCACTGGTGGCCGCCGACCTGCCGCCCGACCACATCGGCGGGCTCACCTACACCGGTGGCACCACCGGGAAGCCCAAGGGCGTCATGGGCACCGTGCAGTCGATCACCACGATGACGACCATCCAGCTGGCCGAGTGGGAGTGGCCGGAGCGTCCGCGCTTCCTGATGTGCACCCCGCTCTCGCACGCCGGCGCGGCCTTCTTCGTGCCCACGGTGGTCAAGGGCGGCGAACTCATCGTGCTGACGAAGTTCGACCCGGCCGAGGTGCTGCGGGTGATCGAAGAGCAGAAGATCACCGCCACCATGCTGGTCCCGTCGATGATCTACGCGCTGATGGACCACCCGGATTCGCACACCCGTGACCTGTCGTCGCTGGAGACCGTCTACTACGGCGCCTCGGCGATGAACCCGGTACGACTCAAAGAGGCGATCCGCCGGTTCGGGCCGATCTTCGCCCAGTACTACGGCCAGTCCGAGGCGCCGATGGTGATCACCTATCTCGCCAAGGGCGACCACGACGAGAAGCGGCTGACGTCCTGCGGCAGGCCGACGGTGTTCTGCCGCACAGCACTGCTCGGCGAGGACGGACAGCCGGTGCCGCAGGGCGAGGTCGGCGAGATCTGCGTGTCCGGGCCGCTGCTGTCCGGCGGGTACTGGAAACTGCCCGACGCCACCGCCGAGACGTTCCGCGACGGCTGGATGCACACCGGCGATCTCGCCCGTGAGGACGAGGACGGCTTCTGGTACATCGTCGACCGCACCAAGGACATGATCGTCACCGGCGGCTTCAACGTGTTCCCCCGCGAGGTGGAGGACGTCGTCGCCGAACACCCGTCGGTGGCCCAGGTGTGCGTGATCGGGACACCCGACGAGAAGTGGGGCGAGGCGGTGACGGCGGTGGTGGTGCTTCGGCCCGACGCTGATTCGGACGGCGCGGCCATAGCGTCCATGACCGCCGAGATCCAGGCCGCCGTCAAGGAGCGCAAGGGCTCGGTCCAATCGCCCAAGCAGGTGATCGTCGTCGACTCGGTGCCGGTGACCGCACTCGGCAAGCCCGACAAGAAGGCGGTGCGCGCCCAGTTCTGGGCGGACGCCGGCCGCGCTGTCGGGTAGCCGCCGACTTTCGGCGTTTCGCCGATACCCGGGGCGGGTAAAGAGTGGCCGACACACCATCGAGACAGGACACCTACCGCGATGACCGACCCGACCACCGCCGCAGCCGCGTCCCGCACCTCCACCGCCTCCGAGGCCCTCAGCACCTGGGCCCTCTTCCTCAGCATGATCGCGATCGTCGGGTTCGCGATGAGCATCGGCGCCTTCGGCCTCGACCGCATCGCCCTGTCGTTCGGCGCCGGCCTGCTCTCGCTGACCAGCTTCGTCGCCAGCATGTTCTTCTTCCATGCCGACGCCGAGGACCCCACCGACTCCTGACGGTCCGCGCTAGCGTGGCGGAGTGCCGGACACCGACCTCCGCGAGACCGTCGACGCCGTCTGGAGGATGGAGGCGGCCAAGATCGTCGCTACGCTGACCCGGGTGGTCGGCGACGTCGGGATGGCCGAGGACCTCGCCCAGGAAGCGCTGGTCGAGGCGCTCGTCCAATGGCCCCATGCCGGGGTGCCGCGCAACGCCGGCGCGTGGCTCACCACCGTCGCCAAGCGCAAGGCCATCGACCAGTGGCGACGGCAGGAGTCACTGGACGCCAAGTACGCCGTGCTGGCCCGCGAGCTGGAGACCCACCTCGACGAACCGGCGTGGGACCCGGACCGCATCGACGACGACGTGCTGCGGCTGATGTTCATCTCCGCCCACCCCGTGCTGCCACGGGAGAGCCGGATCGTGTTGACGTTGCGCGTGGTCGGCGGTTTGACCACAGAGGAGATCGCGCGGGCCTTCCTCACATCGAAGGCGACGATCGCGGCACGGATCACGCGGGCCAAGAAGACGCTGGCCGCCGCGGAGGTGCCGTTCGAGGTGCCACCCCGCGACGAGTATCCGCAGCGGCTGTCCGCGGTGCTCGCGGTGATCTACCTGATCTACAACGAGGGCTACTCCGCGTCCTTCGGGCAGCGCTGGATCCGCGACGAACTGTGCAGCGAGGCACTGCGACTGGGCCGCGTGCTGGCGGCGCTCACGGATGATCAACCCGAAGTGCACGGACTGGTCGCGCTGATGGAGTTCCAGTCCTCACGCTTCGCGGCGCGCACCGACGCCGACGGCCGGGCGATCCTGCTCGAGGACCAGAACCGGGCGAAGTGGGACCGCGCGCAGATCCAGCGCGGCGTCGCGGAACTGCAGAAGGCCGCAGACGCCGTGCAGCGCAGGGGAACCGGCTGGGGACCGTACGCACTGCAGGCGGCGCTGGCCGAATGCCATGCCGTCGCGCCGACCGCCGGGGACACCGACTGGGCCCGCATCGTCACGCTCTACGACGGGCTGATCCAGGTGGCCCGCTCCCCGGTCGTCGAACTCAACCGCGCGGTGGCCGTCGCGATGGCCGCCGGACCCGCCGAGGCGCTCGCCATCGTCGACGGCATCACCGGCCTCGAGGACTCCTATCTGCTGCCCAGCGTGCGCGGTGAGTTGCTGGCGCGGTCGGGTCGCCACGACGAGGCGGCCGAGGAGTTCGACCGGGCCGCGAAGCTCACCGACAACGAGCGCGAGCGGGACGTGTTGACCGACAAGGCAGCTCGGGCACGGTCGGGCTAGGCGCCCGGCACGCCGGTCCTGGCCGCCACCGAATCCGCCGAGGCCGTGTCGAACACGTCGATGACGACGTCGGTGTCGCGGTAGCCGCCGATGTGGTGCAGGCCCGCGGTGGCGGCGATCACGTCGTTGGCGTGGTCGCCGCTCATCGGGTGGTCCTCGACACGGTGCCGCCAGTGCGCGGCGATCACGGTCGCGCCGTGTGACAGCACGGGCACCTGCCGGTCGAGCACCGCCCGCAGGGTGGCCGGTTGCAGGTAGTAGCAGACCTCCGAGAGCACCACGAGGTCGAATCGTGCCTGCGGCCACGGACCGTCGATCGACTGGTGCAGCAGCGTCACCTGACGTCTGCGCTGCGCGGCGAGCAACCGATGGTGCGTGGCGTCGAGGGCACCGCTCGCGACGTCGGTGGCCGTCACGTGGTCGCACCGACCGGTGAGCAGTTCGGTGAGCACGCCGACCGAGCAGCCCGGTTCGTAGGCGTGCCGGTACCGCGGATACGGCAGCAGCGCCATCGTGATCGCGTACTTGCGGCGCTCATACCACCTGTTATGCAGCTGCCAGGGATCGGCCGCCCGGGCGTACATCCGCTCGAAGTAGTCGTCGGGCAGCCGCGACGGCGTCACACCGGCTTAATTAGCCCGCCGGGGTGGTTTTCACACCTGGCACGATGGCGGCCATGGTGCACGTGGACGCCGTCCTGTTCGACTTCTCCGGCACGCTGTTCCGGCTCGAGGAGGATGCGAGCTGGTTCGACGGCATGGTGATCGACGACCGCCGCATCGAATCCCACGCGCAGTCCGAGATCATGCGACGACTGACGACGCCGGTGGAACTGGCGGTTCCGCTGACCCCTGAGGCGCACCACGCCTGGACGCAGCGCGACCTGGAGCCCGCGCTGCACCGCGAGGCCAATCTGCACGTGCTGCGCGCGTCGGGACTCGCCGACCACCACGCCGACGCGCTGTACGCCCGGCTGATCGACCCGGCGTGCTGGACGCCGTACCCCGACACCGCCGACGTGCTCGCCGCCCTGCGCGACCGCGGGGTCAAGACGGCGGTGGTGTCCAACATCCCGTTCGACGTCCGGCCGGCCTTCGAAGCCATCGGAGCCGCCGCCGACGAGTTCGTGTTGTCGTTCGAGGTGGGCGCCATCAAGCCCGACGCCGCGATCTTCGCCGATGCGCTCACCAGGCTGGATGTGGACGCCGAGAACACCGTCATGGTCGGCGACAGCGAGGAGGCCGACGGCGGCGCCCGCGCCCTGGGCTGCGGGTTCGTGCTCGTCGAGCCGCTGCCTACCGCGCAGCGGCCCGACGGCCTGCGCCGCGCACTGGCCGAGCACGGCCTGCCCGTCTGCGCGTAGCGTCGCGGCCATGTCAGGCAGCGAGCGAATCCGGCCGCCGTGGTGGCTGAAGTACGTGAACAAGGTGATGATCGCGGTGAACAGGACCGGCCTGCTCAAGGACGGCCCGGTGGTGCTGACGGTGACCGGCCGCAAGTCCGGCCAACCCCGATCGACGCCGATCACCCCGTTCGAGGTGGACGGCCGCCGCTACGTCGTCGGCGGTCTCCCCGGCTCGGACTGGGTGCGCAACGCCCAGGCCAACCCCGACGCCGTGCTGCTGCGGGGCCGGACCCGCGAACCGGTGCGGATGGTCGAGCTGCCCGCCGAGGAGGCCCGGCCGCTGCTGAGGCAGTTCCCGGTGCTGGTGCCCACCGGCGTCGGCTTCATGAAGAACGCGGGCCTGGTCACCGGGCCGCACCCCGACGAGTTCGAGGCGCTGACCGGCCGCTGCCCGGTGTTCCGCTTCGATCCGGTGACGTAGCGTGACGCTGTGAGCGACAACCCCTTCGACCCGTCGGCCTGGCAGCCCGTGCCCGGGTTCGAGCTGTCCGACATCACCTACCACCGTCACGTCGTCGACGGCCGGCCGCAACCGACCGTGCGAGTGGCGTTCGACCGCCCCGAGGTGCGCAACGCGTTCCGGCCACACACGGTCGACGAGCTCTACCGCGTGCTCGACCACGCCCGGATGTCGCCCGACGTCGGGGTGATCCTGCTGACCGGCAACGGCCCCAGCCCGAAGGACGGCGGCTGGGCGTTCTGCTCGGGTGGCGACCAGCGCATCCGTGGCCGCACCGGCTATCAGTACGCCTCCGGCGAGACGGCCGACACGGTCGACGCGGCCAGGGCCGGGCGGCTGCACATCCTCGAGGTGCAACGGCTCATCCGCTTCATGCCGAAGGTGGTCATCTGCCTGGTCAACGGCTGGGCCGCCGGCGGCGGGCACAGCCTGCACGTGACGTGCGACCTGACGCTGGCCAGCCGGCAGCACGCGCGGTTCAAGCAGACCGACGCCGACGTCGGCAGCTTCGACGGCGGCTTCGGCAGCGCCTACCTGGCCCGCCAGACCGGTCAGAAGTTCGCGCGCGAGATCTTCTTCCTCGGCCGCGCGTACGACGCCGAGCAGATGCACGCGATGGGCGCGGTGAACGCCGTCGTCGATCACGCCGAGCTCGAGGCCGAGGCGCTGCAGTGGGCGGCCGAGATCAACGGCAAGTCGCCGCAGGCGGTGCGGATGCTCAAGTTCTCGTTCAACCTCATCGACGACGGGCTGGTCGGTCAGCAGGTGTTCGCCGGTGAGGCAACGCGATTGGCGTACATGACCGATGAGGCCGTCGAGGGCCGCGACGCGTTCCTGGAGAAGCGCGACCCGGACTGGAGCGGGTTCCCCCGCTACTTCTGACAGCGGTTTTGGGCGTGATCCGGCGCGGTGAGCGCGCTGAATCACGCCGAAATCACTCAGTGCGGCGCGCCGCCTAGACTTCGACAGTGATCAGAAGCTCGCTGCGCCGACTGTCCGAGAGCCTGCTGCTGGCCAGCATGCGGCCGCCGCTGACCGACCAGCTGATGCAGCGCGGTCCCCAGGTGAAGCTGGCGGGCAAACGGATCCTGCTGACCGGCGCATCGTCGGGCATCGGCGAGGCGGCCGCGGAGAAGCTGGCCCGCCGCGGCGCCACCGTCGTCGTGGTGGCCCGCCGCCAGGACCTCCTCGACGCGGTCGCGCAACGGATCGTGGCCGCCGGCGGCGATGCCCGGGCGCGGGCCTGCGACCTGTCGGACCTCGACGCCGTCGACGAGCTGGTCGCCGAGGTGGAACGGGAGCTCGGCGGGATCGACATCCTGATCAACAACGCGGGCAAGTCGATTCGCCGGCCGCTTGCCGAGTCCCTGGACCGCTGGCATGACGTCGAGCGCACGATGACGCTCAACTACTACTCGCCGTTGCGGCTGATCCGCGGCCTCGCGCCGGGCATGATCGAGCGCGGGGACGGTCACATCATCAACGTCTCGACGTGGGGTGTGCTGAGCGAATCGTCGCCGCTGTTCGCCGTCTACAACGCCTCCAAGGCAGCGCTGAGCGCCGTCAGCCGGGTCGTGGAGACCGAATGGGGCAGGGACGGCGTGCATTCGACGACGCTGTACTACCCGCTGGTGAAGACGCCGATGATCGCACCGACCCGGGCCTACGACGGCCTGCCTGCGCTGAGCGCGTCCGAGGCCGCGGACTGGATGGTCACCGCCGCGCGCACCCGCCCGACCCGGATCGCGCCACGCATGGCGGTCACGGCACACGCCGTCAACAGCTTCTCCCCCGCGGCCGTCGACGCGATCATGAAGCGCCAGCAGGTACAACCGAACACCTGAGCAGATCAGGCCGTGGGCAGCGGGTGTTCGCGGTAGTCCTCGCGCAGCGCCTTCTTCAGCAGCTTTCCTGTCGCGGTGTGCGGCAGTTCGGGCACGAACACCACGTCGTCGGGCAGCCACCACTTGGCGACCCGCTCGCTGAGATAGGCGAGCACGCTGTC
The DNA here is from genome assembly GCF_027529605.1 of Mycobacterium hippophais. Lineage (NCBI taxonomy): Bacteria > Bacillati > Actinomycetota > Actinomycetes > Mycobacteriales > Mycobacteriaceae > Mycobacterium > Mycobacterium hippophais. Next base: position 115,556 of record NZ_JAPZPY010000017.1, on the reverse strand, counting down.
CCGGTCGACGTCGTGGCCGGGTCGCCTGACCACCAGCAGCAGCGGTCGCTCCTGCCATTTCGGGTGCGGCACACCGATGATCGCGGCCTCCGCGACACCCGGGTGACCCATCACCGCGTTCTCCACGTCGATCGAGGAGATCCATTCCCCGCCGGACTTGATCACATCCTTGGCGCGATCGACGAGGTGCAGAAAGCCGTCGGGGTCGATGGTCGCCACGTCGCCGGTGTCGAAGTAGCCCTCCTCGTCCAGCGGACAACCCCCTTCACCCCTGAAGTATCCGGAGGCGATCCAGGGTCCGCGGACCCGGAGATTGCCGAAGGCGGTGCCGTCCCACGGCAGCGGCTTTCCGTCGTCGTCGACGATCTTGAGGTCGACGCCCCACACGCCCCGTCCCTGTTTGAGTTTGATCTCGACGAGTTCGTCGCCGGACAGTTCGGCATGCTTGGGCAGCAGCGTGTTGACCACACCGATCGGGCTGGTCTCGGTCATCCCCCAGCCCTGCACCACCCTCACACCGAAGTCGTTCTCGAAGCGTTCGAGCATCGCGCGCGGCACCGCCGAGCCGCCGATGCCCACCCGGGTGAGCGGCAGCGAAGCCGGATCGATCTCCGGGTGTTCGTCCAGATAGCCGAACAACATCAGCCACACGGTGGGAACGCCCATGGAGAACGTCACCCCCTCGTCGCGCATGATCTCGTAGACGCTCTTGCCGTCGAGGTACGGACCCGGCATCACCACCTTCGATCCGACCATCGCCGCCGCGTAGGGCGCGCCCCAGGCGTTCGCGTGGAACATCGGCACGATGAGCATCAACGTCTCACCGGAGTGCAGGCCGAAGGTGTCGGGCGACAGTTCCATGAGCGAATGCAGCACCGTCGAGCGGTGGGAGTACAGGACGCCCTTCGGATTACCCGTGGTGCCGGATGTGTAGCAAAGCGACGACGCGGTGCGTTCGTCGAGCTCCGGCCAGGTGTACTCGTCGCTCTGCCGGGCGAGGAGATCGTCGAACGCTAGCAGGTTCGGCACCTCGACCGCCGGTAGCTGATCGCCTCCGCAGAGCGCGACGTACGTCGTCACGGACTCAAGCCGCGGCGCGAGCTTCTCGACGAGCGGCGCGAAATCCACGTCGAACATCAGCACCCGGTCCTGTGCGTGGTCGACGATGTACTCGATCTGTTCGGGGAAGAGGCGTGGATTCACCGTGTGCAGCACGGCGCCCGAGCCCGAGACGCCGAAGTACAGCGCGAGGTGCCGGTGGGTGTTCCAGGCCAGCGTGCCGACCCGGTCGCCGGGGCCGACGCCGAGCTCCGCCAGCGCGTTGGCGACCCGGCGGGCGTCGGTGCGCACGCCGCGCCAATCGGTACGGTGCGCGCCGCCACCCGGCAGCCGCGAGACGATCTCGGTGTCCGGGTGGAAGGTTGCCGCGTGCTCGATCAGCGAGGAGATCAGCAGCGGATGCTCTTGCATCAATCCATACACGACGGTTCCCCCATCGATTGCCGGTGCGAACGGCTCAGGCAAACAATGGTGGCACCGTTGGGCGCCGCGCGGGCGGATTCGGGCTTTTGTCCGGATGGTAGACACGACCCATGGAGATCCTGGCCAGCCGGATGCTGCTCCGCCCGGCGGACTATCAGCGGTCCTTGGCGTTCTACCGCGATGAGATCGGCCTGGCGATCGCCAGGGACTACGGCGCGGGCACGGTCTTCTACGCCGGCCAGTCACTCATCGAGCTGGCCTCACACGGCGGTCCGGACGCCTGCGGGACGATGTGGCTGCAGGTCCGCGACGTCCACGCGACGCAGGACGAACTGACCGGCCGCGGCGTGCCGATCGCCCGCGAGGCCCGCCGGGAGCCATGGGGACTGCACGAGATGCACGTCAGCGACCCCGACGGCGTCACCCTGATCTTCGTCCAGGTCCCCGAGGACCATCCGCTGCGCCGCGACACCAGAGACTGACGCCGGATCGGTCAGCGTGCGGGCGCCGCCAGCGGCCATCCCACCGAGGCCAGCCGGGAGGCCACCTGGTGGATCTCCTCGGGATTGGGCTCCTTGTCGATGACGGCCTGCACTGCGGCGCGGATCTCGGCCTCGGTCACGGAGTCCGATTCGGTGGACCGGAGCACGGACTGGGCGGCCTTGACCACCTCGTCCTCCGACAGCGAGCGCTTGAGCAGCGCGAGCAGCGGGAAGTAGTCCTTCTGCGGCACGCCCTGCGGGTAGCCGTCGTGCAGCCAGGCGAGCACATTGTCCAGAACGCCCTGGTTCTCTGTCATCGCTTGTGCCTCACTTAGCCGGGATGAACGGGACGGGATTGAATCCGAAGTGGTGCTCGATCGTGGTCCGGGTGATCCACAGCAGTGCGATGACGATCACCGCGGCGACCACGGTGAACAGCGCGAGGCCGAGGAACTTCAGCGCCGGGTTGGGCGCCCGGGTGGTGCCGTCCGCCTCGACGTTGCCCGCTCCGGCCGAGTAGGCCACCAGGCCGTAGGCGAAGATCGCGGGCAGGCCGGCGCCGAGGATGAGACCGATCACGAGCACCTTGAGGACGCTCTCCAGATAGATCATGGGGTTTCCTGTTCTCGCCGTCAGACCGTCGCGGCGGGCTTGGTGGACTCGGTCGCCTCGCGCAGCTCCGCGGGGACCACCGAGTTCGTGGTGTCGTCCCAGTCGGCGTTGACGTTGCTGTGGTCGACCTTCTGCTGCTGGGCACGCCACCACATGTAGGCGGACAGACCGACCAGGATCAGGAAGATCAGGCCGTCGCCCACCAGCTGCGTGGTGAAGCCGGCGACCGTGTGGGAGATCCAGAACGACAGTGCGCCAACCAGTCCGGCCGCGGGGAGCGTGACCAGCCAGGCCAGCGCCATCCGTCCGGCGACCGCCCAGCGCACCTGGGCGCCCGGCTTGCCGACGCCGCTGCCCAGGATCGAACCGGTGGCCACGTGGGTGGTGGACAGCGCCATGCCCGCCGCGCTCGAGCTGAGGATGATCGCGGCCGACGACGCCTCGGCGGCGAAGCCCTGCGGCGACTCGATCTCCACGAGTCCCTTGCCCAGGGTGCGGATGACGCGCCAGCCACCGAGGTAGGTGCCGAGGCCGATCGCGATGGCGCAGGAGGCGATGATCCAGAACGGCAGGCCGTTCTCCTTCACGTCGCCGGTGAGGTGGCCGGTGGTGATGAGTGCGAGCGCGATGACGCCCATCGTCTTCTGCGCGTCGTTGGTGCCGTGCGACAGAGCGACGAGGGACGCGGTGGCGATCTGGCCCCAGCGGAAGCCGTCCTCGCGGCGCTTCGCGAAGACCTTCCGGGTGATCCGGTAGACCAGCCAGGTTCCGCATCCCGCGACGAGGCCGGCGATCACCGGCGCCGCGACGGCGGGGATCAGCACCTTCTGCGTGACGCCCGCCCAGTTGATGCCCGCGAGTCCCACGGCAGCCAGGCCCGCGCCGATGAGGCCGCCGAAGAGTGCGTGCGAGGAACTCGACGGGATGCCGAACAGCCACGTCAGCAGGTTCCACAGGATGCCGCCGATGAGGCCGGCGAAGATGATCGTCAGGCCCATCGACGCGTCAATGTTCGGCAGCAGCGTGCCGGTCTTGCTGTCCTGGATCTTCAGCACCGAGGTGGTGACGGTGAGGGCCACCTCGACCGACAGGAACGCGCCGACGAGGTTGAGCACCCCGGCCAGCAGCACCGCCGTCTTCGGCTTCAGCGCCCGGGTCGCGATCGAGGTCGCCATCGCGTTCCCGGTGTCGTGGAACCCGTTGGTGAAGTCGAACGCCAGTGCTGTTGCTATCAGCAGCACCAGGATGAATCAGCTCTGAGCTCATGCCGTTGATTCTGAGGGACTCTCAGCGAAATCCGCCAACGACGCGCGCCCGGAAACCGGCGGATGAGCAGGGCCTTTACCTGATCCCGGGAGCTGTTCACCCGATGTTCATCCGACGTCTTCCCGTCGGACGCACAGCAAGCTCACAGCTTGGGTCCGGACGCCCGATTTGCGGGTTCGGCACTACCATCGAAGCAACCGAACGTCGTCGGAAGTGACAGCCGAAGTGACACTGTGACCAAGTTCCTGGCGAAGATCGCCGCGTGGATCACCGCGGGCTATCCCGAGGGTGTGCCCGGGCCCGACCGGGTGCCCCTGCTGGCGCTGCTCCGTCGGCGTCTCTCCGACGACGAGGTCCGCACCCTCACGCAGGATCTGATCGATCGAGGCGAGTTCGACCACGTCGACATCGGCGTCCTCATCACCCAGTTCACCGACGAACTGCCCGTACCCGAGGACATCGAGCGGGTCCGGTCCCGGCTGGCCGAACAGGGCTGGCCACTCGACGATGCGCGTGACGCCGGGGAGGACGAATAGCCGTCCTGCGCGCCCTGCCGATCGGCCCTGGCGATGCGGCCACCTCGGTCCTGCCCGACGTGGCGGACGCGCTGGCCGGCCGCGGCGCCGCCCTGCTACCGGTGCCCGCTCACGACGATCGTCAGACCGCCGTGCTGACAACGGCTTTGCGTGCCGGCGAACCGATCGACGACGACGTCGCCGTGGTGGTGGCCACGTCGGGCACCACGGGCACGCCGAAGGGGGCGATGCTGACCGCCGCGGCGCTGGTGGCGAGTGCCGAGGCGACGCACAGCCGGCTGGGCGGCGCCGGACGCTGGCTGCTCGCCCTGCCCGCCTATCACGTGGCAGGCCTGCAGGTGCTGGTCCGCAGCATCGTCGCGGGCGCGGATCCGGTCGCGGTGCCTGCGGACGTCGATCCGGCCGACCTGCCCGCCGCGGTGCGGACGATGGGTTCCGGCCGGCGCTATGCCTCGGTGGTGGCCGTGCAGTTGGACAAGGCGCTGCGCTCGCCGGCCGCGGCGGCGGCACTGGCCGAGCTGGATGCCGTCCTGGTCGGCGGTGGACCGATGCCCGCCGGCCTGGCCGAACGCGCTGCGGCCGCAGGCGTTTCGGTGGTGCGGACGTACGGGATGAGCGAGACCGCGGGCGGCTGCGTGTACGACGGCCTGCCGCTCGAGGGAGTGCAGCTGCGACTCGACGACTCGCGCGTCGTGCTGGGCGGCGCCACGGTGGCCAAGGGCTACCGCAATCCGGTGCAGCCCGACCCGTTCGCCGAATCCGGCTGGTTCCGCACCGACGACGTCGGCGCCATCGACGACTCGGGCCGGCTCCGTGTGCTCGGCCGGGTCGACGACGCGATCAGCACCGGCGGGCTCACGGTGCTGCCGCAACTGGTGGAGTCGGCCCTCGCCACCCACGCAGCCGTCGCGGACAGCGCGGTCTTCGGCGTGCCCGACGACAGGCTGGGTCAGCGCGTCGTGGCGGCGCTCGTCCTCACCGCCGGTGCTGCCCCGCCGTCCGTTGCCGACCTGCGCGCACACGTCGCACAGACACTCGACGTCACCGCCGCGCCCCGTGAGGTGCACGTCGTGGACGACCTGCCCCGCCGCGGCATCGGAAAGCTGGACCGGCGCGCGCTGGCGGCCAGGTTCAGTCCACCGGTTTGAGCGGGTCGTGCCCGATGGTCATCAGCCGGTGGCGCCAGTTCTCCTGCCCGGCTTTGGGCTCCATGTCGACGCCGCGTTCGGCGTGGACGCGGTCGACGACCTTGCGCATCGTGTGCTCGTCCTCGGTGGTCAGGTCGACCCGCCGCTTCTGCAGCACCGCGAGCACCTGCCTGCCCGTCTGGCTGCCGGCGTGGTCGGGCAGTTCCTCGCTGTCCTCGTGGGCGGACCTGGTGCGCAGCCAGTCCTGCAGCTCGCGGGACGACATGTTGACCACGCGGTGGAATTCGTTCCACAGGTCGTCGCTGACCTCTACGTGTTGCGTCATGGTGGTCGGCTACCCGCCTCCGGGAGCCGTTAACCGGTTGGCACGCTCGGGCATGATGGACGCATGCGCCGAGAAGTGACCACCGTCGACGAGCTCCGCGCGATCGTCGGACACCCCAACTCCTTCGTCGCCAACAAAGTGAGTCCCCGGCTGTCCGACGTGCACCAGAACTGGCTCAGCGCGGCGCGCCTCGGGTTCGTGGCCACCTACGACGCCGACGGCCGGGTCGACGTGTCCCCGAAGGGCGATCCGGCCGGCTTCGTGCACGTCATCGACGAGTCGACGGTCGCGATCCCGGAACGACCGGGCAACAAACGCGTCGACGGCTACCTCAACGTGCTGGAGCGGCCGCGGGTCGGCTCGGTGTTCGTCATCCCCGGTCGTGGCGACACGCTTCGCGTCAACGGCAGCGCCAGGGTGCTCGCGGACGCCGACTACTTCGACGCGCTGGCGGTGAAGGGGAAGCGGCCGATCCTCGCGCTGGAGATCGACGTCGAGGAAGTGTTCTTCCACTGCTCCAAGGCTTTTCTGCGGTCGGACGCGTGGAAGCCGGAGAGCTGGACACCCGATGTCGTGCCGTCGGTGGCGCAGCTCGCCAAGACGTTCAAGCCGACGCTGAGCCAGGAGGAGCTGGACGACTACTACAGCGAGGACAGCCTCCGCAAGATGCTCTACTGACCGACTCAGGGGGCGACGGACGCGCGCAGGATGCCCGGCGGCGCGGGCGTCAGCACCGTCGACAGCCGGTCGAGGCCGACGGGGTCGGCCACCACCTCGGCCCACGGGTAGCGGCCGCGCGTCCGCTCCAGGAACCGCACCGCCTGTTCGAGGTGCCGCGGCTCGTAGTTGTGCACGCCGGTGATCGTGAGCCACTGCCGTACAACACGTTCGGGGTCCACATCGACAGCGGGGGCGGGTAGCACCGAGCCGGCGAGCACCAGCACTCCTCCCACGTCCAGCCGGCCGAGCGCCGCGGACACGGCCGTCGACGCACCGGAGAAGTCGATCGCCACGTCGATTTGTCCGCCGGCGTCGGCTGCTCCGCCGAAGCGCCCGGCCAATTCCCGCCTGCCCGGGTCGATGTCGGCGACCCGTACGTCGGCGCCGGCCTCGTCGCACGCCGCCGCGGCGGCCACTCCGAGCATTCCGGCGCCGCAGATCAACACCCGGCGCCCGGCGACGGGTCCGGCGGCCTCCAAGGTCGCCATCACGGTCGCCGTCGCGCAGGCCGCGGGGGCGGCGACCCGATCGGGAATTGATTCGGGCACAATGACGATCGTCGCACCCGCCGGCAGCACGATGTGGTCGGCGTAGCCGCCCGACAGCGGCCAGTCACCGTCGAACGATTCGTGTCCGACCTTGCGCACCGACGTGCACTTCGCCGTCCGGCCCCCGGCGCAGCGCGCACACCGCCCGCACGACACGGTCACCGACCAGACGACGCGCCGGCCCGCCATGGGACCGGCGATCGCGTCGCCGACCGCCTCGTGACCGAGCACCGACGGACACGGCCCCGGCCGCCGGCCCGAGACGGTGTGCAGATCGCTGCCGCACACCGTCGCCAGGCGCACCTTCACCAAGGTGTCGCCCGGCTCGAGGTCGGGCACGGCGACCCGCCGCAGCTCGATGCCGTCGGCCGTCCACACCGCGGCCCGCGTCACACGAGGCGCGACCGGATCCACCCGGACAGCCTCTCGATCGCGTAGACGATCACAAAGATGACGAGCACGATCGCCCCGGCGACGTCGAAGTTCAGCGTGCGGATCGACTCGAAGAGCAGGTACCCGATGCCACCGGCGCCGACGATGCCCAGGATCGTCGACGTGCGCACATTCACGTCGAGCATGTAGAGGCTCGATCCCACGATCGCCGGCATCGCCTGCGGGATCACCGCCGCGAACAACGTCTTCCACCAGCCCCCGCCGACGGCCTGCACCGCCTCCAGCGGGCCGCGGTCGATCTCCTCGACCGCGTCGGCGACCAGCTTGGCCAGAAAGCCGATCGAGGCGATGGCCAGCGCGCAGGTACCGGCTACCGGCCCCAGTCCGAGGGCGGCGACGAACACGACCGCCAGGATGAGCTCCGGGACCGCACGCACGAGGAGGATCCAGCCACGCGCCACCCAGTACACCGCCGGATGCGGAGTCACGTTGCGGGCGGCCACGATTCCCACCGGTATCGACAACACCACCCCGATGGCCGTCGACACGACTCCGATCGCCACGGTCTGCACCGCGGCCTCCCACAGGTCGGCGCCGAGGGCGTCGAAGTTCGGCGGGATCATCCGGGTGAACACCTCGATCGACTGGCCCACCCAGCTCAGCAGCGACAGCGGGTTGATCTCCAGCACGACCAGCGAGGCGAGCGTGGTCACCACGAGCAGGCCCGAGAACACGAATCGCATCACCCGGTCGCGCCGCGGGTTGCTCTGTGTCGGCGCCAGCAGCATGCTGCGGATCCAGATCGCGATGAGCTCCATCGCGGCGATGATCACCAGGATCACCAGCACGATGCCGAGCGCGCGCGGATAGATCAGGCCGCGCAACGCGTCCTGCAGGGCGAAGCCGATGCCGCCCGCGCCGACGAAGCCGAGCACCACCGACATCCGCAGGTTGATGTCGATGCGGTAGACGAAGGTGCCGATCCACGACGGGACCACCTGTGGCACCACCGCGTTGAGCATCTCGCGGAAGTAGCCGGCACCTGTGCTGCGCACCGCCTCGCGGGGGCCGGGATCGGTCTGCTCGATGGCGTCGGCGAACAGCTTCCCCAGCATGCCGATGGAATGCAGTGCCAGCGCCAGGATTCCGGGCAGCACCCCGATGCCGAGCGCGCGCACGAACAGCACCGCGAACAGCAGATCGGGCATCGCGCGGCAGAAGGTGATGAACCCGCGCGCGATGGCGTACACCGCGGGATGGGGCGTGGTGTTGCGGGCGGCCAGGAACGCCAGCGGCACCGAGGCGACGGCGGCCAGCACCGTGCCGAGCACCGCCATCAGCAGGGTCTCGAAGGCCAGCATCCCGATGCGGCCGGGGTCGTCGACGCGGGGCGGCAGCATCCGCTCGACGAGTGCGGTCACCTTGTCGAAGCCGGTGACCAGTGTGACCGGGTCGAAGTCGATGAACCAGGCCGACGCCAGCGTCAGGACCGCGGCGCCGATCGCCACCGTCGGCAGCAGGCCGGGCCGCGGCGTGCGGCCGCCCGCGGTGCGCGCGGGTTCCGGTTCGGTGGGGCGGTCCTCGAGCGCGGTGCTCACGGTGCGCGGCGGGCGGCCGAGGAGTCCGCGTCCGCGTCGAGGGCGGGGTCGACGCGCTGGTAGATGGCCATCACGTCGTCGCGCGTCATGCCGACGGCGGGGCGGTCCAGCACCTTTCGGCCGTTGCGCAGCCCCACCATGCGGTGTGCCCAGCCCAGCGCGAGGTCGACCTGGTGCAGGGTGCACACGACGGTCAGCTTCTCCTCGATACAGACCCGGAACAGCAGATCCATGACGACGCCGGCGTTCTCGGGGTCGAGCGACGCGACGGGTTCGTCGGCCAGCAGCAGTCCGGGCTTCTGCATCAGCGTCCGCGCGATGGCCACCCGTTGCTGCTGACCGCCGGACAGCGTGTCGGCGCGGCGTTCGGCGAAGTCGGCCAGGCCGACCCGGTCCAGGTGTGCCAGCGCCTCGGCCCGCATCGTCTTCGGATACGTCAGAGCGCCGTAGCGGGGCAGGCCCAGCCGCCCCAGCCCGCCGATCAACACGTTCTCCAGGCAGCTGAGCCGCCCGACGAGGTTGAAGTGCTGGAACACGAACCCGACGTTGCGCCGCAGCGCCCGCAACTGCGACCGGCTCGCCGTGTCCACCCGGGTGCCCCCGACATCGACCGTGCCGGAGGTGACCGGATGCAGGCCGTTGAGACAGCGCAGCAGCGTGGACTTTCCCGAGCCGGAGAGGCCGAGCAACACCAGCAACTCGCTGCGGCGCACCTCGATGGAGACGTCGTCGAGCGCCAGCGTGTCACCGAACCGCTTGGTGACGTTGAGCGCCTCGACCACCACCGCGTCGCCAGCCACGTCGGGATGGAGCAGATCGGTGGTGCTCATCGTCAGCTCTTGCACTTCTCGGAGCCGGTGACCTCGCACACCTTGCGCACCCCGTCGTAGGCCGAGTCGTCAACGGCGACAACGCCCCACGCCCGCTCGTCGGTGATCAGGCAGCCGTCGCCCTCGCAGAACCCCTCGCTCTGCATGACCTCGGCGTTCGCCTTCTCGGTGAACAGGCTCTTGAGCTTGTCGACGGCCTCGGTGCCGAGATCGTCGTTGGCCGCGAACACCGACCCGGCGATCATCTCCGACTTCCAGACCGTCTTGAGGTCGCCGGGCGCCAAGTCACCCTTCTCGATCATGGTCTCGTCCACCATGCTGTCGAAGGCGAAGCCGGCGTCGCAGTCACCCGACTTGATCGACAGCGCCGACGCATCGTGGCCGCCGGCGTAGATCGGCGTCATCGCCGCCGAGATGTCGGCCTCCGAACCGGATTTGATCACGCCCTCCTCGATCAGACCGGCCGACGGGTACAGGAAGCCCGAGGTGGAACTCGGGTCGACGAAGCACACCTTCTTGCCCGCGAAGTCCTTGAGGCCGTTGACCGATGCGTTGTCCGCCTTGGCCAGGCCGTAGGACTGGTAGCCCGGCTCCGCGCCCTTCTCCTCGATGACGGCGCCAAGCGGGGTGATCTTGGCCCCGTTGAGTCCGGCGACGACGTAGGCGAACGGCCCGAAGAACGCCAGGTCGACGTTGTCGGCGATCATCCCCTCCACCACGCCGGCGTAGTCGGAGGCCTGCACGAACTCCACCTTCGAGCCGGTCTCCTTCTCCAGCAGCTTGATCAGTGGTTCATAGCTCGCCTTGAGGTCCGCGGAGTTCTCCGCGGGCACGGCGGCCAGCGTCAGCGTCTCGGGGAAACCCTGTCCGGTCTTGGCGTCGGAGCCGGAGTCCGACCCCGAACAACCCGACAGCGCAAGGGCGAACGAGGAGACCACCGCGGCGGCGGTGAGGGCGGAGCGGCGGGCACGGATCTTCATCAGGAATCCTTCGGGCTGGAGGGTGGTCAGGCGGGCAGGAGAAGGGACGGCAGGTCGGCGACCGACCGGAGCACGTGGGTGGCGCCTGCGCCGCGCAGCGCCTGCTCGTCGTGCGCGCCGGTCAGCACGCCTGCGACCAGGCCGGCGCCGGCACGACGGCCGGACAGGATGTCGCTGGCGGTGTCACCGGCGACGGCGACGTGGGCGACGTCGTCCACCCCGGCGCGCATCAGCGCGGTGAGCACCAGGTCCGGGTGGGGCCTGCCGCGGACGCCGTCGCCGGGGGCGATGGTGAGGTCGGCGATGTCCTCCCAGCCCAGCGCCGTCAGGATCCGGTGCTGGGTTCTGGGGCTGAACCCGGTAGTCAGCGCGACCTTCACCCCGGCCGACCGCAGCTGCGAGATGGCCTCCGCGGCACCGGCGATGGGCTGCACTCCGCCGTCGACATAGTGTTCGTAGGTCTTCTCGAAGGCCGCGTTGGCCTGCTGCGCGCGCTCCTCGGCGCCGAACAGCGCACGGAAGACCTCGATCTTCGACTGGCCCATGGTGTCCAGCACGTAGCGGCGGGCGTACTCGCGATCCGCGCCGTCGGCCGGCACACCGACCTCGGTGGCCGCCTCGTCGAAGGCACGGATGACCAACCCGTCGTCGGCCACGGTGGTTCCGGCCATGTCGAGGACTGCCAGGGCGGGTGTCTGATTCAGCACACCGACACCTTGGGCCGCGGTACGTACGGCGAGGTACCGGTGAGCGGAACGCGGGGTGAACACCCGCTGGCCATTTGGTCTAGACCATGAGTGGGTAGAGTGTCGAACCGTGACGGCCGTGCAGCCCCGCATCCTCAAGCACCAGATGGTGCGCGCCCACCTCGACCGCCTGCTCGACGGGATGACCGAGGGCGAGGCGTTCCCCTCCGAACGCGACCTCGCGGAGCGTTTCGACGTCGCCCGCGAGACGGTGCGCCAGGCGCTGCGCGAACTGCTGCTCGCCGGGCGCATCGAACGGCGCGGCCGCAGCACCGTGGTGTCCCGGCCGAAACTGGTGCAGCCGCTGGCGATGGGGTCCTACACCGAGGCCGCCCGCGCCCGCGGGCTGAGCGCCGAACGGCTGCTGCTCGGGTGGACCGACCTGGAGGCCGACGACGCGCTGGCGGCCCACCTCGCCGTCGACCCCGGCGCACAGGTGTGGCAGCTCGAACGGGTACTGATCGTCGACGGCTTCCGTATCGGCCTGGAGACCACCTACCTTCCGGCGCAACGCTATCCGGGACTCGTCGACGGGTTCGACAGCCGGACGTCGCTGTACGCGGAGATCACCGCGCGCGGCATCGCGTTCACCCGCACGGCCGACACCATCGAGACCACGCTGCCCGACGCCCGCGAAGCGGCGCTGCTCGCCGTGGACGCCCGCACGCCGATGTTCCTGATCAACCGCGTCTCCTACGACCAGGACGACACGCCGATCGAACGGTGCCGGTCGCTGTACCGCGGCGACCGGATGACGTTCACCACCACCATGCGGGCCGCAGCGGCTCAGCCGGTGTCACCGAATGGTCAGGCCGCCGCTCCGGCATAGCCCATAGGCTGGCGGTCGTGCGGGCGTATCGCAGAGAGGCGACCTCGGTCACCGTCGGCGTGCTGCTGCTGGTGGCCGCATTCGTCGTCCCGCACCTGCACCTCGACGTGGTGACCCCGCTGCTGAACGCCACCCCGGAACGGTTCCGCAGCTTCGCCGCCACATCACCGGTGTTCGGCTGGTGGGAGGCGCACACCGGTTGGGGCACCGTGCCGGCGATCGTCATCGCGCTCGCCGCGGTGCTGTGGGGACCGGCACTCGCGCAGCGGTTGCCGTGGCGGGCCCTGACCCTCGCCGTGTGGGCGACGTCCGCGGCGTGGGCGTTCGCGCTGGCCATGGTCGACGGCTGGCAGCGCGGCTTCGCCGGCAGGCTCACCGCGCGCCACGAGTACCTGCTCGAGGTGCCGCACGTCACCGACGCACCGGAGATGGTCCGCACGTTCGCCGGACGGATCCTGGACTTCCAGCCCGACTCCTGGATCACCCACGTGTCCGGTCACCCGCCGGGCGCGCTGCTGACCTTCGTGTGGCTGGACCGCATCGGTCTCGGCGGTGGCGGCTGGGCCGGGGTGTGGTGCGTGCTGGTCGGCTCGAGTGCGGCGGCGGCGATCATCGTGGCCGTCCGCGCGCTCACCGACGAGCACACCGCGCGGCTGGCCGCGCCGTTCGTGGCGGTCGCCCCGACGGCGATCTGGATCGCGGTGTCCGCCGACGGCTACTTCGCCGGGGTGGCCGCCTGGGGCCTCGCGCTGCTGGCGCTGGCCGTCCGCCGCACCGTGCGATGGCCGGAGGTGGCCGCACTAGCCGCGGGCGCGCTGCTGGGCTGGGGCATCTTCCTCAACTACGGCCTCGGGCTGATCGCGCTGCTCGCCGTCGCGGTGCTGGTCTGCGCGGCCGACTGGCCCAGCGCCCTGCGCGCGTTCGTGCCTGCCGTGCTCGCCGCACTCGCCGTGGTCGGCGCGTTCGCCATCGCCGGCTTCTGGTGGTTCGACGGTTACCACCTTGTGCAGGAGCGCTATTGGCAGGGCATCGCCGTCGAGCGGCCGTTCCAGTACTGGGGCTGGGCCAATTTCGCGTCGGTGATCTGCGCGATCGGCCTCGGCAGCGTGGCCGGCATCGGCCGGGTCTTCGACATCGCGGCGATCCGCCGTCGCTGCGGGCTGCACATCGTGCTCATCGGCGCACTGCTCGCCATCGTCTGCGCGGACCTGAGCATGTTGAGCAAGGCCGAGACCGAGCGCATCTGGCTGCCGTTCACGATCTGGCTGACCGCGGCCGGGGCACTGCTGCCGCCACGCACGCAGCCGTACTGGCTCGCGCTCAACGTGCTCGGAGCACTGGCGCTGAACCACTTCATATTCACCAATTGGTGATTCGGCCCGCGCCAGTTTGGCGGCATCGCGCCCGGGTAGCCGACCGACATGTCTGAAGCCAACACCGCGCTCATCACCGGCGCCTCCAGCGGAATCGGATTCGAACTGGCCAAGCAGTTCGCGCAGCACGGCTACGACCTGGTCGTCACCGCCGAGGACGACGGCATCAACGACGTGCCCGACCGGCTCGCCGAGTTCGGCGCCGCCGTCCAGGCCGTGCAGGCGGACCTGCGCACCGCCGACGGCGTCGAGCACGTCTACCACAGCGCGATCGAAGGCGGCCGGGTGCTGTCGGCCGCGGCGCTCAACGCCGGCATCGGCCGCGGCGGCAGGTTCATCGAGACCGAACTCGCCGACGACCTGAGCATCATCGACCTCAACGTCCGGTCCACCGTGCACCTCGCCAAACTGGTGTTGCGGGACATGGCCAACCGTGAGGAGGGCAAGGTGCTGTTCACCTCGTCGGTGGCGTCGATGATGCCCGGCTCCTACCAGACCGTCTACAACGCGTCGAAGTCGTTCGTCCAGTCCTTCGCCGAGGCGCTGCGCGACGAGTTGCGGGACACCTCCATCACGATCACCGCGCTGATGCCCGGCCCCACCGACACCGACTTCTTCCACCGCGCCAACCTCGACGGCGCCCCGGTGGGCAAGATGAGCAAGGACGATCCCGCGCAGGTCGCCCGCCAGGGTTTCGAGGCGCTGATGCGCGGCGACCAGAAGGTGGTCGGCGGCGGGGTGTCCTCGAAGATCATGGGCACGGTCAGCCGGGTGCTGCCCGACACGGTGAAGGCCGTGGGCAGCCGGCTGATCTCCGCTCCACTCAACCGCTGACCGGCTGACGGTTCGGTGACACGCTGCGCCCGACAGCGCCGGAACCCGCCATGTGGGCGACAATGATCCGATGGCGAAGCGGCCGGAAGGCGGCCACCGTCCCCCGCGCTGGCGCAGTCCGCTGCGAGGGCTGTGGCTGACGTCGACGCTGGGTGCGGTGCTGCTGATCGCGCTGCCGATCATCACCCTGACCGGCCTGCTGTCCTACATCGCGTACGGGCCGCAGTTCGGCCAGGCCGCGCCCGCCGACGTCGGATGGCTGAAGCTGCCGACCTTCGACTGGCCCACCGACCCGTCCTGGCTGTACCGCCTCAACCAGGGTCTGCACGTCGGGCTCGGCCTGATCATCGTGCCGGTGGTGCTCGCCAAGCTGTGGTCGGTGATCCCGAAGCTGTTCGTCTGGCCGCCCGCCCGCTCGATCGCACAACTGCTGGAACGGGTTTCGTTGCTGATGCTGGTCGGCGGCATCCTGTTCGAGATCGTCACCGGCGTGCTGAACATCCAGTACGACTACATCTTCGGGTTCAGCTTCTACACCGCCCACTACTTCGGCGCCTGGGTGTTCATCGCCGGCTTCGTCGTCCACGTCGCAATCAAGCTGCCCAGGATGCTGGCCGGTCTTCGGTCGATGTCGATGCGTGAGGTGTTGCGCACCAGCCGCGCCGACACCCGGCCAGAGCGCTTCGACTCCGACGGGCTGGTCTCCATCGACCCCGCGCCGCCGACGATGAGCCGCCGCGGCGCGCTCGCCCTCGTCGGCGGCGGCGCCCTGCTGGTCGCCGTGCTGACGGCCGGCCAGACCCTCGGCGGTGTCACCCGTCAGGCGGCACTGCTGCTGCCGCGCGGCCGCAGCCGCGGGGACGGGCCCAACGACTTCCAGGTCAACCGCACCGCGGCCGCCGCGCGCATCACGGCCGAGAACACCGGTGCGGGTTGGCGGCTCACGCTGCGCGGCGGACCCGCACCCGTCGTCCTCGACCTGGCGGCGTTGCGTGCGATGCCGCAGCACACCGCGCGGCTGCCGATCGCCTGCGTCGAGGGTTGGTCGACCACCGAGACCTGGACCGGCGTGCGGCTGCGCGACCTGGCGCAGCGGGCGGGCGTGCCGAGCCCGGCGTCGGCCAGGGTGTTCTCGGTGGAGCGTCGGGGCGCCTTCAATCGTGCTGCGCTGCAGGCCAATCAGGTCACACACTCCGACGCGCTGCTGGCGCTGCGGGTCAACGGCGCCGAACTGTCGCTCGATCACGGCTATCCCGCGCGGGTCATCGTCCCGGCGCTGCCGGGTGTGCACAACACCAAGTGGGTGTCCGGCATCGACTTCGTGAGGCGCTGAGATGGTCGCCCGGTTCCGTGCGGTGTACGGCTCACATCCGCTGCACCTGCTCACGCTGATCGCCGGTTTCACGCTCTTCGGCGCGGTGATCGCGACGATCGGCTGGCGCGCGCTGTGGAATCCGAACGTGTGGTGGCAGTCGATCGCCGTGTGGTTCGCCGCCGCGGTGATCCTGCACGACCTGCTGCTGTTCCCGCTGTACGCGCTCGCCGACCGCGTGCTCACGCTGACACGACGCATCCCGGTGCCCGTTCCGGTACTGAACCACCTGCGGATCCCCGCCCTCGGGGCCGGGCTGACCCTGTTGATGTTCCTGCCCGGCATCATCGCCCAGGGCGGGCCCGCGTACACCGCCGCCACCGGGCAGACACAGGAACCGTTCCTCGGCCGCTGGCTGCTGCTCACCGCGGCCATGTTCGGCGCGAGCGCCGTCGTCTACGCGGTCAGGCTGGCCACCACGCGTCGATCCCCTACGGCGACACCAGAATAGCGACCACCCGACGGCCGACCGGATGGATCGACGCCAACGCCAGGCCCACTTCGTCGGCCAGCGCCGCCGCACAGTCGATGCCGACCGACGCCCACCGGAACCACGGCCCGATCGTCTCGGACGACTCGAGCCGCACCATGCGCGCACGCACACCCGTTGCCAACGCGTCGAACTCGACCACACAGCGGCCGTCGGGACGCAGCAGCTCGGCCGCCCGGCGCAGCACCCGCCGCGGATCGCCGCCCAGGCCGACGTTGCCGTCGGCCAGCAGCGCCGTCTGCCAGCGTCCCGTACCGGGCAGTTCACCGAACACGTCGCGCCGCAGCGCAGGTGCGCCGTTGCGGCGGGCCAGCTCTACCGCCGTCGCCGACTGATCCACACCGAGGGCGGGGATGCCGCGCTTGATCAGGTCGACCACCAGACGTCCCGGCCCGCAACCCAGGTCGATCGTCGGCCCCTCGCACAGATCGACGATCGCCTCGTCGAACGCCTGGTCGGCATGCCTGCCGCCGAGCCAGCTGCGCACCGGCAGGGTCCGCACATCTCCGTCATCGCTGCGCAGCCAACATCGTTCGCCGTCCAGGGCGCGGTCGTAGAGGTTTCCCAGCATCGGCTACAGTCCCGCCGCCGCGGTCGCGAACGGGAACCTCGCGCCGGGGCGACATCGTCGCCGGACCGCGTCGACGTCCGCCGCGGTGTCGACGTCGGCGAGTTCGTCGACCATCGTGACCTCCAGTCCCTTGTGCTGTAGCGCCTGCCGGGTGAGCGCGCCGGTGTCGGACTGCGACATCGGCACCTGACGCAGGCAGTCGGCCGCAGCCGCGGAGCGGACGCCGAGCACCCACCAGCCGCCGTCGACGGCCATCCCCAGCAACGCCTCGGCATCGAGCAGCCGGCCGGCGCAGCGGGTCAGCAGATCGCCGGTGACCTGCGGGGTGTCCATGCCGATCTGCAGCACCGGGGCGCCGTCTGTTGCGGCGGCCGCATCGGCGTGGGCGTTGGCGAGCCGGTCGGCGAACGTGTCACCGCGCTGCGCGATGACTATGAAGTCCGCCAGCCGTTCCCTGATCTCGGCACTGCAGGCGGCGCTGTCGAGGTCACCGGTCAGCGCGACCACCCGTGACCGCACGCCGGCCAGGCACACCGCGTCGAGCGTGTCGAGCAGTGCCGCCGCGGCGACGACTGCGGCGAGATGGTTGCCGATCGTGTGGGCCAGCCGCGTCTTGGCCAGGCCGGGCACCGGGGCCTTGGCCATCACCAGAAGCGTCACCGGGATCACGAGATCCTCTTCCAGAAGTCGAGCCCGGCCACCAGACTGCCGCGCAGCGAGCCGCTGACCTTGGACCTGCCCCCAGTGCGCGGCCCGTAGGAGACGTCGCATTCGGTCACTCGCCAGCCCGCAGCGGCAGCTCGCACCAGCAATTCCACTGGATACCCGGATCGCCGATCGACGACACCCAGCCCCAGCAGGGCGTCGCGCCGCGCGACCCGCATCGGCGCGATGTCGTGGACGGCCAGCCCGTGCTTCTGACGTAGCCGCCAGCACACCGCCGCCGTTCCGAGCCGGGCGTGCCACGGCCAGCGCAGCCCGCGCACCGGTCGGCGGCGGCCGACCACCATGTCGGCCCCGCGTTCCAGCGCGGCGACCAGGGCGGGCAGTTCCCGCGGGTCCATTGAGCCGTCGGCGTCCAGGACCGCCACCACCGGGGTGTCCGCCGCGACCACGCCGGCGTGCACGGCAGCGCCGTACCCCGCGCGGGCTTCGGCGACCACGTCGGCCCCGTGACTGCGTGCCACGTCCGCGGTCCCGTCGGTGCAGTTGTTGTCGACGACGAGGGCCCGGTATCCGGACGGCAGTGCCGCGAGCACGCCGGGCAGCGACTCCGCCTCGTTCAGGCACGGCAGCACCACGGTCACCGGACAGTCGGGCATGCCATCGACAGTAGCCAGACCCCGCAACCGGCAATCGGTTCATCGGTGACGAATCTCTGACATCAGCGCAGGTAGCGGCCATGCACGGCTAACCTCGGAGGGATGACGCGCGTACTGATCGCCGACGACGACAACGTCGTGCGCGACGTCGTGCGCCGGTACCTGGAGCGGGACGGCCTCGACGTCTCGATAGCCCACGACGGAAACGAGGCGCTGCGGCTCCTCGGCACACAACGCATCGACGTCGCGGTGCTCGACGTGATGATGCCCGGCCCGGACGGTCTCACGTTGTGCCGCACGCTGCGTCAGCGCGGCGACTACACAGTGCCGGTGATCCTGCTGACCGCCCTCGGCGAGGAGGACGACCGCATCGCCGGACTCGAGGCGGGCGCCGACGACTACCTGACCAAACCGTTCAGCCCACGGGAACTCGCGCTGCGCGTGCGATCGGTGTTGCGGCGCGCCCCTGCGCCGGTGGGCGCGGCTCCCGTCGACCTTGCGGTGGGCGACCTCACCGTCTCGGCCGCGTCCCGGTCGGTCACCGTCAGCGGGATCCCGGTGAGCCTGACCAACCGCGAGTTCGACCTGCTGCTGTTCTTCATCACCCACACCGACACCGTGTTCACTCGCGAGGAACTGCTGAAGCAGGTGTGGCACTGGGACTTCGGCGATCTGTCCACCGTCACCGTTCACGTCAAACGGCTGCGCTCCAAGCTCGGCGACCAGCACCGCGTGCAGACCGTGTGGGGCCGCGGCTACCTGTGGAGCAGCGGCGAACAGAGCGCCGATGCCGGCGCCTGACCTCTGGGAGATCGCCGGATGGGCGCTGGCCTGTTCACTGCCCGTCGTCCTGGTTGGCGCCCTCGTCATCCGGCTGGCGCGGTCGTGGTCGCTAGCCGCCAGCATGGTGGCGCTCGTGCTGCTGCCGACCGTGGCGACGTTCACCGGCATCATGGGCGCCAGCGGTCTGATGGACTCACCGTCCTACGAGCGCACGATCGTGGTGCTGGTGATCGTGTCGATCGTGACCATTCCCGCCGCAGTGATGCTGGCCCGCTATCAGGCGCGTCGCACCGTGTGGGAGCAGGAGATCCGCGAGTCCGAGCGGGCCGCCGAGCATTCCCGGCGCCGGCTCGTCGCGTTCGTCAGCCATGACCTGCGCACCCCGCTGGCCGGTATCCGCGCGGTGGCGGAGGCCATCGCCGACGGCCTGGTCGACGAGGACGAGATCCGGGCGCACGCCAAGGTGATCGAGCAGGAGTCGATCCGGCTCTCCGAGATGGTCGACGACCTGTTCGAGATGTCGAAGATCAACGCAGGCGCCGTGCAGCCCGCCCTCGACCGGGTGGCGCTCGACGAGGTGATCGACGACGTGCTGGCCGCACACCGGATCGCCGCCGAGCGCGCGGGCGTCCAGCTGCAGGCCGAGCTGCCCGAACAGCCGGTGCGGGTGCTGGGCAGTGACCGCGCACTGGTGCGGGTGCTGTCGAACCTGGTGGCCAACGCGATCGCACACACCCCGGCGGGTGGCCGCGTGCACCTGGCGCTGGGCGCCGACGAGAACGGCGCATGGGCCCGCGTCGACGACACCGGCGTCGGCATCGACGAGGCCGACCTGCCGCGGGTGTTCGACGTCGCCTACCGCGGCTCCAACGACCGGGTGCCGCGCGCCGACTCGTCGCTGCCCAGCGGCTCCGGCCTCGGCCTCGCCATCGCCGCGGGTCTGGTGCAGGCCCACCGCGGCACGCTCTCGGCGCGCAACCTCGACACCGGGGCGCGCTTCGAGGTGCGGCTCCCGCTCGCCGAGTAGATCAGTCGGGCAGGGTGCCGCTGAGCCGTTCGGCCGCCGCCAGGTAGTCCTCGATGAACTCGCGCACCACTTCGCGGGCCGGCTTGACCTTGTTCATCAGGCCGACGCCCTGCCCCACGAAGTACGTCGACAGCGCCTGCGCGCCCGAATGCCCCTGCGAGGCAAGGCCGTCGATGCGCCGCAGCACCGGCTCGACGAGCATCGACTGCAGCGGCAACGGCAGCGGCCGGGCACCGCCGTCGTGCGGCAGCCACGCGTCGGTCCAGTCGGAGACCAGCTGGCGCGACGGCTTTCCGGTGCGACCCGCCGACCGGACGGTGTCTCGCGACGACGCGGCCAGCATCTTCTGCTGAGTGTGCGGCGCGGTCTCGGCCTCCTCGGTGGTCAGCCACACCGAACCGGTCCACGCGCCGTCGGCGCCCATCGCGACCGCGGCGGCCATCTGCCTGCCCGTCACGATGCCGCCCGCGGCCAGCACCGGCACCCGCTTTCCCGTCGCCTCGACGGCTTCGAGCACCTCGGGCACCAGCACCAGCGTCGACACCTCGCCGCAGTGTCCGCCCGCCTCGGTGCCCTGCGCGATGATCAGGTCGACGCCGGCGTTCACCTGTTTCACGGCGTGCTCACGGGCCCCGACCAGCGCCGCGACCGGGATGCCGCGCTCCCCCGCCGCCTCGATCATGTAATCCGGCGGCACCCCGAGGGCATTGGCGACGAGCTTGATCGGATGGCTCATCGCGACGTCGAGGAGGTCGCGGCCGGTGTCGCCGGACAGCGACGAGCCGCCCAGGCGCGGCCGCTCCTCCGGTTCGATGTCGTGCTCGGCGAGCAGCTTCGCGACGAAGTCCTTCGTCTCGGCGGGGATGCGGTCGGCGAGCTGGCCGGTCGACAGGTTCTCGCCCTTGCCCTCGAACTTCGCGGGCACGATGATGTCGGCGCCGTAGGGCCTGCCGCCGACGTGGTCGTCGATCCAGCTGAGTTCCCGGTCGAGCTGTTCGGGCGTGTAGGCGGTGGCGCCCAGCACGCCGAAGCCGCCGGCGTTGGTGACCGCGGCGACGACATCGCGGCAGTGGCTGAACGCGAACAACGGGAAGTCGATGCCGAACTGTTCACAGATGGCGAGTTTCACACCGCCAGTATCGACCCCCCGGTTGCGCCGAACGTGCGGTGGTTGCGATTTTCGGGCCGGATTCTCGCAGTGGGCGCACGTTCGGCGATTTCTCCGGCAGCCGGCATGAGCCCCGAATCACTTGTGCCACTTTCGTTTCTGACGTCACATCACGGCCAAATGTGTCAGACCGTCGCACTAGTGTTCGAAGTATGGAATGGGAGCAGGCGCTGGAGGCGTGGGATGCCGCGCGTGCCAACCTGGCCGCCCTGCCTCTCGACGCCTTGAGCGCTACGGAGTTGCTGGCGGTGTACGAGCGTCGGCAGTACACCCATCGACACGACATGGCCTTCGATCACACGGTCCTGGCTCATCTGCGGGAACGCTTCGAGCCCGACGCGTATGGCAATACCAGCCTGAAAGACGTGCTGGCCCAACGGTTGCACCTCGACACCGCCGATGCGAAGAGACGCCTCGACGCTGCCGGCATGCTCGGACCCCGATGGACGTTCACCGGTGAAGAACTACCTGCGGAATGGGACAACACGTCGGCCGCCTTGACGAAAGGGCTGATCGATCCTGCGCACATCGAGGTGATTCGCAAATTCTTCACCAAGCTTGCGCCATGGGTCGATCAGGCGGCCCGCGCCGACGCTGAGCGCGACCTCGCGCGGTGGGCGCAGGGCATGTGCCCGGAGGATCTGCAAAAACTGGCCGATCATCTGGTCGAGGTCATCGATCCCGACGGCGCCGAACCCGACCACGATGGGCAACAGGCCAAACGCAGCTTCAGGATGGGCAAGCAACGCAGTGACGGGATGACCCCGGTCCGCGGCGAACTCGACCCAGAAACCGCCGCCCTGCTCGACGTCGTGCTGGTCAGAGACGGCGCCCCGGGGCAGAACCTGCCCGAGGACCCGGGTGCGGCCGAGGTCATCGAACGCGACATCACCGGCCGCCCCGATCCCCGCACGCGGGAACAACGCCACCACGATGCGCTCAAATCCGCGATGCGGCACGCCGTGGCAGCCGGGGGTCAGGTCAACGGGTTACCGGCCACCATCGTGGCCACCACCACCGTCAAAGACCTCGAATCCGGGGCCGGATACGCAGACACCGCCGGCGGCACCAGACTGCCGATCCGAGACCTCATTCGGCTGGCCGGCCAATCACGGCACTACCTGGCGGTGTTCGACGACCACACCGGAGAGGTGCTGCACCTCGGTCGCGCCAGGCGCTGCGCCACCACCGCGCAACGGTTGGCGCTGTTCGCCCGCGACATTGGCTGCACCCGCCCTGGATGCACCCGCAACGCCTTCGACTGCCAGGTCCACCACGCCGAACAGGATTGGAAACGCGGCGGACTGACGAACACCACCGACATGACGCTGGCCTGCCCACCCGACAACAACCTCATCGAACAGACCCAATGGACCACCTGCCGCAAGGCCGGCCGCACCGAATGGATCCCGCCCGCAGCACTCGACACCGGACAAACCCGTATCAACAACTACCACCATCCACAGCGCTATCTCACCGAACGCGACGACGATGCCGAACCCGCTTAGCGCTCGAGCACCGGCGTCGAGGCCAGGAACTGCTCGATCGCGACCGTCATCACCGCGCCGTCGAGCAGCGGCGGGTCGTTGTGTCCGGCACCGGGCACGGTGACGTAGCGCTTGGGCTCCGGCGCGGCGTCGAACAGCCGTCGGCTCATCGTCTCGGGCACGACGTCGTCGCGGTCACCGGCGAGCACCAGCAGCGGCGCCCGCAACGAGCCGATCCGGTCGATCGACGGGTAGGCGTCGATCAGCAACCGCCGCACCGGGAGCCACGGGTAGTGCACCCCGCCGGCGTCGGCCAGCGACGTGAACGGCGACCGCAGGATCAGCGCCGCCGGCGGGCGGTCGACGGCGAGACCGAGAGCGACTGCAGCGCCCAGGGATTCGCCGTAGTAGGCGATGCGCGACGGGTCGACCTCCGGCCGGTCCGCCAGCCAGTCGATCGCGGCCCGGGCGTCGGCGGCCAGGCCGTCCTCCGTCGGCCGTCCCGGGTTGCCGCCGTAGCCGCGGTAGTCGAACAGCAGCACCGCGACACCCATCCGGTGCAGCGCGAGCGCGAGGGCGGCGCGACCGGACCGGTCACCGCCGTTGCCGTTGCACACCAGCACCGCGCGCCCGGCGACGCGGCCGGGAAAGTACCAGGCGCCCAGCGTCTTTCCGTCGGCCGTGGCCAACTCGACATCGCGGCCGTCGGGCATCAACAGCGCGGCAGACGGCACCGGACCCGGCGCCGGGAAGTAGATCAGCCGGCGCTGCTGCGACCAGGCGAGCGCCGCGAGCCCCGACACCACCAGGGTGACGACCAGCACCCAGCGCATCTCAATCCCGCAGCGGGGCGAACGCGAACTCGCGCAACCCGTCGCGCGGGTCGACCGCGGCCCGGAAGCCCAGCCTCTCGGCGGCCCTGGCCGGATCGGCGACGATGTGCCGGACGTCGCCGCTGCGGTACTGCCCGGTGACCACCGGCGGCGGCGCGCCGCGGGCCTCGCACAGTTCCGCGGCCACCTCGCGGATCGAGATCGGCCTGCCCGAGCAGACGTTGAACGCCGCGAAGCCCGGATCTGCGCCCTCGACGGCGGCGAGGTTGGCGGCGGCGATGTCGTCGACGTGGATGAAGTCACGCATCTGCCCGCCGTCCTCGAAAACGCGTGGCACGTCGCCCGATTCGAGTCCGGACCGGAAGATCGCCGCCACCCCCGAATACGGTGTGTCGCGCGGCATGTGCGGGCCGTAGACGTTGTGGTAGCGCAGCGCCACCACCGCGCCGCCGGTCGATTCCGCCCACGCCAACGCGTAGTGCTCCTGCGCGGTCTTGCTGGCGGCGTAGAGGCTGCGCGGCCGCAGCGGCGCGTCCTCCCCGACCAGGCGCCACTGCAACTCCTCGCCGCCCACCGGGCAGCGGTGCTCGAACACCCCGGCGTCGAGGTCGGCGCGACTGCGCGGCACCGGGTCGACCGGTCCGTGTTCCGGACAGTCGAAGCGGCCCTGCCCGTAGACCACCATCGACGACGCCAGCACCAGCCGAGGGCAGTCCGCGGCGAACATCTCGGCCAGCAGCACGGTGGTGCCGTAGTCGTTGTGGCTGCCGTAGGAGGGTGCGTCCGCGGCGTTCACCCCGGCGCCGACGACGGCGGCCTGATGACACACCACGTCCACCCCGCGCAGCAGCGGGGCCAGCGCGGCGGAGTCACGGATGTCGAGCACCCGGCAGTCGCCCGGCGGCCGGGCACCGGGGCCGTGGGCGGCCGGGAGCATGACGTCGACGGCGATCACGTCGTGGCCGGCGTCGCGCAGCATGGTGGCCACCCGGGTGCCGATGAAGCCGGCGGCGCCGGTCAGCAACACCCTCACGGCAGTTCGATCGGCAGGGTGACACCTTCGTGCGGCAGGCAGTGGGTGCAGGTGCGCTCCGCGGTGACCTGATCGATCGCCTCGTGCACGAGCTTCTTGAACGGCACCAGGTTCCGCTCGAACTCCGCGAACACGTCGACGGCCTTGACGCCTGCGCCGGTCTCGATGCCTGCATCCAGATCGGTCACCAGAGCGATTGCCGCGTAACACATCTCGAGTTCACGCGCCAGCACTGCCTCGGGGTAGCCGGTCATGTTGACCAGCGTGAAGCCCTGACCGGCGAACCACCGGCTCTCGGCCCTGGTGGAGAACCGCGGCCCCTGCACCACCACCATGGTGCCGCCGTCGACGACGCCGGGCAGATCCTTGGCGGCCGCACGCAGCTCCGGGCAGTACGGGTCGGCGAACTCGACGTGGATGCCGCCGGAGTCGAAGTAGGTGTCGGCGCGTCCGCTGGTGCGGTCGACGAGCTGGTCGGGCACCACCATCGCGCCGGGGCCCAGTTCGGGTGTCAGGCTGCCGACCGCGCAGGGACCGAAGATGCGTCGCACGCCCAGCGCCCGCAGCGCCCACATGTTGGCCCGGTACGGCACGGTGTGCGGCGAGAACTCGTGATTCACGCCGTGCCGCGGCAGGAATGCGACCTCGTGTTCGCCGACCGTGCCGACCGTGATCGGCGCGCTCGGTTCGCCGTAGGGGGTGTCGAGGCTGATGCTGCGCGCATCGGCGCCGAAGAACGAGTAGAAGCCGCTGCCACCGATCACTCCGAGCATTCGCCCATTGTCCGTCATGTCCGCGCCGCCCCCATGGGCGCTAACCCCGGTAGGCGAGGACCGGAGGAAGCGGGCGGATGCCACCGCCACTGTTGCGGGCCACGAAGCCGGCGTCCGCGTCGTCGGCGGTCGCGCCGGAGTTGACGGTCAGCGTGCCGACCCGCCGGAACCGGCTCAGCACACCGCACATCAGGAACGTCAGCTGTCCCGGCGCCTCGCCGTCCATCCGGGCGCCGAACAGCACCGGGGACAGGCCCGCGAGGTAGAGCCACAGCGACGAGTACAGCCGGTCCCCGGGGCGGGCGGCCGGCACCGTGGCGTGGTGGAACGGGACGCCGTCCATCGACGATGCGAGCAGGAAGTCCTGATCGCGACCGGGACCGTAGACGTCGGGCAGCTTGATGCAGATGGTGCGGATCGCCTCGTCGTCGCTCTGGGGCGCGATCCGCACCAGCGCGTCGGCGCGCAGGCCGGGCCGCAGCAGTTCGGTGCCGCCCGGCAGCTTCGCGTCGTCGTCGAAGCTCAGCTGCGCCTGATGGACGGGGGCGTCGGCGTCGAACAGCCCGCCGTATCCACCGGCGACGGCCGAAACGGTGTTGCCGATGACTGTCGCTGCGGTGCCGCCGATGCTCACCACCGCTCCATAGCCCGTCGCGCGTCGCGTGAAACACTGACCGGCGTGGCCAGCATCGCGCAGTGGATCGAGGGCGCCCGTCCGCGCACCCTGCCCAACGCGATCTCACCGGTGATCGCCGGCACCGGCGCGGCCGCCTGGCTGGACGCCGCGGTGTGGTGGAAGGCGCTGCTGGCACTGCTGGTCGCGGTGGCGCTGATCATCGGCGTCAACTACGCCAACGACTACTCCGACGGCATCCGCGGCACCGACGACGCGCGGGCCGGGCCGCTACGGCTGGTCGGTGCGAAGCTGGCATCGCCGCGAGCGGTGCTGGCCGCCGCGGTGGTGAGCCTCGCCATCGGCGCGGCCGCCGGTCTGGCGCTCGCCGTGGTGAGCGCCTGGTGGCTGATCGCGGTCGGCGCGGTGTGCATCGCCGGGGCATGGCTCTACACCGGTGGGCGCAAGCCGTACGGCTACCTCGGCCTCGGCGAGGTCGCGGTGTTCGTGTTCTTCGGACTGGTCGCGGTGCTCGGCACGCAGTACACCCAGGCGCTGCGCATCGACTGGGTCGGTGTCGCACTCGCCGTGGCGATGGGGTCGCTGTCGTCGGCGGTGCTGGTCGCCAACAACCTGCGCGACATCCCGACCGACTCCGAGTCCGGCAAGATCACACTCGCGGTGCGACTGGGCGATGCGCGCACCCGCGTGCTGTACCAGGTGCTCGTCGCGGTCGCATTGCTGATCCCGCTGGCGCTGATCGCCGCGACGCCGTGGTGCGCCGTCGGCCTGCTGGCGGCGCCGCTCGCACTGCGCGCCGCGCGGCCGGTGCGCGGCGGCCAGCACGGCAGAGAACTGATCTCCGTGCTGCGCGACACCGGGCTGACCATGCTGGTGTGGGCGGTGACGGTGGCCGCCGCGCTGGCCTTCGCGCCGTAGCCGCGGCTCAGCCGCCCGCGGGCACCGGGTACCGGTCGTTGATGTCGGCGTTGCTCGCCTTGCGGGCGCAGTGGGCACAGCAGAAGATGCCCTCGTCGGCCTCCACACCGTGGCCCAGGATGCGGCACCCGCAGTGCGCGCACTCGGGCGCCACCTGCACCGCGGCGCACTCGATGCTGTCGAACGTCGCGGTCCGGCCGTCGGGCCAGCTGACCTGGAACGCCTTGTCGTAGTCGTTTCCGCAGGTATCGCAGACTGCCATCGCTGATACTCCTTCGTCGGGCGTTGTCGATCGGCGTTCCTACGGGTGCCCGGTCGACGGCGGCCGGAAACCGGTGCGCGGGGCAAGATGATGCATCGGGTGCGTTCCGGTGCGCCCGGGAGAGGACTGCGATGGAGTCGCTGCGGGTGGTGGTGGCCGACGACGACGTGCTGCTGCGCGAGGGACTGGCCAGCCTGCTCGACCGGTCGGGATTCGACGTCGTGGGCCGCGCCGGGGACGCCGGTGAACTGCTCACGATGGTGCGGGAGTCCCGCCCGGCGCTCGTCGTGGTCGACATCCGGATGCCACCCACCCACACCACCGAGGGTCTCGACGCCGCGCGGGTGATCCGCGAGGAGTGGCCCGACATCGGCATCCTGGTACTGTCCGCACACGTCGAGGTGGAGCACGCCACCGAACTGCTCGCCGGCGGCCACGCGATCGGATACCTGTTGAAGACCCGGATCACCGACGTCGACGACTTCGTCGACACCCTGCAGCGGGTGGCCAGGGGCGCGTCGGTGGTGGATCCGGCTCTGGTGCAGGAACTCGTCTCCGCGCGCAGGCGCGACGATCCACTGGCCGCCCTGAGCGCCCGCGAGCGGGAGGTGCTGGTGCTGATGGCCGAGGGCCGCTCCAACTCCGGCATCGCGGGGCAGCTGTGGGTCACCGAGGGCACCGTCGAGAAGCACGTCCGCGCCATCCTGACGAAGCTGAACCTGCAGGAGACCCCCGAAGATCACCGCCGCGTCCGTGCGGTGATCACCTACCTTGAGGCCCGCTGAGGCCGACCACCCCGGCCAGCACATCGCGGATCGCGTCGGCCGACAACGCCATCTTCGACACGAACCCGGCCACCGGGCTGGCGGCGATCAGTTCCGCGAGGTCCTGCTCGGCGAACGTGGAGATCAGGATCACCGCCGGGCGGTGTCCGGCATCGGCGCCGCACAGCCGCTCGGCGACGTCGAAGCCGCTCTCGCCGCCGAGGTCGATGTCGACAAGGGCGAGGTCGGGCCGCAACTCGCCGCACAGCCGCTGTGCCTCGTCGCCGTCGGCGGCCGACGCGACGACGGTGATCCCGCCGCGCTCGAGCATCGAACGGGCGGCAGCGCGGAAGTCAGCGCTGTCATCGACGATCAGGCAGCGCACCGCACACCCCCCTCGAACTCCTCATGACGTCAGCGTCGCAGAGCGCGCCTGCAGGGGCATTACCGCTAGCCGGAAAGGTCAAACACCCAGCGCGTCGAGCAGCCGATCGAGATCGTCGTCGGTGTTGTAGAGGTGGAAACCGACCCGCACCGCGCCCGCGCGCACCGACGCCCGGATGCCCGCGTGGCGAAGCCGGTCGGTGGCCGACGTCGCCGGGCCGGACACCGGGATGGACACGATCGCCGAGTCCGACGCCGGCAGACCGAGTTCGGTGCGCAGCTTGGTGGCCAGACCGACGGTGTGCGCCTCGACGGCGACCGGGTCGAGGGAGGCCAGCCACGGCAGTGTGAGCCCCGACCCGAGGACCCCGAACCATGCGGGCGAGGTGTCGAAGCGCCGCGCGTCGTCGGCCAGCCGGAGCGGCAACCCGTAGATCGACTGCCACGGCTGCGTACCGGCGTACCAGTTCGCGGCGTGCGGCGTCATGATCCCAGCGATCCTGTCGCTCAACGACATCCACGCCGTCCCGCGCGGCGCCAGCAGCCACTTGTACACCGCGGCGACGGTGACGTCGGCCCAGCCGAGGTCCAGACGCTTCCAGCCGGCCGCCTGGGTGACGTCGACGACGGTGAGCGTCGCGGCGCCGGCGACCGACGACCGCAGTGCGTCGGCGTCGAGCACGGCGCCGTCTGCGGACTGCACGAGGCTGACGGTCACCACGTCGAATTCGGCGGCGCGGGCCAGCAGGTCGGGTTGTGACAATTCGGTGACGGTGACGCCTCGCCCGGCCTGGGCGGCGAACGGGAATGTGGTGCTGGTGAACTCACCGGCCAGCGTGGCGACGGCGGCGCCGTCGGGGATCGCGGCGGCGACCAGTCCCAGTGCCGCGGACGCCGACCCGGCCATGGCCACCGATTCGGCCGGCACCCCGGTCAGGGCCGCGTATGCGGCCCGCCCGGCGGTCACCGGTTCGTCGAAGGTGACCGGTTCCATCGTCCCGGTCTGCCACTGCCGCAGGCAGGAGTCGAGCGCGTCGGCCAGGAACCGAGGCGGCAACCCGTAGGTCGGAGAGTTGAGAAACCCTTCGGCGCCGAGGAATTCAGCTCCGAACGCCTCGCGGTGGGTCACGACGGAGCGGCGGTGTCGTCGTCACCCCGCAGCCGGGACTGCAACTGCTCGCGGTCGCGGCGGCGGCGTTCGTCGACCACCGCGATGCTCGCGGTGGCACGCCTGCGCAGCGGCGCCAACAACCAGATGCCCAGCGGCAGAGCGATCACGATCGCGAAGAGGATCGCCACCACGATCGGGAACTGCTCGATTCCCAGCAGCCGGCCGGTGAGGAAGATGGCCGCGGCGAGCGCCGCCACCAAGACCAGGCGCGCCACCGTGTAGAGCGCCACGTCGACCATGAGGCGTGCTGTGGGCCGGTCATCTGACACGGTCACGAGCCTACCGACGGCGCGTATATTCGGTAGCAGGAGGTTTTGGTGGCGTATCTCATCCTGTTGCTCGTCCTGGCAGGCCTGGTCTACGTCGGCTGGCGGCTCACCCGGGCGAACGCCAGCCGGCCCCGTCCGCGTGTGATCGGGCCGGACGACGATCCGGATTTCCTGCGGCGGCTCCGCGACGGCGACAACCCCCGTCCGTAGCGGTCAGGCCGGGTTGCCGGTGCGCGATGCGCCGGGGAACCCGTCGGCCACCACCGCCGCAAGCTCGATCAGTGCCTCCCGCGTCGCGGGCTTGAGCCGGTCAAGGCTGATCTCCGCGCCCTCTTCCAGATGCGGGTCGAACGGCACCAGCCGCACCGCGCGGCAGCGCCGTCCGAAGTGGTCGACCACCTTCTGCATGTCCACCTTGCCCGAGCGCGGGCGCACCGCGTTGACGACGGCGATCGAGTTCTTCACCAGGTCCTCGTGGCCGTGGGCGTCGAGCCAGTCCAGGGTCGCCGACGCGCTCCGGGCGCCGTCGACCGAACCCGAACTGATGACGACCAGCACGTCGGCCTTCGACAGCACGGCCGACATCGCCGAATGCATCAGGCCGGTGCCGCAGTCGGTGAGCACCAGGCTGTAGAACCGCTCGAGCACCTCCAGCGTGCGGGAGTAGTCGTCGGAACTGAACGCCTCCGACACGGCCGGGTCGCTCTCGGACGCCAGCACCTCCAGCCGGCTCGGGCCCTGCGAGGTGTAGGCGCGCACGTCGCTGTAGCGCTCGATGCCCTCGGCGTCGCGCAGCAGATGGCGCACGGTGGCCGGGGTCTCCAGCGGCACCTTCTCGCTCAGCGTGCCGCGGTCGGGGTTGGCGTCGACCGCCACCACCCGGTCCCCGCGGATGGAGGCGAACGTCGCGCCGAGGGTGGCCGTGATGGTCGTCTTGCCGACGCCGCCCTTGAGCGACAGCAGGGCGATGCGGTAGCACCCGTGCAGCGGCTGCCTGACCTGTGCGAGCAGGCTGTCACGGTGGGTGGCTTTCGGGCCCTCGCCCAGGTTGATCAGTTTGAACGACGCCAGGTAGAGCCACTTGCGCCAGCCGTGCGACGGCGCCGGTTTCGGCCGGCCGAGCAGCGCGACGGCCGTGAGGTCCACGTGCGGTTGGGGCTGCGGCGCGTCGGCGGGCAGCGGCGGAAGGGGCGCGGCGACGGGCACCGGCGGCAGTGGCGGCGGAACGACCACGGGCGGTGCGGGCGGTGGCGGCGGAGCGGGTAGCGGCGGCGCGGCGGCTGGCGGTGGCGCCGCCGGCGGGAACACCGGCGCCGGAGGAGCGGGGGCCTGGGGCGCCTCGGTGGCGGCCGCCTGGATCTCGGCGACGGGCAGGCCGTTCGGCGGCGTCGGCGCCGTCCACTCCGGCGGCGTCTCGGTGTACGCACCTCCGGCCGCCGGATCGCTGAACCGACGCTGTGCGCGAAAACCGGCCGGTTGGTCAGCCACTCAGCCCACCCCGGCGTAGGAGTGCAGTCCGACGGTGACGAGGTTGATGAAGAACAGGTTGAACACCATCGCCACGAAGCCGGCGACGTTGATCCAGGCGGCCTTGCGGTCGCGCCAGCCCGCGGTCGAGCGGGCGTGCAGGTACGCAGCGTAGATCACCCAGGCGATGAACGACACGGTCTCCTTGGGGTCCCAGCCCCAGTACCTGCCCCACGCCTCCTCGGCCCAGATCGCCCCGAAGATGACTCCGAAGCCGAACACCGGGAACGCGAAGATGGTGGTGCGGTAGGCGATCCGGTCGAGGGTCTGCGCGTCGGGCAGCCGGTCGACGATGCGTGCCCACGTCCCGTCGGTGCCGGGCGTGCCCAGCCGCGACATCTTGACCAGGAACAGGATGCTGGCCACACCGGCGACCAGGAACACCCCGGATCCCAGGCTCACCACCGAGACGTGGATGGGCAGCCAGTAGGACTGCAGGGCGGGCATCACCGGCGCGGCGTGCGAGTACAGCCACCGACCCGACACCGTCAGCAGGATCAGCACGGGCACGAGCACGAACACCCACAGCGCGCGGTACTGCGGCTTGCGCAGCACCACCGCGGCGGCCACCAGCCCGCACAGGCAGGTGAGGTTGATGAACTCGTACATGTTGCCCCACGGCACCCGCGAGGTGGACAGCCCGCGCAGCACGATGCACGCCAGCAGCAGCGCGATGCCGACATAGGTCAGCGACAGGCCTGCCGCGCCGATGCGTTCGTCGGCCGGGCGCCTCGGCACATCGGCGACGACGCCGGGCGTGGCGCTGTCGGCCCCGACGGCGGCCCGCCGGTTGGATGTCGCCGCCGGGGCGGCTCCGACCAGTTCGCGCTGCTCGACCTTGCGGCTGCGGCTGTAGGCGAGTTCGACGGCGAGCAGCAACAGCCCGACCACCAGCACCACCACCGCGGACGTGAACGCCCAATCGGAGTACCGCGCCAGCCCGATGTCGATCTGCCCGTTCATGTGACCTTCTCTCCTGAGCGCGTGCCCGCATCGGCACGCGCCTCGTCACTCGCGTGGGCGGCCAGCAGCCGCGACACCAACCGCTCGAACTCCTCGCCCCAGCCGGAGTTGTCGGTGCGGGCCAGCCCGCCCAGCTCGACGCTCACCGTACCCGGCGCAGCGGGTTCGATCCGAACCCAGATCCGCCTGCGGCGCACGACCAGCGACACCAGCAACCCGGCCATCATCGTCATCGCGAACACCAGCACCCACACCTGCGCAGGGTCGTGCGAGACCTGCACGTTGACGAAGGGCACCGCGCCGTCGAAGCGGACGACGGTGCCGTCGTCGAGGCGGGTCTCGGCGCCGGCGCTCAGGTTGACCCGCGCCACCCTGCTCAGCCGCCCCTGACCGATGAGCCGCTCGTCGAGGGTGAACAGGTTCTGCGGCCTGCCGGTGTCAAGGCCGGTGTCGCCGCGGTAGACGTCGATCGCCACGCCGGGATCGTTGAGCGCGGGGAAGCTCGACGACAGCAGCGTGCCGTCGAGCTGCTGGGTGGGGGCGAACAGGCCCTGGATCGCGATCTGCTGCTCGCGGCGCCGGTCGGGGTCGGGGTAGGTGCCCGCGGGCGGGTCGAAGCGCATCACCCCCGAGGACAGGAAGGTGGTCTGGTCGTCGGGCCGCCACTGCACGGTCTGGGTGCGGCTCTGGCCGTCGGGGAACGTGACGGTGAACGTCGGCGCGTAGCCGTGGCCCTGCAGGTACACCCGGTCACCGCCGACGCGAAGCGGGTGGTTGACCCGCAACCGGTAGGGCTGCCAGACGTCGTCGGCGAGGTCCTGCCCGGCCTGGTACTCGATGTCCGCGGCGAACGAGGTGGCCTGGCCGGTGGGCAGGTACTCCGCGTCGAACTCGTTGACCCGCAGGCAGATCGGATACAGCGAGGTGCCGTCGACGGTATTGCCCGCCCGGAACGAGTCGAACGCCGCGGGTGAGGCAGAACAGAAGCCGGGGCCGCCGTCGGCGATCACGATCACGTTGCCCTCGTAGCCGAACAGCTTGCCCGCGGCGATCGCCACCAGCAGCCCGAGCAGCGAGAAGTGGAAGACGATGTTGCCGAACTCGCGCAGATACCCCTTCTCCGCCGATATCTCGGTCGTGCCGCCCTCGGTGCGGGTCACCTGCCGCCAGCCGCGCAGCCGCTCCGAGACGGCCGCGGCCACCGCCTGCGGATCGCCCGCCACCTCGCCGGTGTGGTGTTTGGGCAGCCGGCCCAGGTTGCGCGGCGCAGGCACCGGCACCGCCCGCAGGCTGCGGATGTGCTCGAACAGCCGCGGTGTCAGGCAGCCGACGAGGGAGATGAAGAGCAGGGCGTAGATCGCGGTGAACCAGAAGCTCGAGAACACGTCGAACGCCTGCAGCCGGTCCAGCAGCGGGCCCAGCGTGGGGCGCGCGGCGATGTACTCGGCGACCTTCGACTCGTTGAGGCTGCGCTGCGGCAGCAGCGCCCCGGGGATCGCGGCCAGCGCCAGCAGGAACAGCAGCACCAGCGCGGTGCCCATCGACGTCAGCGTCCGCCAGGTGTTGCGGATCAGCGCGAGCAGACGCGAAATCGCACTGAACCGCCGTGGTTTGCGCGATTCTGTGTCTGCTCGCGGGGAGACGGCGGTCATATCGGCAGCCTGACGTCACTGACGAACGCGTCGCGCACCCAGGAGACGAAGTCGTTCCACAGTCCGGTCACCAGCGCGGCGCCGACGATCACCAGCAGGATGCCGCCGAACACCTGGATGGTGCGGGTGTGCCTGCGCAGCCAGCCGAGGCCGGACACCGCCCGCGCCGAGCCGAAGGCCAACAGCACGAACGGGATTCCCAGCCCGAGGCAGTAGGCCAGCACGAGCACCACGCCGCGGGCCACGTTGGCGCCGTCGGTCGCCGAGGCGACGGTGATCACCCCGGTCAGCGTCGGACCCAGGCACGGCGTCCAGCCGAGGGCGAACACCGCGCCGAGCAGCGGCGCGCCGGCGACGGTCGACAGCTGCCGCGGGGTGAATCGCACCTGGCGCTGCAAGGCGGGCACCAGGCCGATGAACACCAGGCCCATCAGGATGGTCACCACTCCGCCGAGGCGTTGCAGCAGAAGCTGATTCGTGATCAGCGTGGTGGTCATGCCCAGCACGGCCACCGTGCCGAGCAGGAACACGACGGTGAACCCCGCGACGAACAGCGCCGCCGCGCCTGCCACCCGCAGCCGCGCCGTGCGCACCGCCACCTGCGCGCCGGCCTCACCGGCTGGCTCGTCGACCCCGACGACGGCCGCCAGGTACGACAGGTAGCCCGGCACCAGCGGCACCACGCACGGCGACGCGAACGACACCAGGCCGGCCAGCACGCACGCGCCCAGCGCCAACAGAACCGGCCCGGCGGCGGCGAGTTCGGCGAAGCCGGTCACGGCTGGGTCCCCGGCGCCGGAGCCGGACTCTCGGCGGCCAGCCGCTCGACCACCGGCATCAGGTCCTCGGCCAGCAGTTCGCGCAGGAACACGGCGGCCACCCGGTGCTGGCGGTCCAGCACCACGGTCGACGGGATCACCGTCGTCGGATACCGCCCGCCGAAGGCGATCATCGTGCGCATCGGCGGGTCGTAGATCGACGGGAACGTGATCCTGCGGTCGGTGACGAAGTCGACCGCGGCCTGGCGGTTGTTGTCGCGCACGTCGATGCCGAGGAACGCCACGCCCCGCTCGCGGGTCGCGTCGTAGACCTGCTGCAGCTGACCGATCTCGGTGCGGCACGGTCCGCACCACTGCCCCCACACGTTGATCACCACCACGTCGCCGGCGAAGTCGTCGAGCGAGATGGTGCGGTCCGGGTCGAGCAGGTCGGGACCCGACAGCGGCCCTGGGCGGCCGCGGCTGTCCGGCGGGTCGTAGGTGATGTCGGTCTTGCCGCCGGGCGCGACGAACTCGAAGGTGCCGCCCTGGGCGACGGCGTCGTCACCGGTGGAACAGCCGGCGAGCGCGATCACCGCGCTCACCAGCAGGACCACCAACCGCGTCACTGCCCGGCCAGCTCCGCGTAACCCCAGCCGACGTACTCGTCACCGTGGAAGTAGAAGGACGTCAGTGACGCGAGGTTGCACAACCGGCGGGTCGGGAAGTGGTGCAACGGTTTTCCGGTGATGGCGCGCCGCAGCGTCTCGACGGGGAGCTGGTGGCTGACGCACACCGACTCGTGACCCCGACCCTTGTCGCGGGCGCGGTGCAGCGCACCGGTCATCCGGGCGGCGATGTCGGTGTACGGCTCACCCCAGGACGGCACGCGCGGGTTGCGCAGGTGCCACCAGTTACGGGGATCGCGCAGGGCGCCGTCACCCGGGGAGACCCGCTCGCCCTGGAAGACGTTCAGCGATTCGATCAGCTCGTCGTCGGTGTCGATGGACAGGCCGTGCGCCGCGGCGATCGGCCCGGCGGTCTCCTGGGCGCGCTCCAGCGGGGAGGCCACGACGTAGACGATGTCGCGGTCGGCCAGCCAGTCCGCCACCCGCTGCGCCTGCGCGCGACCGCGCTCGGAGAGGTGGTAGTCGGGCAGGCGGCCGTAGAGAACGCCCTCGGGATTGTGCACCTCGCCGTGCCGCATCACGTGCACGATGGTCTTCTCGGCGGTCATGCGGGCTGCGTCGCTTCGGCGGCGGCGCGGGCGGCACCGGGCAGGGCGGCGGCGATGCGCTCGAAGGCGTCGTCGTCGAGGGCGGCGGAGACGAACCACGCCTCGAAGGCGCTCGGCGGCGGGTAGACGCCCGCGTCGAGCAGGGCGTGGAAGAACGGCGGGAAGCGCCACGTCTCGGCCGCGCGCGCGGCGGCGAAGTCACCGACCTCCTCGGCGGTGAAGAACACCGACAGCATGTTCCCGCCACGCTGAACCCGGTGTGCGACACCGGCGTCCGTCAGCGCCCCGGTGAGCAGGCCGGCCAGCCGGTCGGCATTGGCGTCGAGCGCGGCGTAGACCTCGTCGTCCGCTGCGCGCAGCGTGGCCAGCCCGGCGGCCATCGCCACCGGGTTACCCGACAGCGTGCCGGCCTGGTAGACGGGGCCCAGCGGCGCCAGCCGCTCCATCACCTCGGCGCGGCCGCCGAACGCCGCGGCGGGCAGCCCGCCGCTCATCACCTTGCCGAAGGTGAACAGGTCGGCGTCGACGGGATCGATGCCGTACCAACCGGAACGGCTGACCCGGAAGCCCGTCATCACCTCGTCCATCACCAGCAGCGCGCCGTGCTCGGCGGTGAGGCGGCGCAGCGCCGCGTTGTACCCGGGCAGCGGCGGCACCGCGCCCATGTTGCCGGGGCTTGCCTCGGTGATGACGCAGGCGATCTCGTCACCGAACCGGGCGAACACCTCCTCGACGGCGGCGACGTTGTTGTACGGCAGCACGATGGTGTCCGCGGCGGCCGCGCCGGTGACACCCGGTGACGACGGCAGGCCGAGCGTGGCGACCCCGGAACCCGCGTCGG
Source organism: Mycobacterium hippophais (assembly GCF_027529605.1). NCBI lineage: Bacteria > Bacillati > Actinomycetota > Actinomycetes > Mycobacteriales > Mycobacteriaceae > Mycobacterium > Mycobacterium hippophais. Next base: position 78,615 of record NZ_JAPZPY010000017.1, on the reverse strand, counting down.
CCAGCAGCGCGTCGCTGTGACCGTGGTAGCAGCCGGAGAACTTGACGATCTTGGGCCGGCCGGTGAAACCGCGGGCCAACCGGATCGCGCTCATGGTGGCCTCGGTGCCGGAGTTGACCATCCGCAGCCGTTCGACGGGGCCGACCCGGTCGACGATCTCCGCGGCGAGCTGGGTCTCCGACGGTGTCGGGGCGCCGAACGACAGGCCGTCGGCCACCACCCGCTGCACCGCCTCGACCACGGCGGGATGGGCGTGGCCGAGGATCATCGGCCCCCACGAACACACCAGGTCGACGTAGCGGTTGCCGTCGGCGTCGGTCAGCCAGTAGCCGTTCGCCGAGGTGATGAACCGCGGGGTGCCACCGACCGCGTTGAACGCCCGGACCGGCGAGTTGACCCCGCCTGGGATGACGGCGGACGCATCGGCGAACAGTTTCGCCGATATCTCGGTCCCGGCCGAAGCATGCATGCACACCAGTGTCCCAGTCGCCTCCGGCGCGTCAACTACAGGGTGTAGTGGTCAGGGCCGCGGCTTGAGGTAGGCCATGGAAATGAGTTTGATCTTCGGCATGCGACATCCGCGATGGTGTGCGGCCGTTCTGCTGTCCGCGGCGGCCGCCCTCACCGGCTGCGGCGCCGACGTCACCGACGGCGACCCGACGCCCGCTCCCCCGCCGACGGTCACCGCGGCCCTGCAGGACTGCGGCCTCGCGCCGCTGTCCCGCCCGAGCACCGGCCGGGACATCCACGTCGTGCGGGGCACCACGAACATCGACTGCCCCGAGGCGCTCCGGGTGATCGAGAAGTGGGACGCCGCGCCGGGTGGCCGGTCGGCCGGCGCCTTCAAGGAGATCGAGGACTGGGACTGCACCGCGACCGGCGACTGGCAGGACCGGCTGCCTGACCAGCACATGATGACCTGCGAGCGCGCCGACGGCGCCTTGGTCCACCTGGACCGGCCATGACGAACCTGACCGCATGGCTGCTCGACTCGGATCCGGCGCTGCGCTGGCAGGTCGAACGCGATCTGCTCGGGGAACCGCCGCCGGTGTGGGAGTCGACAAGGGCGCGGATCGCCACCGAGGGATTCGGTGCGCGGCTGCTGGCGCTGCAGGACGGTGACGGCCAATGGGCCGGTGGCGCGTTCTTTCCTGCCGACTTCTCGGAAGCTCGAGCCGACGACGAGGGTCAGCCGTGGACGGCGACCACCTGGACGCTCAACTCCCTGCGCGAGTGGGGCCTCGACCCCGCGGTGCTGCGTGAGCGGCGGACGGCCGAACTGCTCGCCGCGAACTGCCGCTGGGAGTACGACGACCTGCCGTACTGGGACGGCGAGGTGGACTGCTGCATCAACGGCTGGACCCTCGCCAACGGGGCGTGGCTCGGTGTCGACGTGCGGGGCGTCGCCGAATGGTTCGTCGACCATCAACTGCCCGACGGCGGCTGGAACTGCGAGTGGGTCGAGGGGTCGACGCGATCGTCGTTCCACTCGACGCTCAACGCGCTCAAGGGGCTGCTCGCCGACGAGATCGCGACCGGTGGTTCGGCCGCGACGCGGACCGCGCGGCACGCCGGGCAGGAGTACCTGCTGCGGCGTGGCCTGTTCCGGCGGCTGTCCACCGGCGAACCGGTGGGGCCGTGGGTGGACCGGTTCCGTTATCCGTTCCGGTGGGCCTACAGCGTGCTCAACGCCGCCGATTACTTCCGCGGTGCGGCGCTGCACGACGGTGTGCGGCCCGATCCCCGGATGGCCGACGCGATCGACCGCATCCGGGCGGCCGAACAGCCCGACGGCACCTGGCTGCAGGCCGGTCGCCAGCCCGGACGGGTGTGGTTCGAAGTCGACGTCGCAGCCGGTGAGCCGTCGAAGTGGTTGACGCTCTTCGCGACCCGGGTCCTCACGTGGTGGGCCGCCGACCGCACCGACGCGTGAGCGGCGAGCCGGGGACTGCCGATCCCTGGATCGCGAACCGGTCCCCGGGGAGACTGGGTCGATGGATCAGGGGCAGTTGGCCGATTTCCTGCGCACCCGACGCGCGGCGCTGAGTCCGCAGGAGCTGGGCCTGGCCGCCGGGCGCAGGCGGCGGACGACCGGGTTACGCCGCGAGGAGGTCGCCGCGCTGGCGATGATCTCGACGGACTACTACACCCGGATGGAGCAGCGGCGCGCACCGCAACCGTCGACGGAGGTGCTCGCATCGCTGGCGCGGGCGCTGCGGTTGTCGCTGGACGAGCGGGACCATCTGTTCCGGTTGGCGGGGCACAACGCGCCGGCGCGCACCCTGGGCGGCGAGCACGTCAGCGCGGCCACGATGCGCATCCTGGACCGGTTGCAGGACACCCCGGCGCAGGTGATGTCGGCGCTCGGCGAGACGTTGGTGCAGACGCCGGCCGCGCGAGCACTGCTCGGCGACGAGACCGCGTTCGAGGGCATGGCGCGCAGCGTGGTCTACCGGTGGTTCACCGACGAGCATGCCCGGCAGGTGTACCCGTCCGAGGACCACGCGATGATCGGGCGCCGGTTCGTCGCCGACGCCAGGGTGGCCTACGCCCGTGACGGCGCCGGTTCGCGGGCGGCGCAGATCGTCGAGACGCTGCTGGACCGCAGCGCCGCGTTCGCCGATCTGTGGAAGCGCCACGATGTCTCGACCACAAGGGAACAGAGCAAGCGGATCGCGCACCCGAAGCTGGGCGTGCTGGACGTGCAGTGCCAGATCCTCTACGACGCAGCACAATTGCACACGCTGCTGGTGTTCACCGCCGACCCGGGATCGGCCAGCCACGCCAAGCTCGCCGCACTGGGCGCCGATCCGGACGCCTACTCCCGCGGCGATCGTCGCGAACCCGCACTGCTCAACGGGGGATCACCGATCACCGGATAACCGGCCCCTGAATGCACTCCCGCGAAGCTGGCAGCGTCGACAGCACAGCAATCGATCGAGCACGAGGGAGCACAGCATGTCGGGCAGAGCAGTGGTGGAGGTGCCGGACCTGACCGGCCGGACGGCCGTCGTCACCGGCGGGAGCGACGGTATCGGTCTCGGACTGGCCGAAAGGCTGGCCGCCGCCGGCGCGGAGGTCATCCTGCCGGTACGCAACGCCGCGAAAGGACAGGCCGCACTGGACCGGATCGCCACCGCGGTGCCGAGTGCGCGGGTGAGCCTGCGGCGTCTCGACCTGTCGTCGCTGCAGTCGGTCGCCGACCTCGCCGGCGAATTGCTCGCCGAGGGCCGGCCGATCCACCTCCTGGTCAACAACGCCGGGGTGATGAACCCGCCGACGCGCCTCACCACCGTCGACGGATTCGAACTGCAGTGGGGCACGAATCATCTCGGACACTTCGCGCTCACCGCGCGGCTGCTGCCGCTGCTGCGGGCCGGCCGCGCGCGGGTGACGACGCAGTCCAGCATCGCGGCCGCGTCGCACGCGATCAACTGGGACGACCCGAATTTCGAGGGATCGTACTCTGCGGGCAAGGCCTACAGTCAGTCCAAGATCGCCAACCTGATGTTCGGCCTCGAGCTCAACCGCCGCAGCGAGCGCGGCGGCTGGGGCATCACCAGCAACGTCTCGCATCCGGGCGTGACGGCAACCAATCTGCTTGCCGCACAACCACACATGGGACGCAACGGCGACACCCTCGCGGTGCGGGTCGTCCGGTTGTTCACCCGGATGGGCCTCACCCAGACGGTGGACCAGGGCCTGCTGCCTGCGTTGTACGCGGCCGCCCACCCCGACGCCGAGGGCGGCAGGTTCTACGGACCGAGTGGGTTCCGGCATCTGACGGGAGCACCCGCCGAACAGGCGATCTACGAACCGGCGGGCGATCCCGCCGACGCCGCCCGGCTCTGGGACATGTCCGAACGGCTCGTGGCTCTCGAGTTCGCCGTGCGATGACGTCTACCCGTTGGCGCGCAGGCCGTCGAGGACGATCCTCAGCAGGCGGTCTGCGCGGGTGTCCCACTCGTCGTCGTCGAGCCGGGTGAGGGCGCCGATCAGCAGGAGCACATCCCGCGCGTCGGCGTCGCCGCGGATCACGCCCTCGGCCTTGCCCGCGTCGAGCAGCGAGGTGATCGCCTCACCGATGCTGCCGATGCTGTGGTCGGCGAGATCGGTTCGCACCGAGGTCGTCACCGCCGCGAACACCCCGCGCTTGATCCGGGCGTACTCCGTCACCCGCCGGAACCAGGCGGCCAGTGCGCTCAGCGGATCGTGGTGCGCCAGCAGCACCGACGCCGCCTCGACGAGTTCGTGTACGTCGTCGCGGTACACCTCGACGAGAAGCTCCTCCCGGCTCGCGAAGTGCCGGTAGAGCGTGCCCTGGCCGACTCCGGCGGCCTTCGCCACCTCGTTGAGCTTCAGCTCGTCGGGCTGCTGCACCAGCGATCGGGCGGCGGCGACGATGCGGGCGCGGTTCAGTTCGGCGTCGGCCCGACGGCGCGGTCGCGTCACCGCACTCCCCCAGACTGGCTAAGCGGACACGTGTCCGCTACGGTGAATCCAGTAACCGGATACGTGTCCACTTTAGTCGAGGAGGCGGTTGTGTCGGGTGTTGCAGGGAAAGTCGTCGTCATCACCGGCGCCAGCAGCGGCATCGGGGAGGCGACCGCCCGGCTGCTCGCAGACCGCGGCGCTTCCGTGGTGCTGGGAGCCAGGCGCACCGAGCGGTTGGACCGGCTCGTCGGCGACATCGGATCCGCAGGCGGGGCGGCGGTGTACCGGGCGACCGACGTGACGCGGCCCGGCGATGTGCGGGAACTCGCCGAGACGGGGTTGCGCGAGTTCGGCGCGGTCGACGTGCTCGTCAGCAACGCCGGCATCAGCAAGATCGGGCCCATGAGCGACCTCGACGTCGACGGCTGGTCGGCGATGATTGACGTCAATCTGCGGGGGGTGCTCAACAGCGTGGCGGCGGTCCTGCCGATCTTCCGCAGGCAGGGCCGCGGGCACCTGGTCACGACGGTCTCGACCGCCGGCCTGAAGATCGCGCCGACAATGGCGGTCTACGCGGCGACGAAGAACGCGGTACGCACGGTGATGGAAGGCCTGCGTACGGAGTCCACGGACGGCGTCGTGCGCACCACGTCGATCTCTCCTGGCTACGTGAACACCGAATTGGACAGCTCGATCGACGACGTCGCTCTGCGCGGCCGAATCCGGGGTGCCATGGAGGAATTCGGGATGCCGCCCGACGCCGTCGCGCGGGCGATCGCATTCGCCGTGGAGCAGCCGCACGACGTCGAGATCGGTGACCTCACCATCAGGCCGACGGCACAGGACTAGCCGCCCGCCGACCAGGTGAGCAGCCGGTGCCGCTCGCCCTGCGTCATCACGGTGCCGGGCATCACGCGCAGCCGGTACGGCGTCAGCCGCCACGCCGCGAACGCCGCGGACGTGGGCCCGTCGCGCCACGGCTCGATGATCGCCGGGTCGTAACCGACCGGTTCGGGTCCGTTCTCGAACAGCTGCCAGACCCTGGAGCGGCGCTCGTCGTCGAAGACCCACTCGGCGGCGCATTCGGCGCTGCAGGTGTCGTGCGTAGTGGTCCAGTAGCTCACCGAGACATCGGGATGCGCCGCGAGATGCGATTCCTTCAGCGGAGTGGGCGATGTCGCGATCCACCCGACCAGATCCGTGCCGTCCCACTCCCAGATCGGATGCAGGATGCGAGTGCGGGGCCGGCCGTCGGGACCGACCGTGGCCACCGACGCCCACACGATCGCGTGGGCCATCTCGACGAACTCGGGGGCGATGCGATCCAGGGCCGTCACGGCGCCCACTCTAGGACGTCAGCCCTCCTGGAGCTTCTTGAACTCGTCGGACTTCCGGTACTCGACCTTGCCCTCCTCGGCGGAGGTCTCGATGTTTCCTTTGTCCTTCTCGTCGACCCAGTCGGAGACCGCGGTCCCGGAGACCGTGCCGTCGCTGCCGGGCAGCGTGGTGGTCTCCAGATCCTCCTCGTAGGCCTTGCGCATCTCCTTGGCCTTTTCCTTGTGCTCGTCAGTGACCTCGGGTTTCTCGGTCAACTGGCCGGCGTCGTTCTTCTCCACGTCCTGCTGGTCGCCGTCGGCGTTGTCACTCTGGTCCTGCTGTTCCTGCTGTTCGGTAGCCATGGCAGCAGACTGCCCGAAAGTGTGACCCAGGAAACAGGAAGCTGGTCAGGCAGGGACCGCTCGCAGCGCGGCGGGCAGGCTGGGCAGGAAGTGCCGGGTGGCGAATGCGCGCAGATCTTCGTCGGTGTCGAGCGGTGCGGCGCTCGGCAGCAACAGCACCATGGCGGCGTAGCGCAGGATCGTGTCGGCCAACTCGTTGACGGCCTGCGGCCCGATCCGATCGGCGAACCCCGCCGGGAAGATCACCCGCAGCGCCTCGGCCATCCGCTCGATCGCGGCGGCCCAGTGCTGGTGCGCCAGCGCCATCACGAAGCCGGGTTCGTCGGTCATCATCCGTTGCAGCACCCGGTGGGTGCGGAAGCGCTGGATCGACAGCACGAACGCCTCGACGTAGTAGTTCGCCTGGGGGCCCGACCGGGCGAGTTCGGCGGCGATGTCGGCGAACAGCGCGAGATTCTCCCGCTCGACGACCGCGGCCACCAGTTCGTCGCGATTGGCGAACCGCCGGTAGATGGTGGTGCGGCTGACCCCTGCGCGGCGGGCGACGTCGTCGAGGGCGACCCGGCGGAAGCCGTGCTGCTCGAACTCGGCGACGGCCGCGTCCAGCACGGCCTCGGTGGCCGGGTCAGGCGCCTGCGCCGGCACGGGAGTAGCCCTGTTGTGCGTACTTGTTGTAGCGCACCGACATCGGCAGTCGGTCCCACAGCCAGTTGACCGGCCGTGACCGCCACAGCGCGGCGAAGCGCTGATACCGGCGCTCCTGGCGGTCCGACCACGGCAGCCCGAGCAGCCGGCGTGCCTGCGGCGGCAGACCTCCGGTCGTCAGGAATGCCGCGAGGGGATCGAAGGCCACCGACACCACCCGCCATACGGCGGGGTGCACGCCCTTGGGGCAGGGGAACCCCTTGGTGACGTAGCCGACGCCGTATTGGGCCGTTTTGTGCGCGACGACGGTCTCGTCGAGCATCCGCTGCCAGTAGCGCTCGAACTCGGCGTAGTCGGCGGGCATGGGCCGGTCACTCACACCGTAGCGGCGGTACCAGGTCTTCGACTCGGCGTAGATCTGTTCCTTCTCGGCCCGCGACAACCTCTTGACGAAGGTGTCGGCGAAGTACAGCACCTGCTCCAAGAACGTGGCGTGCGCCCAGAAGTACGTCTCGGGGTCCAGCGCGTGGTACCTGCGGCCGTCGGGCATCTCGCCCTTGATGTCGTGGTGGAAGTCGCGCACGTTGAAGCCCTCGTTGGCGTCGTCGGCGCCGTACACCGTCATGAAGATCGGCGGCAGTGACCGCTTCACCCGCGCGGCGGTGTCGTCGAAGAACACCGAATGGTCGAGCACGCCCTGGCCGAGTTCGGCGAGCATGTTCTGCAGCACGGCGGGCCGCGGCCCGATCAGGTACATCCGGTTGTCGCCGAAGTACCGCCACACCAGCGACTGCGGCCCCAGCGGGAGCGCGTCGGGGGGCGTGTCGTTCGCGGCGTCGTTCTCGGCCAGCTCGGTCATGAGGAACAATGTTACAGATTTTGCACTTTGTACCAACAGGGTTGTGACGGGGCTCACCCGAGGTCAGCGGCGCCGCAGCCGCGCGACGGCGAGCACCGCCAGCACGCCGGCGACGGTCGCCAGCAGCAGCGCCAGCACCAGCGCCGGGGCCGAGTACACCGGCTGGGAGGTCGCCGGCTCGCCCGCGACGACGGGAGCCACCACCACCGTCGATCGGGCCGAGAGCCAGCTCAGCACGCATCCGACGGCGGCGACGCCGGCCAGCACCAGCTCGACCGTCGCCCGCAGGCGCGTCTTCACGCCGCCTGCTCGCCGACCAGACCGGTCAGCGCCGCACGCAGATCGGCGTGCCGTCGCGCCCACGCCTGGGCATGGCGGCCGCCGCTGAGCTTGAGGCCGATACCGGTGCGGCCCCGCGGTACCCCGGTGAGTTCGCCGAGGGCGCGCGAGGACTGCCACGGCAGGATCTCCCTGCCCTCCGCGGGCGGGAAGATCCGCACGATGTCGACGATCTGGATGGTCTCGGCGCCCTGCCGCAGGGTCAACGGCGTCAACTCGACCGAGGTGTGGATACGCGCGGCCTTCACCTGGATGGCGAGGAAGCCGGTGACCAGCACGAGGAACATCCCGGGCACCAGGGGCTGCATCCCGTAGCCGGCCGACAGCTGGATCATGGCCATCGTCACCCCGGCCACGGGACCGGCGAGCAGCCACCACCAGCTGGCACCGGGCTCGCGGAACAGCACCTGCACGGGCGCGGCGTTGTCGCTCACGTTGGGTCCTTCGCGGTGTACCAGGCCGACGAAGCCGGGCGGGTCAACAGGATCACACCGGCCACGATCGGCAGGACCGCCGCCAGCGTGACCGGTTGAGCGACGGCGAACACGAAGGCCAGGATCGCGAGGAGCACCGTGACCGCCAACCCGAGACCGATGGTGGCGCGACGGAACCGCGCATCGCCGCCCCGGGTCCGACCGGCCAGGAAGGCCAGCCCGGCGCCGCTGAGCACCGACCCGATCCCCATCCCGCGGTAGAGCATGAGGTACTGGCGGACCTGCTCGTCGGAGACGGCCGAGTCGATCGCGCCGCGGGCCGCGTCGAAGCTCACCGTGGCCGCCAGCATGCCACCGCCGATGAGGACGACCGCGCCGACGGCGAGCAGCCAGAACGCCACGTCGACGACGCGTGGTCTGCTCAGGGGCTGCTGCGGTGCCGACATCCGGGCCAGCCTAACGGTTCACCTGGTGAACCAGCCGTGGGCGTCCTTGCGGTGCAGGAGGAAGATCCCGCCGCCGATCAGCACCGACCCGACGATGGTCGCGACGGCGTACAGCAGCGCCGCGGGGGTCTCCCGTTCGGTGGTGAACAGGTTCGCCGCGGCGTACACCACCGAGGCCACGCCGCCACCGGTCAGCAGTGTGCGCGCCCAGCGGTAGCCGGAGCGCATCAGGATCAGGAACGTCACCACCACCGCGGACAGCACCACCGCCACCAGGCCCGCCGAGGCGTACCGCAGCACCGCCGGGCCCACCGGCGACACCACGACGTCCACCACGTAGCCGATCACCATCAGCGGCAGCGCGACCATCCACAGCCAGAATCCGGTGTCGACGTCAGGCGGCCGGTCGGTCGTCTCCGTCACGCCAGCCAGTCGGCCACGTCGGCCGCCCAGTACGTGAGGACGAGGTCGGCGCCGGCGCGCCTGATCCCGGTGAGCGTCTCCAGCGCGACGGTGCGCTCGTCGATCCAGCCGTTGGCCGCGGCGGCGCAGATCATCGCGTACTCACCGGACACCTGATAGGCCGCCACCGGCACCGGCGAGATGTCGGCGGCGGCCCGCACCACGTCGAGATAGCTCATCGCCGGCTTGACCATCACGATGTCGGCGCCCTCGTCGATGTCGAGCCGCACCTCGTGCAGCGCCTCCCTGGCGTTGCCGGGCTCCTGCTGGTACGTGCGCCGGTCCCCCTGCAGGCTCGACGCCACCGCCTCGCGGAACGGGCCGTAGAAGCCGGACGCGAACTTGGCGGCGTAGGCCAGGATCGCGGTGTCGGTGTGCCCGGCGGCGTCGAGTCCGTCGCGGATGGCGGCCACCTGACCGTCCATCATGCCGCTCGGGCCGACGACGTGGGCGCCCGCATCCGCCTGCGCGACAGCAAGTTTCACGTATCGCTCATTGGTCAGGTCGTTGTCCACCCTGCCGCGTTCGTCGACCACCCCGCAGTGCCCGTGATCGGTGAACTCGTCGAGGCAGGTGTCGGCCATCAGCACGGTCTGCTCACCGAGGTCGGCGGCCAGGTCCCGCAGCGCGGCGTTGAGGACGCCGTCGGGCGCCGACCCGGCCGAGCCCAGTGGGTCCTTGTCCTCGTCGCGGGGCACCCCGAACAGCATCAGGCCACCCACCCCGGCCGCCACCGCGTCCGCGGCCGCCCGCCGCAGCGAGTCCCTCGTGTGCTGGAAGACGCCCGGCATGGAGGAGATGGGGCGCGGCTCGTCGATGCCGTCGGCGACGAACATCGGCAACACCAGGTGCCGTGGCTCCAGGGACGTCTGCGCCACCAGCCGGCGCATGGCCGGCGTCGAGCGCAACCTCCTCGGCCGGTGCCGGGGGAAGGCCACCGCTACCGCCGGCGGCTCTTCTTACGCGGCGGGGGCAGCGCGCCCTCGGCACGCAGCCGCGCCGCATGCTCGGCGAGCGCGTCGACCAGCGGACCCACCGCGGCGATCTCGGGCTGCACATCCACGCGCAGTCCGAATTCCGCCGCGGTCTCCGCGGTCTTGGGCCCGATGCACGCGACGATGGTGCGGGCGTGCGGCTTGCCTGCGATGCCGACCAGGTTGCGCACCGTCGAGCTCGAGGTGAAGCAGACCGCGTCGAAGCCGCCGGTCTTGATCATCTCGCGGGTGTTCGCCGGCGGCGGTGCGGCGCGCACCGTCCGGTAGGCGGTGACGTCCTCGATCTCCCAGCCGCGCTCGCGCAGGCCCTCGGCCAGGGTCTCGGTGGCGATGTCCGCGCGCGGCAGAAGCACCCGGTTCACCGGGTCGAAGATCTCGTCATACGGCGGGAAGTCGTCGAGCAGGCCCAGGGAGGACTGCTCGCCGGTCGGCACCAGCTCGGGATTGATCCCGAACGCGCGCACCTTGTCCGCGGTGGCCTGTCCGACGCACGCGATCTTGACCCCGGAGAACGCCCGGGCGTCGAGGCCGAACTCGTTGAACTTCTCCCACACCGCACGCACGGCGTTGGTGGAGGTGAACACGACCCACTGGAACCGGCCGTCCACCAGACCCTTGACCGCGCGTTCCATCTGCGCGGGACTGCGCGGCGGCTCGACGGCGATGGTGGGCACCTCGATCGGCAGTGCGCCGTGGCCGACCAGCTTGTCGCTCATCTCGCCGGCCTGGTCCTTGGTGCGCGGGACGAGCACGGTCCAGCCGTACAGCGCGCGGCTCTCCCACCAGTTCAGCCTGGCGCGGTGCGCGACGGTCTTGCCGATGGTCACCACCAGCGGCCCGGTCAGCGGGGACAGCGCGCCGCTGGCGTCGGGTGCGGTCAGCACCGACTTGTCGATCAGGCCGCTCAGTGTCGACTCCACCGAGCGCTGCTGACAGGTGGTGCCGTTGGCGGTCACGACGGCGGGCGTCGCATCGGCCAGGCCGTATTCGATGAGCGTGCGCGCCGCGTCAGGCAGGTGCGACGCGGTGGCGTGCAGGATCAGCGGTCCGGGTGCGGCGGCAAGCGCGGCCCAGTCCACGTCCCCGCGCACGTCGGCGACGGTGTGGGTGGAGCCCAGTGGCAAGCCGGCGTAGCTCGGCACGGCGGTGGTGTCCGGCAGTCCGGGCACCACCTCGAAGTCCAGGTGGCTCTTGGCCAGCGTGTTGATCTCGGTGATGACGGAGTCCACCGACAGCGGGTCACCGGAGACCAGCCGGACCACATCGGCGCCGTGACGCGCCTCGGCGACCAGCGTCTTGGCCACCTCGGCCGGATCGCCGAGCGCGGGACGCACCTCCGGACCACCCGGGATCGTCTGCGCTGCAGCCGTTTCCGTGCCCACGACGGAGTCCGGGTCGGTGGGCGCGGACACCTCGGCCGGTGCCGGTCCCGCCGGCGGCGGCAGCGCGGTACCGACCAGCGCCAGCACCGCACCCGGCACGTCCGGGTCGGTGAAGACCAGTGCGGCGTTGGCGAGCACGGTCTGCGCCCGCGAGGTCAGCAGGCCGGGGTCCCCCGGGCCTGAGCCCACGAACGTGATGCGGCCGGGCTTCGTCTTACGGCCTCGTACGCCCACTTGCCGAGTCATCTGTCGCTCACTCCGCTCTACAGCTTCAGTTGAGATCCGCCATGAGCTCGCGCGCGCCCAGTTCGAACAGCTCCGAGGCCACGGAGACGCCCAGGTCCCTGGCCCGACCCGGAGTTCCGATGCCGGACGCACGGATCACGTCGGATCCGTCCAGCGTCGCCACACAACCGCGCAGCGACAGCTCTTCGAAGATGTGGCCCTCCTCATCGATGGACTCGACCACTTCCGCGATCGCGCCCACCGGTGCGGAACAGCCCGCCTCCAGTTCGGCGAGCAGAGTCCGTTCGGCGGTGACCGCAGCACGCGTGTCGGCGTCGTCGAGCTCCGCCAACAGCGCCGCCAGCCCGGAATCCGCTGCGCGGCATTCCACCGCGAGCGCCCCCTGAGCCGGCGCCGGCAACATCTGCACCGGCTCGAGGGTCTCGGTGACATCGCCCAATCGTCCGATGCGAGCCAGTCCCGCCCGGGCGACGACGACGCCGTCGAGATCACCGCCTGTAACCCTGTTCAACCTGGTATCTAGGTTGCCTCTTAGGGGGCGGATTTCCAAACCGAGACCCAGTGCTCTAAGCTGCGCCGTCCGCCGCGGGCTCGACGTGCCGATCACCGAGCCGACGGGCAACTCCCCCAGCACCATCCCGTCACGGGCCACCAGGGCATCCCTTGGGTCCTCGCGCCGCGGTGTCGCCGCGATGACGAACCGCTCGTCCTGTGCGGTCGGCAAATCCTTGTAGGAGTGCACGGCCATGTCGACCCGGCCGTCGGCGATCGCGTCGCGCAGCGCCGCGGTGAACACGCCAACGCCGATCTCCGCGATCGGTGCTGACGACCGGTCGCCCTCGGTGGAGATGATGACCAGCTCGGCCCGGTGCCCGCGCTGCACCAGCGCGTCCCGGATGGAGCCGGCTTGAGTGGTCGCCAGGAGACTGCCGCGGGTGCCGATCCGGATGGGCCCGGGATCCTGTGAAGGCGTCAAGCGCTACTCGGACTTGTCGAAGTCGAGTGCCGTGGCGCTCATCGCGTCGCCCCCGGCCACCAGCGGCAGTTCGCCTGCCGCCACGGCGTCGACCGCCTGCGGGTCGAGCTCGAACAGCTCCCGCAGCGCCTCGGCGTAGCTGTCCCCGCCAGGTGCGCTGGCCAGCTGCTTGACCCGCACCGTCGGCGCGTGCAGCAGCTTGTCGACCACCCGCCGCACGGTCTTGGCCACCTCGTCGCGGTGCGCGGCCTCCAGGCCGGGCAGCCGGTTGTCCAGGCGCAGCAGTTCGGCCTCCACCACGTCGGCGGCACGCTGGCGCAGCGCCGTGACGGTGGGGGTGACCTCGGCCATCCGCTGGCCGGTCAGGTAGGCCGACACCTCGGCGGCGACGATCGCGCGGGCGGCGTCGGCGTCGGAGGCCGCGGCGCGCGCCGAGGGCTCGCGCTGGATGCGGTCCATGTCGATGACGTAGACGCCGGGCAGGCCGGCGATCGCCGGGTCGACGTCGCGGGGCATGCCCAGGTCGCAGATCACCAGGGGGCGCTGTTCCGGCCGGCCGGTCAGTCCGCGGTGGGCATCGGCCAGCGACACGACCGGACGCACAGCGCCGGTCGACGTGATCACCACGTCGGCGTCGGCCAGCACGGTGGCGATGTCGTCGAGGGCCACCGCGTCGGCCGCGAAGCCGTGCCGGGTCAGCACCTCCGCCAGCCGGCGGGCCCTCGGCAGCGACCGGTTGACCACGTGCACGTAGCCCACACCGGCGCGGATCAGGTGCTTCGCGGACAGGGCGCCCATCGAGCCGGCGCCGACCACCACCGCGGTGCGGCCCGCGAGCGTCCCGAGCTTGTTCTGGGCCATTCCCAGCGCGACCGATACGACCGACGCGCCTGCGGCGTCGATCCCGGTCTCGGAGTGCACCCGCTTACCGACGGCCAGCGCGCGCTGCGACAGTTCGTGCAGGGTGCGGCCGACGGTCTGGTTGGCCTCCGCCGCGGCGTACGCGCGCCGGACCTGGCCGAGCACCTGCTGCTCGCCGATCACGGCCGAGTCCAGGCCGCTGGCCACCGCGAACAGATGCTCGACGGCGGCTTCGGCGTACCGCACATAGGCGTACCTGGTCAGATCGTTGAGCGACATGCCGCAGTGCTCCGACAGCACCTGCCCGATCACCGACAGGCCACCGTGGAACGCCTCGACCACGGCGTAGACCTCGACACGATTGCAGGTGGACAGCACCATCGCCTCTGTCACGAGGGGCGACTGGAGCACCTCGTCGACGATCTTCGCCTGATCCGATTCATCGGTGCTCAACTTTTCGAGCACCGACACCGGCGCGCTGCGGTGCGAAACCCCGAAGAGCAGCACACTCATGGCCTCATCACCACATAACCACGTTAATCGCCAGGTGGTCAGGTCACCAAATTCGTGACGGGGTTAACGCTTGCGCAGGTCGTCGGCCAGCCGCTCCTCGTCGACCTCGCCGTAGCTGTGTTCGACGCCGTCGAGCAGCACCACGGGCAGCCGGTCGCCGAACTCGGCACGCAGCGCGGCGTCCCCGGCCGCCGCGGCGGCGTCGACGTCGACCACCGACAGCGCGAATCCCAGCTCGCCGGCCAGCGCATCGAGCCGTCCCGCCGCCTGCGCGCACAGCGGGCAGCCCTCCCTCGTCAGCAACGTCACTGCCCGCCGGTGCACCCCGCAAGTATGCGGCGCCGGTGACCTAGGGTGAATCCGTGTCCGATTCCGCGGAGGCCGCACGCCAGCAGATCGCCGGTGACGCCAGCGCGGAGGCCGCCGTCACCCACCTGGAGGCCGAAGCCCCGTCGACAGCGCCCGCCCCGCCGCCGGACCTGACCGCGGCGGCGTTCTTCGACGTCGACAACACCCTCGTGCACGGGTCGTCGCTGGTGCACTTCGCGCGGGGGCTGGCCGCCCGCAAGTACTTCACCTACGGCGATGTCCTGGGTTTCGTCTACGCGCAGGCGAAATTCCAGCTCACCGGCCGGGAGAACAGCGAGGACGTGGCCGCAGGCCGGACCAAGGCGCTGTCGTTCATCGAGGGCCGCTCGACCGCCGAGCTGGCGGCCGTCGGCGAGGAGATCTACGACGAGATCATCGCCGACAAGATCTGGCCGGGCACCCGAGCGCTGACCCAGATGCACCTCGACGCGGGCCAGCAGGTGTGGCTGGTGACCGCGACGCCGTACGAGCTGGCCGCCACCATCGCCAGGAAGCTCGGCCTGACCGGCGCGCTGGGCACCGTCGCCGAATCGGTCGACGGGGTGTTCACCGGCCGGCTGGTCGGCGACATCCTGCACGGCAGCGGCAAGGCGCATGCGGTGCGGTCGCTGGCCATCCGCGAGGGCCTGAACCTGCGACGGTGCACCGCCTACTCGGACAGCTTCAACGACGTGCCGATGCTGTCGCTGGTGGGAACCGCCGTCGCGATCAACCCGGACGCCGCGCTGCGCAGCGTCGCGCGGGAACGGGGCTGGGAGATCCGCGACTTCCGCACCGCGCGCAAGGCCGCCAAGGTGGGCGTGCCGTCGGCCGTCGCCCTCGGCGCGCTGGGCGGAGCGCTGGCCGCCGTCGTGTCCCGCCGCCAGGAGAGTCGCTGGCACCTGCGCTGATAGGCTCGCGCGCTGAACAGGCCACCGCAGGACGGTCTAGTGGGGAGCAAGCGCAGTCATGGCCATCGCTGAAGACATCATCGGCACGCATTACCGGTATCCCGACTACTTCGAGGTCAGCCGGGAGAAGATCCGTGAATTCGCGCGCGCGGTCAAGGACGAGCACCCCGCCCACCACAGCGAGGAGGCGGCCAAGGAGAGCGGCTACGACGGCCTCATCGCGTCGCTGACCTTCCTGGCGGTGGCCGGCCGCAAGGTGCAGGCGGAGATCTTCAACCAGTTCGACGTGCCGATCAACATGGAGCGGGTGCTGCACCGCGACCAGAAGATCACCTACCACCGCCCCATCGTCGACGGCGACAAGCTGTTCTTCGACTCCTACCTCGATTCGGTGATCGAGGCGCACGGAACCGTCGTCACCGAGGTCCGCGGCGAGGTGAGCGACGAGCGCGGTGAACCGGTGCTCACCAGCGTGGTGACCGTGATCGGCGAAGCCGCCCACGAGGGCGAGGCCGACGAGGTGTCGGCGACCATCAAGGCGCGGCGCGACGAAGCCATCGCCAAAATGGTTGCTGGGCAAAGATCCACCGGCGCATAGGCCCGGCCCGGCGGCTCAGCCCAGGAACATGTTCCTGCGACCGGCCAGCAGCTGGTAGAGCGTCTGCTGGATGGTCTCGCGTACCTGGTCGGTCAGTTCGAAGGTGACCATCGGATCGTCGGCGGCCGACTCCTCGTAACCCGCGGTCTCGATCGGTTCGCCGAACTCGATGTGCCACTTCGACGGCAGCGGCACCAAGCCGAGCGGTCCGGCAAGCGGGAACAGCGGCGTGATCGGGAAGTACGGCAGCCCGAGCAGCCGGGCGAGCAGCTTGACGTCGGCGATCATCGGATAGATCTCCTCGGACCCGACGATCGAGCAGGGCACGATGGGCGCCTTTGTCCGCAGCGCCGCCGACACGAACCCGCCCCGGCCGAAGCGCTGCAGCTTGTACCGGTCCTTGAAGTGTTTGCCGAGGCCCTTGTAGCCCTCGGGGAACACCGCGGTGAGCTCGCCGGCGGCCAGCAGCCGGTGCGCGTCGGACGTGCAGGCCATGGTGTGGCCGGCCTTGCGGGCGGCCTGACCCACCCCCGGCAGGTCGAACACCATGTCGGCGGCCAGCAGTCGCAGGTCCCGGTGCGCCGGGTGCTCGTCGTGCACGGCGACCGACGTCATCAGGCCGTCGAACGGCAGCACGCCGGCGTGGTTGGCCACCACGAGCGCCGCACCGGTCTCCGGCAGGTTCTCGATGCCGCTGACCTCGACCCGGAACCACGACTTGAAGAGCCCCCGCAGCAAAGGCAGAAAGATTGCGTCGTTGAGGTGTTTGTCGAACCCGAACTCGTCGACGACGTAGTCGCCCGACATCCGCTTGCGGACGAACTCGGCGGCCGCGGCGATGCGCTTGGCGAGTTCGGTGGGGGTCTCCTCGACAGGGCCGGAGGCGGCCGGACCGCCGCGCCGCTGGTCGATCTCACGGACCACCGCAGCGATCTGCTCGGCCGACGCCCGACCGCCGGGGTCGGCCATCAGCGAGGGATGTCTGCGAGCACTCTCGGTGCGTTGCGCGGCACGCCGCGAGGCCGCCGCGCGGCCCGAACTTCCATGTAACGGAATGACTTTGGCTTTTGGCTCGCCCGGCACGTTGGTACCTCTTCCCACCCGATTTCTTGAGTGTCTATCTTCCCCAGCGCTGTGCTGCCGACACGGCGCGACTCTCCACTGAGCGTACCCACCGCGGGTCGATGATCGGCGTCAAACCTCGACCGCGAACGTAATCGTCAAAAGCTTCCACGGTCGACCACTTTGGGCTATAACCGAGATCCTTGCGCATGCGCGCGGTGTCCATCACCCGGCCGTAGCTCAGGTAGTTGAGCTGCTCACGATCAAGCTCAGTGTACCGAGTCGCGCGCCGCAGCGAATCCACTGCCCAGAGGGCCGAACGGGGCACCGGCAGCGGGACCCGGCCGGCCCGCCGGAGCGCCTGGCTCATCATGATGATCCCGTCGGCGCCCACGTTGAACGTGCCCGCCCGGCCGGCCATCGTGGCCCGCTCGAGCACGCCGAGCGCATCCTGCTCGTGCAGCAGCTGCAACCTCGGGTCGTGACCGACGACCGTCGGCACCACCGGTGCGCTGATGTAGCGCGACAGCGCGGTGTCCATCGCGGGCCCGATCATGTTGGCCAGCCGCAGGATGGTCACGGCGATGTCCGACCTGCGGCGGGCCAGGCCGCGCGCATAGCCCTCGATGTCCATGCTGTCGCGGGCGAACCCCTCGCCTGGTGGCCGGCGGGCGCTGCTGTCCTCGGTGAACATCACCGGATCGCGCGAGGTCGACCCGTACACCTCCGACGTCGACTTCAGCACCACGCGGCGCACCGACGGCGCCTTCTGGCAGGCGGCGAACAGCTGGATCGCGCCCATCACGTTGAGTTCCTTGAGCGTCGCCCGCCCACCCGAGCGGGGCGCGTAGGACGCCGCCGCGGCGTGCACCACGGTGTCCACGTCGCCGTTGCGGATCACCTTCGCGATGAACGGGTTCCGGATGTCGGCGCGCACGAACTCGGCGCGGCCCATCCGCCGCAGCAGGTCCTTGCTCGGCGCGATCGCGTCCACCGCGATGACGTGGTTGATCAACGGATTCTGCGCAAGCCGGGCGGTCAGGTAACCGCCGAGGAACCGGCAGGCTCCGGTGACCAGCACGACCTTCGGGTAGTGCACCGCGTCGCCCGAGGCGGAGTCGCCAGAACTCTCCATCCGGCCAGCCTATAGGCGGAAGCTCGAAGCTACTTGCCGAGTTTTCTGCGCTGCACCCGAGTGCGACGAAGCAGCTTGCGGTGCTTCTTCTTCGACATACGCTTACGCCGCTTCTTGATGACTGAACCCATGTACTCCGCTACCTAAAGTCTCCCCGAGCCGCGTTGACTCGACCGGCATACTTTACCCGGGCGGCCCCCGTGAAGGGAAAACGCCCGTCCCTGCGCCGGCTTCAGCGCGGAGAGCCGATCAGCCTGCGTCGAAGTACGAGCTCTCCAGCATGTCGTGAACGGCCTTGGCATGCACCCGGAACGAGCGGCCAACGCGCACTGCGGGCAGCTCTCCGTTGTGCACCAACCGGTACACCGTCATCTTGCTCACCCTCATCAGGCTCGCCACTTCGGCGACGGTGAGGAATTGGGCTCGTGGCGGTTGACCGTCGGAACCTCCGCCGTCCCGCTTCCCGCCAGCCGAATCCCGTGCCGATGGCCCGTTCATAGACGTCATCGCAACCCAATCCATCAGGCCGGGCAGTTCCAGCGGCTTCCCCACCGCTGGCACCGACCCGTGCATACACGAGGAGAATAGCGTGGCGGGTGGGGTTACTGCGACGGGTGTGGGCTAATCAATTTCAAATCGCCGAACTACGAAGATGTAATTCCTAGCTGCTCAGAGCGTGTTTTCGCGGCCTCGACCGCGCTGGCCACCGCCGCCCGCAAACCGCCGCGTTCGAGTTCCCGCAGCCCAGCGGCGGTAGTGCCCGCAGGCGAGGTAACGGTGGCACGCAGCTGCGCGGCGGTCGTGTTCATCGTGGTGCCCATCGCCGCCTCCCCGGCCGGCTGCGCCTCGTCGAGCCGCTCAAGCAGCATCGCGGCCGATCCGGCCATCGTCTGCACCACCAGATCGGTGGCCACCGAGCGGCTGAGGCCGGCGGCGACCCCTGCATCGATGAGGGCCTCGACCATCAGGAAGAAGTACGCCGGCCCCGAGCCAGACACCGCGGTCACCGCGTCGAGCTGGCTCTCCGGGACGGTCAGCACGCCGCCGACGGCGTCGAAGATCGCCGACACCTCCTTCAGGTGCGCCGGGGTGGCGAAACGGCCTGGCGCCAGCGCACTGACGCCGCCGCCCACGACGACGGGGGCGTTGGGCATCGCGCGGATCACCGGCGCGCCCGCGGGCAGCCGGTTCTCGTAGAAGCCCGTGGTGACGCCGGCCGCGACGGTGACGAAGACCTGCTCTGCGGTGTCGGTCTCGGCGTGTGCGGCGGCCTGGGCGATGTCGTCGATGACGTTCTCCACGTCGGCGGGCTTCACCGCGACGATCACGAAGTTCGCGTTCTCCGCGGCGTCGGCGACCGAGGTGACGAACACCGAGTACTTCTCGGCGAGGAATTTCGCCCGGTCCGGATACTTCTCGGCGACCACCAGGTCCTTGACCTGACGGCCCGCCCGCAGCAGTCCGGACAGCAGCGCCTCGCCCATGCTGCCGCCACCGATGATCGCGATCCTCGACATGGGCCACAGCATTCCATGCCGCAGCGCGACCCCGTCGATCGACGCCTACGGCATCAGGCGGGCGGCGGCACCATGGCCAGCTGGCGGGTCTGGACGATGATGCGGCCCTCCACGTCGACGACGATGTGGTCCTCGTCGAACCAGTCCTGACCGATCTGCACGGCCGTGCACATGACCCGCAGCCAGCCGTCGGCCGGCAGACCACGCAGGTAGGCCGTCAGCTGCACCGTGGGCGCCCAGCCGCTGCGGTCGACGGCGAATGTCACCGGCGCCGAGACGTCGCCGCACAGCAGCGCGAAGAGCACGTCGGGCGCGCTGTCCTTCGGCCGCACCCAGTACTCGAACACCGGCGGCCCGCCGTCCGACCGCGGCCCGAGCGTGTGCAGGGCGGGCCGGATGTCGCAGCCGTGCGCGAGGTGCACGATGTCGGCCATCGGATGGCCGGGGCCGATCGGCTCCAGCCCGGGCGGCGGCTCCGGCGTCATCAGCGGCACCACCGGGTTGAAGCTCAGCAGTGGCGGGACGTGATGCTCGGCGTCGGCCAGTGTGACCGCGACGGTGACCGCGGTGCGGTCGCCCTGGGTGAGCTCGACGTCAACGAGGCTGACCCGGCGGCCGCGCTTGCGGATCGAAGTGCGCACCCGCATCGGCCCGGGATCGGGCGCCCACAGGTAATTGGCCGAGACGGCGATCGGCTGGAAGCCGCCGTCTTCTCCGGCACCGCCGCAGGAGATGTGCGCCGCCTTGGCGCACAGCGCGAGCATCGCGCCGCCGTGCACCTTGGGCCCGATCGTCCAGTGCTCGTTCAGCTCACCGTCGTACACACCGGTGCGGTCGTCCTGCTCGACCGCGGTCAGCGTCATGGCATCGGTGAACGAGGTCGATCCGGGCACGGTGGAATCCTTCGGGTGTCGGCGCGTGGTCAGCGCAGCAGATGGGTCCGGGCGAACTGCAGCGACTCGCGCAGCAGCGCCTCGCGTTCGGTCGCGTTGCGCGCCCCGGACGTGGTGACCTCCAGGATCACGTGTCCGCTGAAGTCGCCGTTGGCCAGCGTCTCGCACACCTCGACCGTGGGCTGGGTGCCGCGGCCGGGGACGAGGTGTTCGTCGACCGATGCGCCGCTGCCGTCGCACAGGTGCAGGTGCACCAGGCCGTCGCCCATCCGCTGCGCCATGTCGATGGCGTCGGTGCCCGCGGTCGCGGTGTGGCTGAGGTCGAGCGTGTAGTGGGCGTGGTTGCCGTCCAGCGGGTCGTAGGAGGGCGCGAACGCCGAGATGCCGGGGCCTGGCCTGCCGCCGCGTTTGCGCATCCGCTCAATCGACGTGGGACCCGCGCCGAAGAACCGGTCGGCCCGGAACGGGAACATGTTCTCCACCGCGACGAGGACGTCGCTGCCTGCCTCCAGATCGGCGACCTGCTGGGTGAAGCCCTGCGCGTAGCGGCGCTGCCAGCGGAACGGCGGATGCACGACGACGGTCTGCGCGCCGAGCTGTTCGGCGGCACGCACGCTGCGTTCGAGCTTGGCCACCGGGTCGGCGCCCCACACCCGCTGGGAGATGAGCAGGCACGGCGTGTGCACCGACAGCACCGGGACTCCGTACCGCTCGGACAGCTCGCCGACGGCGTCGATGTCCTGGCTGACCGCCTCGGCCCAGACCATCAGCTCGACACCGTCGTAGCCGAGGCGCGCCGCGTACTCGAACGCCGCCTCGGTCCTCAGCGGGTAGACCGAGGCCGTCGACAGACCGACCTTGATGGCGGGACGCACTGGCCGGCTAGCCGGACTGCAGCAGCGCCAGGGGCCCCAGCGTGACCAACGCCCCGACCGCGACGGCGATCAGCGTGCTGCCGATGTCCTCGGTCTTGCGCACCACCCGCACCCCGACGACGAGGCCGAGGATCACCAGCACGGACAGCACCAGCGCGACGATGTTGTTCCACTTCCACAGCTGGTCGAAGGCGACGAAGAGGCCGGCGCCGAAGACCACCGCGAGGATGCACTGCCCGACGATCCAGGCACCGCGGATGAACGCCGCCATCGGAGTGTCCGGCGTCTCGCGCACCGGGCCGTGCAGGTCCAGGTCGAGGTCGTCGACGTCAGGTGCGCCACGTCCGCGGGCCAGGTCGTCGGCGACGGTCTGACCGCCGAACAACGGGTTCTGGGAACCCCGCATGTAGGACGGCTCGTCGTCGTCGGTGTCCGCGGTGCCGGAGTAGCCGGCGTAGTCGGCCTCCGCCGGATCCGCCAGGTCGAGCGGGGCGTCGAGAGCGTCGTCGCCGTAGGCCTCGCCATAGGTGGCGTCCAGGTCGAGCACCGCGGGGTCCGGGCTCATGTCCTCGGCGCCCGCGGCAGCCGTGGACGGCTGGCGGCGCATTGCGTGCGCGTAGTGCGGCTTGCGCGGCGGCTGGAAGTCCACCGGATCGGGGTCGGCGTCCCGGCTGCCCAGATGAGCCGTGTAGTCGGCCTCGGGGTCCTCGTCCTCGTCGACCGGCGTCTCCGGTTCGGCCTCCGGTTCCGGCGCCCGTTCCACGGTGCCGTTGGTCGGGAGCCTGCCGGTGACGTCGTTGCCGCCGTCGGTGTCGACGGGCGCGTCCTCATGGTGGTCGTCATCGCGGACGTCGTCGCGGACGTCGTCGTGCGAGACGTCGCGGTCGGAGATGATCGGGATCTCACCGGTCAGCTCTGCGACGGTCACCGAGTCGGTATTACCGCGCCGACGCCTGCGCCGGCCGCCGACGGGCGGGGCGCCGATCGTTCCGTTCTTCGCCAGCAACTCGGCAACCGAAATGGGCCGGGTGCCGCCGGCGTTGTCTTCTGGTCCTGTCATCGTGTGCTGCCTTTGGGCCTGAGAACCTCTCGTCGCGCATCTCGCACGGACGTTTCCACCAGGGCGGTGCCGTCGGCCTCACTGTCGAGTTTCCGCAGAATCAGGCCTTCCCGCAATGCCCATGGACAGATGTCCACGGAGTCGATCGAAAGTGCGCGCATGCTCGCCTCGGCTACCAGAGCTCCGGCCACGATCTGTGGCGCCCGCTCGGCACTCACCCCTTCCAGTTCGGCACGGTCGGCCGTCGTCATCCTAGAGATGAAAGCTATGAGCTGCCGCAACCCGGTGGCCGTGAGTGTCCGTTTCACCCGCGGCCCTGCTCCCGACGGCGCCGCGCCGGTGAGCCGCGCCAGCGACCGGAACGTCTTCGAGGTGGCGACGGCGAGGTCCGGGCTGCCCGCCTTGAGCAGTTCGGCGCCGGACTCGGCCAGTTCGGTGGCCAGCCAGTCGCGCAGCATCGCCACCCGGCGCCGGCCCGGCGGGTCGTCCTGCAGCCATTCCCGCGTCAGCCGACCGGCGCCCAGCGGCAGCGACAGCGCCGCCTCGGGCTCTTCGTCGACCCCGTTGGAGAGCTCCAGCGAACCCCCGCCGATGTCGATGTTGATGATCCGCCCTGCGCTCCAGCCGTACCAGCGGCGAACGGCCAGGAAGGTCAGCCGCGACTCGTCGACGCCGCTGAGCACCTGCAGTGAGACGCCCGTCTCGGCCAGCACCCGCGCCAGCAGGTCCTCGGAGTTGGTGGCGTCACGCACGGCCGAGGTCGCGAAGGCCATCAACTCCGCGCACCCTGAACTCGCGGCGATCTTGGCGAACTCGTCGATGGTGTCGACGAGCTTGTCGGCGCCCTTGCGGGTCAGTTTGCCGGACGAGTCGATCGCCTCGGCCAGCCGCAGTGACGCCTTCGTCGAGCTCATCGGCGTCGGGTGACCGCCACGGCGGGCATCGACCACCAACAGATGCACCGTGTTGCTGCCCACGTCGAGTACGCCCAGTCGCACTCCCCCAACCTAGTGGGTGCCGGGCGAACTTCCGGAAGGACTCCGGCAATGCCCGCCATGTGCTTCCGGCCGCAAGGTGGGGACGTGGCCCGCGGCGGATCGGAAGGCGTTGCGACGCATGATCGATGTGATCTTCGCGCCGCGGCGACGCGCTCGCATTCCTCGTGCCGGATGACCGGTGCCGGGAGTAGCGTGTCGTCGTGGACAGTTCACATCCCGGCGAGGTCGAGCTCGACTTCGCCCGCGAGTGGGTCGAGTTCTATCATCCCGACGACCCCGAACAGTTGATCGCGGCCGACATGACGTGGCTGTTGTCGCGGTGGACCTGTGTCTTCGGCACGCCCGCGTGCCAGGGCACCGTGGAGGGCAGGCCGGATGACGGCTGCTGCTCGCACGGCGCCTTCCTGTCCGACGACGACGACCGCGCCCGGCTCGACGACGCGGTCAAGCACCTCACCGACGACGACTGGCAGTTCCGCGAGAAGGGCCTGGGCAAGAAGGGCTACCTCGAGATGGACGAGTACGACGACAAACCCAATCTGCGGACCCGCAAGTACAAGGGCGCGTGCATCTTCCTCAATCGGCCCGGCTTCGAGGGCGGCATCGGCTGCGCACTGCACAGCAAGGCACTCAAGATGGGTGTCGAGCCGCTCACGATGAAGCCGGATGTGTGCTGGCAGTTGCCGATTCGGCGTAGTCAGGACTGGGTGACCCGGCCCGACGGAACCGAGGTGCTCAGGACGACGATCACCGAGTACGACCGTCGCGGCTGGGGTGAGGGCGGCGCCGATCTGCACTGGTACTGCACGGGCGACCCGGCCGCGCACGTCGGATCGCGGCAGGTGTGGGAGTCCTATGGTCCCGAGCTCACCGAACTGCTCGGCGAGAAGGCCTACGCCGAGCTCGCCGCGATGTGCAAGCGGCGCAGCGGTTTAGGGCTGATCGCCATCCACCCTGCCACCCGCGCATCGGAGTCACACACCCATGGCTGACACGCTCTTCCTGTTCCGGTTGATCCCGCCGCGGGCGGACTTCGCGCAGACGATGACGGCCGACGAGCAGCAGGCGATGGCCGGCCATCAGGACTACTGGCGCACGTTGCTGGCAGACGGCAGGGTGGTGGTCTACGGCCCGGTCGCCGACCCCGAGGGCGTGTGGGGCATGGGTGTGCTGCGTGCGCGGGACCAGGCCGAGGTGCTCGAGATCGGCCATCGCGACCCGTCGGTGCTCGCCGGGGTCAACTCGTTCGAGGTCTTCGAGATCATGGGCGGCATCACCGGCTAGTCCGTCGCGTCAAGCGGTTGTCCACAGTCGCGAGTTCATCCACAGCTCCACGTCGGTGGTCGTTGTGGCCGACTCCCGCGTCGGTGGTGCGCCGTAAATTCGCTCATATGTTCGAAGCGTTGGAGATGCCGGACCGCGACGTCCGCGGTGGCGCGGCCGTCGCGGCGTGGGCGCGGGTGGAGAATGCGGCCGCGGCCCGGCGATTGGCCGCGATCGCTTCGGTGTTGCAGGCGCGTCTTACTGCTTCGAACGCCGCCGAGAGGGAGCAGTGGTGCCTCGACAACTGGGCTGCGGTGAGCGCCGAGGTGGCGGCCGCCATGGGGGTGACGCCCGGGGCGGCGTCCCATCAGCTGATGGTGGCCAGGGCACTGGCCGACCGGCTGCCGCGGGTGGCCGAAGTCTTCGCCGCGGGCGCGGTGTCCTACCGGCTGATCAACACGATCGTCTTCCGCACCGCGCTGATCAAGCAGGAGGAGGCGTTGGCCAAGGTCGACGCCGAACTGGCGGCGCACATCAGCGGCTGGGGGTCGCTGTCCGCGGCCATGCTGGAGGGCGCGATCGACTACTGGGTCGACCGCTACGACCCCTATGCGTTGCGCCGCATCGAGATTCACGCACGCAACCGGTACGCCGATGTCCACATTCCTGATGGCAGCGGCGTTGGGACGCTGTGGGCGCGGATGTACGCCCATGATGCGGTGGCTCTGGACAAGCGGCTCGACGCGATGGCCCGTGCGGTGTGTGACGCCGATGGCCGCGATCTCGACCAGCGCCGCGCCGACGCGCTCGGCGCATTCGCCGCGGGAGCTGACCGTCTGACCTGCAATTGTGGTGAATCAGACTGCGCCGCAGCGGGAGTGACACCGAGCAACGCGGTGATCCATGTCGTGGCCGACGAGAGCAGCCTCGCCGAATCCGAGGGAGCTCGATTGAACGGCGCCGAGCCGGAGCGTCCGACCGCCGGTAAGCCACTGCAGGAGCAGACGATCGCCGAAGCTTTCTGGCAGCCGGCGCCCAAAGGACCCACCGATGCCACTCCCGGCGTCCTGATCGGCGGCGGTCTGCTGCCGGCACCGGTGCTGGCGACGCTGGCCCCCCGGGCGTTGGTGCGCACGATCGTCCACCCTGGCGACAGTCCCCCCGAGCCTCGGTACCGGCCATCGGCCAAGCTCGACGAGTTCGTCCGCTGTCGCGACATGACGTGCCGCTACCCGGGCTGCGACGTGTCGGCGTGGGACTGCGACATCGACCACACGATCAGCTATCCGGCCGGTCCGACGCAGGCCGCCAACCTGAAGTGCCTGTGCCGGAACCACCACCTCTTGAAGACCTACTGGGGTGGGTCCGACGGCTGGCGGGAACGGCAACTGCCCGACGGCACGGTGGTGTGGACGAGTCCCGACGGGCTGGCACACACCACCGAGCCCGGCAGCCGGCTGCAGTTCCCGGCGCTCTGCCGGCCCACCGCTGCGGTGACCGTCCGCGGGGAGACAGTAGTCGCGACGGGTGTGATGATGCCGCGGCGGTCCCGAACCCGAGCCCAAGATCGGGCGGCCCGCATCGACGCCGACCGCCGCCTCAACGAGGACTACGTCGCAGAGCGAAACAGACCGCCGCCCTTCTAGCCGCCGCTAGGACACCCGGGCGTCGATGAAACGTGGTGCGGCCGTGCGGCGGACGGCCGGCGCGACCGGCCGGCCTTCCAGCAGCCCGTCGACGGTCCCGGCGTCGATGGCGCGGCGGTAGACGGGCAGGGCGCCGCGCACCGCGGCGATCGTGTGCTCGATGTCGGCATCGGTGTGCGCCGCCGACGTGACGAAGGACTGGCCGAGCACCCCACGGCGCAACAACTCCTGCAGGAACAGCGTCCGGTACGCCTGGGACGGGACACCGTCGGCGTCGCCGGTGACGAACACTAGGCACGACGGCCGGCCTATCACCCGGACGTGCCGTTCCAAGCCATGCTCCGCCACCGCCGCAGTCACGCCGTCGGCCAGCATCCGGCCCGCGCGTTCCATCCGCCCCACCGGGTCGCCGTCGCGGTACGCCTGAACCACCGCTGAAAACGCTGCGAGCGAGGCGGTTTCGGCGCCGTGCGTGGTCGACAGCAGGAACACCCGATCCTCGTCGGTGCGCAAGCCGCCCCGTTCCATGTACTCCCGCCGACCGGCCAGCGCGGACAGCGGGAACCCGTTGGCCATCGCCTTGCCCCAGCACGACAGGTCCGGTTGCACGCCGTACACGGCCTGCGCGCCACCGGCCGACCAGCGGAAGCCGGTGATCATCTCGTCGAACACCAGCAGCGTGCCGTGCCGGTCGCACAGCCCGCGAAGGCCGGCCAGGAAGCCTGGCGCCGGTTCGGCGGTCGCGGTGGCCGCCTCGAGGATCACGCATGCGACGTCGTCACCGGCCAGCGCCGCCGCCACCGAGTCCAGGTCGTTGTAGGTGAACCGCACCGTCGTCGCGACATGCGCGTCCGGGATGCCGCTGTTCATGGCGGTCGTCCCGATGAACCAGTCGTCGGTGGAGAAGAACGGCTGCTCACACGCCGCGACCTTCACCCGCCCGGTGACCGCCCGGGCCAATCGCACCGCCGCGGTCGTGACGTCGGAGCCGTTCTTGGCGAACTTCACCATGTTGGCGCCCGGCACCAACGACAGGAAGTCCTCGGCGGCGGCGACTTCCATCGCCGTCGGCCTGCTGAAGTTCACCCCGTCGGCGATCGCCCGGCTCACCGCCTCCACCACCGGCCGGTAGCCGTGGCCGAGGGTCACCGATCGCAACCCCATTCCGTACTCCACATACGAATTGCCGTCGACGTCCCACACGCGTGCGCCGGCCCCGCGCGTCAACACCGGTGTCATGAACTCCGGATATTGGTCGGACCCGCGGGCGTAGGTGTGCGCCCCGCCGGGGACCAGATCGTGCAACCGATCCTGCAGCGCGCGCGAGCGTTCGAACGAAGGGTCTTGCGGCACGGCGAACCTCTCGTCGGTCACCCACCTGCCCGCCAGTGCGGGCATCCGCGACGACACCTCGGGCAGCAGGTCGGGCACGGTGAGCAGAACCGTGTCGGGCCCGGCGGCCTGCAGGTCCTCGGGCGAAATGATGGGCACGTCGGTGCCCGGCATCCGGCGGTCCTGTTTGGCCGGCGACGCGTCGGCGACCCCGCCGATCAGCGAGCGGTCGACGCCGGCACGGGCGAACAGCGCCACCGCCCGCGACGCGGCGCCGTAGGCGTACACCCGCCGCCCCGCATGTCGTTCCGACTCCAGCCACCCGCGCAATTGCGACGCGTGGGTGTCCGCGGCGGTCTGCAATGCGCCGACCTGCCGCGGGTCGGTCATCGGCGCGTCCGCGTCGAGCAACGCCGCAGCGTCGGGTCCCGGCGGCGCGTCGCCGTGCACGGCGGCCACCAGCACCGTGCCGCCGTAGAGGTCGAAGTGCCACACCGTCTCCGCCCGCATCCCGGCGCCGGCGAGCAACCGGACCAGCGCGGGCATCGAGTAGTACGCGAAGTGTCCGTGGCGCAACGCATTCCACTGCCCGTGCGACACGATGGCGGACAGCGAATGGTACTGCAGCAGCAGCACGCCACCGGGTCCGGTGGCGGCCGCCCGCTGCGCGAACGCCGCCTTCTGATCGGGTTCGTGCATGATGCCGAAGCAGTCGAGCACCACGTCGGCGGGTCCCGCGGTGGTGACGAATCCGCGGTCGGCGAGCAGCGGAAGCCAGCTGCCGCCGTGCGGACTGCCGAACTCGCGGACCGTGGCGCCGGTCAGCCAGCCCTGGCCGGCCACCCGGGCCACCGCGTCGGCGGCCTGGTCGCGAAGCGCCTGCGGTTCGATCCCGCGCGGTTCGTCGGTCACCGTGTCGTCCTCGGACAGCTGGGCCAGCCCACAGTCCGGGCACAGCGCCATCGCCAGCGGGTGAGCCGTCTCCTGCGGCCGGACCGGCGACGACGCCGGCGGGAAGTGATCGGCCGCGGGCACGGCGCCCAGGTCCAGCACCCGGTGCAGCGCAGGTTCCCCGCATCCGCGACAACTCATGGCAGCATGTCCTCGTGCGTATCGAGCAGGCCGAACTGGCCGGGGTGGTGGTGCTCGTCCCGCAGCCGCACCGTGACGATCGTGGCCTGTTCACCCGCACCTTCGACGCGGACATCTTCGACGGTCACCTCGGCACCCCCGGCGCTGCCGCGGCGTTCCGCCAGGATTCGCAGTCCCGTTCGGCCCGGGGTGTCATCCGCGGCCTGCACGGACGGCGCGGCCGCGGCGAGGCGAAGCTCGTCCGCTGCGCGCACGGCGCGGTGCACGACGTGCTCGTCGACGCCCGGCCGTCGTCGCCGACCTTCGGACGTCACCAGTCGTTCCTGCTCGACGACAACGACTTCCGTCACCTGTACGTGCCGCCCGGCATTCTGCACGGCTTCCAGGCGCTCACCGAGATCGCCGACGTCTGCTACCGCATCGACCGTCCGCACGACCCGGCCGAGGACGTCGCGGTGCACCACGCCGATCCCGAACTGGCGATCGACTGGCCGCTGCCGGTGACGCGCATCTCCGACCGCGACGCCGCCGCGGGCACCTGGGGCGAGCTGCTCACGCAATTGCGTTGACACGTCGCATCGTCTCGTCGATCGCTCCGCTGCCACGCAGCTCCTGCAGTCGCGCCAACCGGGTGAATTTGTGTTCGAAGTCGTTGCGCTGCAAGCCGTGTGCCGTGTATGCGGCATACAGCTCGGCGGCGCCGTCGGCGATCGACCATGCCGCCTCGAAGCCGAGCTCGTTGCGGGCGCGGCTGAAGTCGACCCGGTAGGAGCGCGGGTCGGCGCCGCTCTCACCGGTGATCGCGACCGTCGAGCCGGGTACGACATCGACCACCTCGTTGGCGATCTGCGCCACGGTGACGTTGTTCGCCTCGCCGCCGACGTTGAACGCCCGGCACGAGATGGTCTCCGCGGGCGCCGCCAGGCAGACCGCGAACGCCTGCGCGATGTCGCGGGCGTGCACCAGCGGGCGCCACGGCGTGCCGTCCGACATCACCCGCACCACACCGCTGAGCACCGCGTGACCGACCAGGTTGTTCAGCACGATGTCCGCGCGCAGCCGCGGCGAGAAGCCGAAGGCCGTTGCGTTGCGCAGGAATACCGGCGTGAAGTCGTCGTCTGCCATCGCCGCCACGTCGTCCTCGACGCGGACCTTGCTGATCGCGTAGGGCGTCAGGGGTCGCAGCGGCGCATCCTCGCCGACCAGCCCGTCGCCCGCGGCGCCGTACACCGAGCAGGTCGACGCGTAGAGGAACCGCTGCACGCCGGCGTCCTTGGCCAGCCGCGCCAGCCGGACCGACGCCCAGTGGTTGATGTCGTAGGTGATCTGCGGCTCCAGCGCCCCCAGCGGGTCGTTGGACAGCGCGGCGAGGTGCACCACCGCGTCGAATCCGCGCAGCTCCTCGACGGTCACGTCGCGCAGGTCGGTGCGCAGGCTGGGCGGGTCCACCGGAGCCTGGCCCAGCACGCAGTCGCTGAAGTAGCCGTTGTCCAGGCCCACCACGTCGTGGCCCTCGGCCTGCAGCACCGGGACCATCACGGTGCCGAGGTATCCCTGGTGGCCGGTGACCAGAACCCGTTGTGTCATGCGGCGTTGCCTTTCCCGAATTTGACGACGACCTTGTCGACCACGAATGCCTCGGCGTGACTGCTGCGGCACTGCACGCCGCGCAGCCGCGACAGCCCGAGGAACGACAGTTCGTCGAACCAGTCCCTGGCGGTCTGGGACGGATAGTGCTTGTGCAGCAGCCGCACCTTCTCCTCGGCCGTCGCGGTGTCGAGGGGATGGAACACCGTCACCGCGGGGGTGTCGGTCTCCCACTTGAGGATCTCGTAACCCAGGATCAGCTGGTCGCGGAACTCGGTGGGCACCAGTTCGGCGAGCATCCGGTGATCCTGGTGCGCGTCGCCGCGATGCGTGGCGAACACCACGTCGGGCGAACAGGTCGCGCGAAACGCCTTCAGCGCGTCCTTCACCCGCTCCCAGTGCGCAGGTGCACGCCCGTCGGGCACGTCGAGGATCGTCACGGCCACCGTCGCACCCGGACAGAACGCCGCGAGCGCGGCCCGCTCCTCGGCCTCACGTTCGGTACCGGCGCCGCTGAGCACCAGCGCATGCACACGCAGGCCGGGGTTGGCCTCTGACAGCGCCAGCAGTGTGCCACCCATGCCGATGGCGACGTCGTCGCAGTGCGCCCCGAGGACGGCGATCTCGCTCAGATCGCCTGCCTGCAGATCGATCACGTCGCCGGTGCGAGCTGCGGAGCCGCCTTCGAGTGCTCCCAGAGCATCCAGGGCCGGTCGCCACGCTGGTACCCGGCGTCGAGTTCGGCGCGCTCCTTGAACGTGTCGGCCGGCTTCCAGAACCCGAAGTGCTTGTGGCCGTAAAGTTTCCCCTGGGCGGCCAGCTTGCCGCAGACGTCCTCGACGAGGTCGCAGTTCTCGGTGAGCAGCTCGAGCACGTCGGCGGTCTTGAGCACGAAGAAGCCGCCGTTCTCCCAGATCGGCAGTCGCGACACGGCGGTGATGCCGCTGATGTTGCCGTCTTCGGCGATGTCGACGCAGTGGAACGACGACTGCGGCGGCACGATCAGCATCGAGGCGGCGGCGCCGGACGCCTTCACCTCGTCCACGATCTGGTCCATCGGCGCGTCGGTGAGCACGTCGGCGTAGTTGGCGAGGAAGTACTCGTCGTCCTCGACGAAGTGCCGGACACGGCGCAGCCGCTCACCGATCGGCGACTCAGGCCCGGTGTCGACGAAGGTGATCGTCCAGTCGGCGATGTCGGAGTCCAGCAGGTCGACCTGGCCGTCGCGGATGACGAAGTCATTGGACATCGCCTCCTGGTAGTTCAGGAAGAAGTCCTTGATGTGGCTCGCGCCGTAGCCGAGGCAGAGGATGAAGTCCTTGTGCCCGAAGTGCGCGTAGTACCGCATCACGTGCCAGATCAGGGGCCGCGGGCCGATCATCTGCATGGGCTTGGGCACGACGTCCTCGGCGCCGTTGCGCATCCGCATGCCGTATCCGCCGCAGAACAGCACTACCTTCATTCGGGGTCCCCATTCGTGGTTCGGCGTGCCGGAGTGGTCGCGCCGGGCTGGACGATCTGCAGGTGCGGCAGCGGGATCGCCAGTTGCGCACCCCATTCGGCCGTGTAGGCCAGCTGCTCGGTGATCTCGGTGGCGAGGTTCCACGGCAGCACGACGATCACGTCGGGCCGGTCCTTCTCGAGCCGGTCCACCGAATGGATCGGGATGCGGGTGCCGGGGGTGTACCTGCCGTGCTTGTACGGGTTGCGGTCGACGGTGTACTCGATGAGGTCCGACCGGATGCCGCAGTAGTTGAGCAGCGTGTTGCCCTTGCCGGGGGCGCCGTAGCCGACCACCCGCTTGCCCGCCGCGCGGCAGTCGAGCAGGAAGCGCAGCAGCTCGTGACGGACGTGCTCGACGCGGGGCCGCAGCGTGACGTAGCCGGCGACGTCGTGCAGGCCTGCCTCCTCCTCGGCGGCCAGCACCTCGGCCACCCGCGCGGACGGTGTGCCCGCGACCGGCTCCGGCCTGGCCCACACCCGGATCGATCCGCCGTGGGTGGGGATCGGCTCCACGTCGACGACGGCGAGCCCGGCCGTTGCGAGCGCCCGCGCGGCCGAAGCCACTGTGTAGTACTGGAAGTGCTCGTGGTAGATCGTGTCGAACTGGGCGAGCTCGACGAGGTTGCGCGCGTGGTGCACCTCGATCGACAGCCAGCCGTCGTCGGCCATCAGCAGCCGCAGCGCGCGGGTGAACCCCAGCAGGTCCGGGATGTGGGCATAGACGTTGTTGGCGACCACGAGGTCCGCGGCACCGTGTTCGGCTCGCACGTCGCGGGCCGTCGCCTCGTCGAGGAACGCGGTCACAGTGGGCACGCCACGGTCGGCGGCCGCGGCGCCGACGTTCACCGACGGTTCGATGCCGAGGCAGCGCACGCCCGCGTCGACGACGTGCTGAAGAAGGTAGCCGTCGTTGCTGGCAACTTCGATGACAAATGACTTCTGCGTCAGCTCCAGCCGTTCGACGGCGCCGCCGACGAACTGGCGTGCGTGATCGACCCAGCTGTCGGAGAACGACGAGAAGTAGGCGTATTCGGTGAAGGTGTCCTCCGGCGTGATCAGCGCGGGGATCTGGAGCAGCAGACAGTCGGTACACAGCCGCAGGTGCAGCGGAAATGTCGCCTCGGGCAGCTCGAGGTCGGTGACAGAGAGGAACTTCTCGCACGGCGGGGTCGCGCCGAGATCGAGGACGCTGATCAGCCGATCAGATGCACACAGGCGGCACGACACATTGAGGCCTTCGCTCTAGGGGTGACTCCGCTGCGGAGCGTAACAGAGCATAGCTAACTGCGCTAACGTTGCTGAAATCGCACGATCATGACACGTTTCGTCATCGCCAAGGGTTGGGGCGCAGGTCGCCGCCTGTGCAGTGACCTGGAACACCCAGCGGCTCGACCATGGGCCGCCTCACAAAGTGGCGGGCGGTGACATTCGGTTGCGATCGCAACGGAATGGCGAAGGCGCCGGCGCCCTGACCTGGGCCGTCGCGCAGACGAGCGGGTCTGATCGACACACAGCGGTATTGTGTCAACCGGCTCGACAAAACAGCCGATCAGCAAAGTGGGCGGTGGTACGTTACCGCTGGGTAGCGTAAGTGCGGTTACGAACAGTTCGACGGATCAGCAAAACAGTGACCGCGGGCGCCACTTGGTAGCTGACCTAAATGCTGTGCTGGCGCACAGTACTGCGGATTGCTCAGCAGATCGCCCGGCGGCCGCTGAAACCAGCCTGAGCAGCTATTAACCCGACTCATCCTGTGGCTTTGCCGAGCTTTTCAGGTCCTCACCCGAGGCCGAGAAAGTTTCCTGAACTGCCTCTTCTTCGAACTTACTTGTAGGTAAGTTCTGCGCGGTCACGATCCCTTCCGCAAGGAGAAACAATGCAAGTTGCCGCGCGTTCGTATCTAGCCGCCGGTGTGGCGGTGCTCGGAGTCGGCGCACTCGCCGCCGGCCCCGTCGCTCCTCCCCTACCGGATGTGCAGGTGCCGAAGGTCTCCACGGCCGCCGTCCAACTCAACGCTCTGGTGAATCCGCTGGAGGAGTTCGCGGCGGTGTTCGAGACCGCCGCGGAGAACGCGGGAGCCCTCGGTGCGAGGTTCGCCGAGAATCCCGCGCCGATCCTGAGCAACATCATCGCCAACCAACGTCAGAGCGCCGAGGCGATCGCGGCGCTTGCCCAGACCTTCGGAGCGAGCTTCATCGAGGCGATCAGCCAGACGCCTCAGCTTCTCCAGTCCGCAATCGACGATCTCGCCACAGGCGACATCAGCGGCGGGCTGAACACGTTGTTGCAGGTGGCCATCGGACCGATCCTCGACGGCGCCATCAACATCCTGATCTTCCAGCCCGAGATCTACGCCGATTTCCAGAACGCCTTGCGACAGCCCATCGCGAACCTGCTGAACGTCATCGACCTCACCAGCCCGACAAATCTCCTCGGACTCCTCGGGCCGGTGCTGTCACCCGTCAACCTGTTGACGGACACCGTCAGCACGATCGGCGCCGCCGGCGACGCGCTGGTGGCGGCTTTGGAGGCCGGCGACGCAGAAGCGGTCGCCAACGCGGTGCTGAGCTTCGGGCCCGACCTCACCGGGACGGTGCTCAACGGCCTCAACCCGTCAGAGTTCTTCGCCGCCGGTCTGCTCGGGTCGAACGGCGTCGCGGCATCCCTGCTCGACATCCGCGATGCCATCGCCGACGCCATCGCCCCTCAGGCGCCCACCGCGGACCTGCTGAAGGCGACCGAGACGTCGACACCCGAATCCACCTCGGTCACGCTGCAGATTGCGGCGCCGACCGAGACCCGGGCCGAGACCGTGGCTCACACCGCCGACAGCGACACCGCGACGGATGTCACCGACGAGTCCGGGCCGGAGACGACGCCTGCCTCCGATGCCACCGACGTGGACGCGACGGCCGAGGCCGACGCGGACGCGACCGCACCCGCCACTTCAACGACCGGCCCGAAACACCGGGCGCAGAGGGACAATCCGGTCAGCTCGGCACTGAAGAAGCTGCGCTCACTGGGCAAGAAGTCCGACGCGAAGTCAGAGCAGAAGCCGGACAAGGAGTCGGACACGAAGTCGAACACCGAGTCCGACACGAAGTCCGACAAGAAGAACGACACGGACAGCGGCGACAGCGCCGCCTGACGACAGACCGGTGGGCCCCCTACGTGCGAGGGGGCCCACCGCCGTCGTTTCGCTCAGCCCTCGAGCTTGTAGCCCAGTCCGCGGACGGTCACCAGGTGCACCGGATTGGCGGGATCGGCCTCGATCTTCGACCTCAGCCGCTTGACGTGGACGTCGAGCGTCTTGGTGTCGCCCACGTAATCCGCGCCCCACACCCGGTCGATGAGCTGACCGCGCGTGAGCACCCGGCCGCTGTTGCGCATCAGGTACTCGAGCAGGTCGAACTCCTTGAGCGGCAACGTGATCGCCTCACCGTTCACACTGACGACGTGCCGCTCGACGTCCATCCGCACCGGGCCGGCCTCCAGCACGCCGTCGCCGATGCCGGATTCGTCGTTCTCGGTGCCGCGACGCAGCACCGCGCGGATGCGCGCGATCAGCTCGCGGGCCGAGTACGGCTTGGTGACATAGTCGTCGGCGCCGAGTTCGAGGCCGACCACCTTGTCGATCTCACTGTCGCGCGCCGTCACCATGATCACCGGCACACTCGACCGCGACCGCAGTTGCTTGCACACGTCGGTGCCGCTCATGCCGGGCAGCATCAGGTCGAGCAGCACGATGTCGGCGCCCGAACGGTCGAATTCGGCGAGTGCCGACGGGCCGTCGACCACCACCGTCGTCTCGAAGCCCTCCTTGCGCAATAGGAATGCCAGCGGATCGGCCAGCGACTCTTCGTCTTCCACGATCAACACACTGGTCATGGTCCGGCGGGGTCCTCTCGTTGGTCGAACTGGTGAGCGGTGTCGCCGTCGACACCGAAGTATGCGGGGATCGACAGCGTGAACGTCGACCCCGTACCCGGCTGACTCCACAGCCGGATCGATCCGTTGTGGTTCGCGGCCACGTGTTTGACGATCGCCAGCCCGAGGCCGGTGCCGCCGGTCGCCCGCGAACGCGCCTTGTCGACGCGGAAGAAGCGCTCGAAAACCCGCTCCTGGTCGGCCTTGGCGATGCCGATGCCGCGGTCGGTCACCGCGATCTCGATGTTGTCGCCGCGCCTGCGCCTGCTGATCGTCACCGACGACCCGTGCGGTGAGTAGGCGATCGCGTTGGAGATGAGGTTCGCCAGCGCCGTGACCAGCAGCGCCTGGTCACCGTGCACGCGGAACCCGGTGGGCGCATCGGTGGTGATCGCGATGTCGGCGTTGTCGGCGGCCACCTTGTGCCGCGACAGGGCCTCGGACACCACGCTGTCCACCTCGACGATCTCCAGGTCGGGCAGCCGTTCGCCACCCTGCAGCCGGGACAGCTCGATCAGCTCACCGACCATGTCGGCCAGCCGGTGCGCCTCGGCGACCATCTTCTCGGAGAAGTGCCGCACCATGTCGGGGTCGTCCGCCGAGGCCAGCAACGCCTCGGCCAGCACGCCCATCGCGCCGACCGGGGTTTTCAGCTCGTGGCTCACGTTGGCCACGAAGTCCCGGCGGGTGGCTTCCATGCGGGCGTGTTCGGACTGGTCGGCGACGTAGATGACGGCGAACCGGCGGTCGACCTGGGTCAACAGCCGCACGTGGCCGCGCACCGAGAGGCCCGACCGGCCGGGGTGCTGCAGCTTGCGAGGGGTCAGGTCGACGTCGACGTCCTCACCGGTCGCCAGCGTGTGCTCGGCCGCGGCCCATGCCCGGTCGTCGAGCAGACGCTCCCGCACCAGGCCCAGCTCGATGGCCCGCTCGTTGGAGTAGACGACGTCACGGAAGGTGTCGACCACGACGATCCCCGTCGGCGACGCCGACACGATGTGGGCGAGCATCTGGGAGACGGTGATGCCGGCCTGTTCGACGGCCCGGCGCTGCCTGGCCTCGACGATCCGGGGCGTCAGCAACGCACCCACCCCGACCCCGGCGGCCAGGGCGAGTAACGCAACCACTGCTGTCAGCAGCAGCGCGGAAACCACGCTCACGCGAAAAGCGTACGCATCCGGTGAACGTCATCCCAGCAGCGTGCGGCCAAAACGAGACATGTCACAGAGCCAGGAGCAGGTGTTCGGGCCGCGTTAACCCACTGTTTGCCGGGGCGGGGGCTTCCGACGGCTACTTCGCGCCCTGCGAAGCAACGGCCGCCGCGCCGGCCTCGGCCGCCTCGGGGTCCAGGTAGGTACCCCCCACCACCAGCGGCTTGAGGTCGGAGTCCAGGTCGTACCGCAGCGGGATACCGGTGGGGATGTTCAGCCCGACGACGTCGTCGTCGGACATCTTGTCCAGGTACTTCACCAGGGCGCGCAGCGAGTTGCCATGCGCGGCGATCAGCACGGTCCGGCCCGCCCGCAGGTCCGGGACGATGGTCTGTTCGAAGTAGGGCACGAACCGGGCCACCACGTCGGCCAGGCACTCGGTGAGCGGGCCGCCGTCGATATCGGCATAGCGGGGGTCGGTGTCCTGGCTGAACTCGCTGCCCGCTTCGATCGGCGGCGGCGGGGTGTCGTAGCTCCGCCGCCACGTCATGAACTGCTCGTCGCCGTACTTCTCCTTGGTCTCGGCCTTGTTCAGGCCCTGGAGCGCGCCGTAGTGCCGCTCGTTGAGCCGCCAGTCCCGGTGCACCGGGATCCAGTGCCGGTCGGCCTTGTCCAGCGCCAGGTTGGCCGTGGTGATCGCGCGCCGCAGCAGCGAGGTGTAGACGACGTCGGGCAGCCGGTCCAGCTCGGCCATCAGCTCGCCGGCGCGCGCCGCCTCCGCCCGGCCCTTGTCGGTGAGGTCGACGTCGACCCAGCCGGTGAACAGATTCTTCGCGTTCCAATCGCTCTCGCCGTGGCGGAGCAGGATCAGCGTGGATTCTCCGGAATCAGCCATGGCTGGCATCCTCTCACGCCTCTGCGGCACCGTCCTGGTCGCTCGCATCGTCGATGAGGTGCTCGAACGCGCGCAGGTTCTTCAGTGATTCACCGCGCTTGACCCGCCACTCCCACTCCCGCTGGATCGACGATCTGAAGCCGAGTTCCAGCAGCGTGTTGAAGTCGTTGTCGACGGCCTCGAGCACCTGGCCGAGCACGCTGTCGAGCTCCTCGGCGGTCACCGCGGGCAGTGCGATCCGGCCGACGAGGTAGATGTCGCCGATGTTGTCCAGCGTGTAGGCCACCCCGTAGAGACGGCGGTTCCGCTTGAGCAGGAATCGGTAGACGCCCTCGAAGTTCTCGTCGGGCTTACGGCAGACGAACGCCTCGACGCGCACCGAATGCTCGCCGACGGTGAGGATGGTGTTGGTGGTCAGCCTGCGCTCGCCGGGCAGGGCGACCACGATGCCGGGCAGCCCGCCGCGCGCGCCCGCGTGCAGGGTGTAGTTCAGCCCGTGCTCCACGAGCGTGTCCTCGATGATCTTCTGGACGCGTTCGGTCATGCGCGGACCCCGCGCCGCATCGAGAACCGCCTGCCGCCGCGGCGGGTGGTCCCGTCCCGGCGCGGGTGACGGGTGCGGTAGTCGGCGATGGCCCGCCCGTAACCGGCCAGCAGTGCGTCGACGGTGTGCGCCCACGAGAACGACGCGGCGTGCGCGACGGCCGCCTCGCGCATGGTGTCCGGCCCGCGTTCGAGCAGGGCGTTCATCGCGTGCGCC
The DNA here is from genome assembly GCF_027529605.1 of Mycobacterium hippophais. Taxonomy (NCBI): domain Bacteria; kingdom Bacillati; phylum Actinomycetota; class Actinomycetes; order Mycobacteriales; family Mycobacteriaceae; genus Mycobacterium; species Mycobacterium hippophais. The sequence goes on along the minus strand of NZ_JAPZPY010000017.1, from coordinate 39,791 downwards.
CAGTCGTCGGTGCCGTGGCCGTCGACGAGGGTCCCGGTGACGCCGTCACGCACGGCGACGGGCAGGCCGCCGACCGCCGCGGCCACCACGGGGGTGCCGCAGGCCTGGGCCTCGACGGCGACCAGACCAAAGGACTCCGAGTAGCTGGGCACCGCGACCAGGTCGGCGGCGCGGTAGACCGTCACGAGGTCTTCGCGGGACTGCGGGGGCAGGAACGTCACGCGGTCTGCGATACCCAGTTCGTCGGCGAGCCGAACCAGCCCGTCGGGTGTGGCCATCCCGCTGCCGGACGGTCCGCCCGCGATCAGCACCCGGACACCGGGAAGCTTGGCGGCCGCGCGCAAGAGCACGTCCGGCGCCTTGAGGGGCTGGATCCGGCCGACGAAGGCCAGCACGTCCTCGTCGGCGGCCAGTCCCAGCCGGGCCCGGGCTTCTCGCTTGTCGCCAGGAGTGAAGACGTCGAGGTCGACCCCCGGATGCACGACGTCGATGCGCGACGGGTCGGCGTGATGCAGCGAGACCAGTTCGCGCGCTTCGTGTTCGGTGTTGACGATCAGCCGGTCGGCCTCGTCGACCACCTGCTGCTCGCCGACCGCGCGCAACGGCGGTTCCGGCGCGTCGCCCTCGGCGAGCGCGGCGTTCTTCACCGCCGCCAGCGTGTGCGCGGTGTGCACCAGCGGCACCGCCCAGCGGTCGCGGGCCAGCCAGCCGACCTGACCCGACAGCCAGTAGTGCGAGTGCACGATGTCGTAGTAGCCCGGTTCGTGGGTGGCCTCGGCGCGCAGCACCCCCGCGGTGAACGCGCACAGCTGTGTCGGCAGGTCGTATTTGTCGAGGCCCTCGAACGGTCCGGCGACGACGTTGCGCACCAGCACACCGGGCGCCACCCGCACCACCGGCGGATCGGCCGACGACGTGGCGCGGGTGAAGATCTCGACCTCGACGCCGCGGCGCGCCATGTGCAGGGCGGTTTGCAGGACATAGACGTTCATCCCGCCTGCGTCACCCGTGCCGGGCTGGGCCAGCGGCGACGTGTGCACCGAGAGCACCGCGACGCGGCGCGCTGAGACGTCCGGCGGATCCGCTGCTAGGCGCACACCGTCATGTCTACACCTCGGCTACGCGCTGACTTCGGGGCGGCGGGCCTGCGCGCGGCGCATCGCCGCGATCGGGTCGGCGTACAGCCCGCCGAGCGACACGATGCCCGCGCCGGCCTCCTGCACCCGGTTGCCGAACGCCGTCAGCCGGATGTCGCGCGGCGCCAGCACCGACCGCTCGGCGAAGGCGGTCTCGACCGTCGCCATGGCCTCCGGGTACTCGGTGAACGCCTGCCCGCCGACGACGAGGTCGTCGGGGTTGAGCAGGTCGCGCAGCAGGGCGATCGACTCGCCGAGTACGCGGGCCCGTTCGGTGAGCAGTTCCCTGGCCGCCGGGTTGCCCTGCCGTGCCGCGCGCAGCACGTTCGCCAGGGTCGACGCCGGCCCGTCGGCGGGGACGACGCCCTGCCGTCGTGCGGCCGCGAGCACCGCCTCGTCGCTGACGGTGGACTCCAATTGTCCTGTGCCGCCCAACAATTTCGACTGCGCGGGCAGCGCGGCGATGGTGCCCGGCCCGCTGCCCGGCGAGTGCACCCGGCCGTCGATCGACAGCGCGTACCCGACGGTCTCGCGGGCGTACACGTACAGGCTCGTGGTGTGCGTGAGCGCCGATGCGGCGGGGGCCGTGGCCGCCCGGCGCACGCCGAGCAGCAGTTCGGCGCCGGCCATCGCGTCGACGTGCGAGGCCACCGACACCGGCAAGCCGAGCGACTCGGCGAGCACCGGGCCGACGGGCGCGTCCGACCAGCCCAGCCGCGGGTGGTCGAGGTGTCCGGTGCCGCTGTCGACGATGCCGCCCGCCGCGACACCGATCCACAGCGGGCGGCGCCGGTGCCACCGGCTCAGGTAGCGGCGGGCGCTGTCGGCCAGCGTTACCAGCGCGGCGGCCTGGGCGCTGCGCGGGGTCGGCGTCTCGACGACGTCGAGGGTGCGGCCGAACAGGTCGGTGGCCACGATGCTGGTGGTGCGGGCGCCGATGTGCACGCCGAGGGTGAGGAACGGCTCGTGGTTGACCTCGACGGGCACCCGCGGCCTGCCGATCGCCCCGGATGCGGCGAGGTCGGCGCGTTCCCGCAGCACACCGGCGTCGAGCAGGGCGGTGACCTGGCGGTTGACCGTCGCGATGCTCAGGCCGGTGACCCTGGCGACGGCGTCGCGGGCGATGGGTCCGCGGGTCCGCGCGGCGCTGAACACCAGTGCGGCGGCGGTGTCGGCGACCCGCAGCGACGGAGCGACGATGTGGTGGCGGGCCAGCGGCGCCCGCTTGACGGTCGGCGCGGTGCGGACGTGGGCGCGGCGCGAGATCGGCGAACTCGCGATGGGAGAGATCGCAGCGGGGGCGGGGGTGGCAGTACGCACGGGATGTCCTCTGTCGGTCGGCTGGTGGGTCCTTGCCACACCTGCGACTCAACGGGACGGAAGAAATGTCCTCGGCTCGGTCAGGCGCGGCGGCGCGAGCGGCGACAGCAACAACAGTGCTGCGCGGCGCTGACCTGACACATCCTGGACACGAAGTGAATCTAACACGCTGACTAGAGTTGTTCAGATGACGAATCCCACTTCCGGCCGGCGCGTCGCAGTGGTCACCGGTGCCAGCGCGGGCATCGGTTCGGCGACCGCGAGAACCCTTGCCGCACAGGGCTTTCACGTAGTGTGTGCGGCCCGCCGCGAGGAGCTGGTGCAGGCCGTCGCCGATGAGATCGGCGGCACCGCGGCTGTGGTGGACGTCACAGACGCCGACGCGGTGGCCGCGCTGGCCGCCGGTCTCGACCGCGTCGACGTGCTGGTCAACAACGCCGGCGGGGCCAGGGGTCTGGAGCCCGTGGCCGAAGCCGACGTCGACAACTGGCGCTGGATGTGGGAGTCGAACGTCCTGGGCACGCTGCTCGTCATCCGGGCGCTGCTGCCCAAGCTCATCGAGTCCGGCGACGGCCTGATCATCACGGTCACCTCGATCGCCGCCGTGGAGATCTACGACAACGGCTCCGGCTACACCTCGGCCAAGCACGCCCAGGGCGTCCTGCACCGCACGCTGCGCAGCGAGCTGCTCGGAAAGCCGGTGCGGCTCACCGAGGTCGCACCGGGCATGGTGCAGACCGAGTTCTCGCTGAACCGGTTCGAGGGCGACGAGGAGCGCGCGGCGAAGGTCTATGAGGGCGTCACGCCGCTGGTCGCCGAGGACATCGCCGAGGTCATCGGATTCGTCGCCGACCGGCCCTCACACGTCGACCTCGATCTGATCGTGGTGCGGCCGCGCGATCAGGTCAGCGGTGCGGCCGGGTCCCGCTTCAACCGGCGGAGCTAGCCGCCGGGGCGGTCGTTCACCGGCTGCGGGGCGCCCGACGGCACGGCGGGCGCGGTGCTGGGGATGCCCGACGGGGGCGCGGCGTCCGACAGCGCCGACATCGACTTCCACTCCTCCCACGGCACGGCCCAGTCCCAGATGTCGCCGTCGGCGTAGGACAGCTGGATCCGGGTGCCGGTCACCTCGACCGGGTCGCCGTACATCGCGGTGTTGAAGTACTGCTGTGCGTCCTCGGTCGACAGGTTGATGCAGCCGTTGGTGACGTTGCTGTTGCCCTGCGCGCCCGAACTTGCCGGGTTGGCGTGGATGAACTCGCCGTTGTTGGAGATCCGCACGGCGAACCGCTCCCGGATGTTGGCGTATCCGGCGGCAGGGTTGGTCATGTAGAAGTCCTCGTACTTCTCGGTGACCACATGGATGCCGCTACGGGTGACGTTGCGGTCCAGATCGCCCTCGCCGTAGCTGCACGGCAGGGTCATGATCGTCCCCGCGTCGGTGATGACCTCGATCTGGTGTGACGACGCCTCGGCCTTGACCAGCTGGCGGCGGCCGATGGTGAAGTCCAGCGACGAGTCCGCCGCGCCGTAGGCGTCCTGCCCGAACGGCACGCCGTAGAGCCGGGCGTCGACCCGCACGGTGGTGCCGGGGGCGAAGTACTCACGGGTGCGCCAGTGCACGCGGGAGCCGCCGACCTCGTCGGGCAGCCAGGCCCAGCTGCCCTCGGTCGGCGGGTTCGTGGTGACCGACAGCGCCCGTTCGACCGTCGGCTTGTCGTTGTCGTCGATCGACGCGTCGAACTGCAGGATGACGGGCGCCGCGATGCCGACGGTCTGCCCGTCGGCCAGCTGGAACTGCCCGCTGACCTGGGTGGCCGGGTCGATCGTGCTGAACGTGCCCTTCACCGGCACGGCCTTGCCGTCCTCGCCGACCACCGACCCGCCCCACGTGTACGACGCGCCGTAACCCAGCGGTTCGGTGGTGCTGAACGCCGTGCGCTCCCGGTTGAGGACACCCGCGACGGGCTTGCCCTCGGCGTTGGCCAGCACCACGCGCTGGATGAATCCGCCGCTCACCTCGAGGCTGACCGGGGCGGTCGGCGACACGTCGGTGGCTGCGGCCGCGGGCTCGAATTTCAGCTCGGGAGCGGCAGGCGCGTCATCGGCGGCCTCCGGTGACCCCACCTCGTTGCCGCAGGCCGCCAGGGCAGCGGGAACGACGACACCGACCGCCAGTGCGGTCAGGGCCTTCCGCCGATTCATCAGGGGCCGACCGGCTGGCCACTTCGCCTCTGCGCTCACGTGGATCCAGCGTACCTAGAGAGTGCATCCGATCAGAGTCGGCTCGGGGGTGAGTTCGATCCCGAAGGCGCCCGAGACACCGTCGCGCACCGTCCTGGCCAGCGACAACAGGTCCGCGGTCGTGGCGCCGCCCCGATTGGTCACAGCCAGCGCGTGCTTGGTCGAAAGCCGCACCGGGGCGCCGGGGCCGGGGTAGCCCTTGCCGAACCCGGCGTGCTCCACCAGCCAGCCGGCCGCCAGCTTCACGCCCTCGTCGGCGGGATAATGCGGCACCGGGCCGTCGACGGTGGCGCGCAGCCGGTCGAAGTCCGCGGCGCTCACCACCGGATTGGTGAAGAACGAGCCGACGCTCCACGTGTCGTGATCGGTGCCGTCGTCCAGCACCATGCCCTTGCGGCCCCGGAGCGCCAGCACGGCCTCGCGGACACGCAGCGGGTCGGTCCTGGCGCCCGTTTCCTCCCCCAGCGCGGTCGCCAGTTCGCCGTATCGCAGCGGTGCGCTGCGGCCGTCCGCGTCGAGGGAGAACTCCACCTCCAGCACCACCGCCGCGGCGGAGTTCTTCAGAATGCTTGTGCGGTAACCGAATCCCATTGCCTCGGGACCCACCCAGCTCTCCTCGCCGCTGCGCCGGTCGAGCAGCCGGACGCGGGTGATGGTGTCGGCGACCTCGGCCCCGTAGGCGCCGACGTTCTGCACCGGTGTTGCGCCGGCAGAGCCGGGGATGCCCGACAGGCACTCGAGGCCGCCGAGCCCGTATGCCAGCGCGGTGACCACCACGTCGTCCCACGAGGCGCCCGCCTCGGCCCGCACGACGTTGTCGACCACCGTGATCTCGGTGTTGGCCACCCGCACGACGGTCAGGTCGGCCATGTCGTCGGCGAGCACCACGTTCGACCCGCCGGCGAGCACCAGAGCGTCGGCGTTCTCGGGGCTGCGCAGCGCCGCCACCAGCTCTTCGGTGCTGGTGGCGGTGATCAGCCTGCGGGCCACCGGACCGATCCGCAACGTGGTCAACGGCGCCAGCGGCACGTCGCGTTCTTCGGACTGCTGCCCCACGGGCTGTCACGGTAGCCTGGCTGGCTATGCCGCGTTCATTCGACTTGGCCACCGAATACGAGGGCACCGTCGATGAGGTTCACCGGGCGCTGCGTGACGAGGGCTACTGGCTGTCCCGGCTGACCGATTCCGGCGCCGACGACTATTCGCTGGACGCGCTGACCGCCGGGCCGGACGGCGGCGTCACCGTCACCACCACGCAGGTGCTGCGCGCCGACCGGCTCCCGGGAATCGTCACCCAGTTCCACCGCGGTGACCTGGCGATCCAGCGCGAAGAGCACTGGGATCCGGTCACCGACGGCCAGGCGAGCGGGTTCGTCAACGGCGTGATCCTCGGCGCCCCGGTCACCCTCGACGGCGCGATGACGCTCGCTCCGATACGGGCGGGCGAGGCGTCACGACTGACCTGCAAGGCCACTGTCGAGGTGCGTGTCCCGCTCGTCGGCGGCAAGTTGGAGAACCTGATCGGCGGCCAGCTCGTCGATGTGCTGATCGCCGAGCAGCGCTTCACCACGGCGTGGATCGCCGAGAACGCCTGACGTGCGCCATACACTCGGTCCGTGGGTGCGCCCCTCGGCCAGCTGACCCGCGGCACCACCGGTTACAACCGGCTCCGCCGCAGCGACAGATGGCTGGTGCACTCGGCCCGGGTCCGCACCGCCGTCGGTTCGGCCACCGACCCGCTGGTCGTCGACCTCGGCTACGGCGCCCTGCCGGTCACCACGCTCGAGCTGGCCTCGCGGTTGCGGCCGATCCGGCCGGACGTGCGGGTGGTGGGCCTGGAGATCCATCCCGAACGGGTCGACGCGGCCCGCCCGTCCGCCACGGCAGGGGTCGACTTCGCGCTCGGCGGCTTCGAACTGGCCGGCCTGAACCCGGTCCTGGTCCGCGCGTTCAACGTGCTCCGGCAGTATCCGGTCGAGGCCGTCGCCGATGCGTGGTCGGCGATGCAGCGGCGGCTGGCGCCGGGCGGGCTGATCCTCGACGGCACCTGCGACGAGTTGGGCAGGCGGTGCGCCTGGGTGCTGCTCGACGCCGAGGCGCCGGTCAGCCTGACGCTGGCCTGCGACCCGTTCGCGATCGAGCGGCCCTCCGACCTCGCCGAACGGCTGCCCAAGGTGCTGATCCACCACAACGTGCCGGGGCAACCGATCCACGCCCTGCTGACGGCCGCCGACCGTGCCTGGGCCAGTGTCGCCGGGCACGGCGTCTTCGGGCCCCGGGTGCGCTGGCGGGCGATGCTCGGCCTGCTGCGTGAGCAGGGCCTCCCGGTCGAGCCGCCGCGGCGCCGGATCCGCGACGGCGTCCTCACGGTCCCGTGGGACCACATCGCACCCGCCGGCGCGCCACTAGGCTGACGTCATGCGGATCGCCCTGGCACAGATCGCCGCAGGCACCGACCCGGCCGCCAATCTCGAGACGGTCGAGGAATACACCGGGCGCGCCGCCGAGGCAGGCGCGGAACTGGTGCTGTTCCCGGAGGCGACGATGTGTCGCTTCGGGGTGCCGCTGGGGCCCGTCGCCGAACCGCTCGACGGCCCGTGGGCCGACGGTGTGCGCGGCGTTGCGGACCGCTCGGGGATCGTGGTGGTCGCGGGGATGTTCACCCCGAGCGGCGACGGCCGGGTGACCAACACCTTGATCGCCGCCGGTCCCGGTGTCGACACGCACTACCACAAGATCCACCTCTACGACGCGTTCGGCTTCCGCGAATCACGCACGGTCGCACCGGGTTCCGAGCCCGCGATGATCGCCGTCGGAGGCTTCCAGGTGGGCCTGACCACCTGCTACGACATCCGCTTCCCGGAGCTCTACGTCGAGCTCGCCCGCCGCGGCGCCCAGCTGATCACCGTGCACGCCTCGTGGGGGTCGGGCCCGGGCAAGGTCGACCAGTGGACGTTGCTGGCGCGGGCCCGCGCGCTCGACACCACCAGCTACGTCGCGGCCGTCGGCCAGGCGTACCCGGGTGACGAGGTCGCGGCCTCCGGACCCACCGGGGTGGGCCACAGCCTGATCGCCTCCCCCACCGGCGACGAGCTGGTCAGCGCGGGTCCGGATGCCCAGCTGCTGCTGGCCGACATCGACGCGGAGACCGCGCAGAAAGCACGAGACAGCATCGCGGTGCTGGACAACCGCTCGGGGTCGGCTCAGTTCGGTAAGGCAGAATCGCTCGGGTGACCGATGACTGGGCCCGCCCTGCCAACCAGCCGCCCGTCCCGCCACCACCCCCACCGCCGAATATGCCGCCGCCGCCACCGCCCGGCGGGCAGGGCTACCCGCCCCAGGGTCCGCCGCCATCCGGCGACGCCGAGCGCACCTCCTTCGGCGACAAGATCAAGGGCCTGTTCCGCGATCCGCTGTCGATCGTGCTCGTGGTGGTCATCGTGGTCGCGCTGGTGGCCGCCGGACTGCTCGGCGGTGAGCTGTACGCCCGCAACCGCGCCGACGACGTCGTCTCCCGGGTGGTGTCGTGCATCGTGCAGGACGAGGCGAAGGCGTCGTTCGACCCGCTTCCGCCGTTCCTGCTGCAGCACATGACGGGGCACTACACCAACATCAACATCGAGACGGCGGGCAACCAGATCCGCGAGGCCAAGGGCATGAAGGTGGCCATCGACATCCGCGACGTCCGCCTCGAGGACACCGCGACCTCCGGCGGCTCGGTCGGATCACTGACGGCGAACATCACCTGGGCGGCCGACGGCATCAAACAGACTGTGCAGGACGCCATTCCGCTGTTCGGCAGCTTCCTGACGGGCGTCACCACCAACCCGCAGGGCGGCACGATCGAGCTGGAGGGCGCGCTCGGCACCATCACGGCCAAGCCGGAGGTCGTCGACGGCGGGATCGCGCTCCAGGTGACGAACCTGACCGGGCTCGGCTTCACGCTGCCCCGCGAGACGGTGCAGCCCGCGCTCGACGCGTTCACCGGCGAGCTGACGAAGAACTACCCGATGGACATCACCGCCCGCAGCGTCGAGGTCACCGACACGGGAGTGACGGCGGTGTTCGCCACGCAGAACGCCCAGATGCCCAAGGGCCAGCAGGACCCCTGCTTCTCCGAGCTCTGATCCGGCGGCGACGAGCCGGGTCAGTCGAGCGCGTCGAGCACGGCGCGCGTGCCCGACAGGCCCAGCCGCGTCGCACCGGCGTCGAGCATCGCCACCGCGTCGGCTGCGGTGCGGATGCCGCCACTGGCCTTGACCTCGAGCCGCGGCCCGACCGTCGCGGCCATCAATTCCACGGCGGCCACCGAGGCGCCGCCGCTGGGGTGGAAGCCGGTTGAGGTCTTGACGAAGTCGGCGTCGGCGGCCTCGGCGGCCCGGCACGCCTCGACCAGCGCGTGTTCACCGGCGAACTCGAGCAGCGCGGCCGACTCGAGGATCACCTTGAGGATGACGCCTTCGCCGACGGCCGCGCGTACCGCGGCGATGTCGTCGCGCACCGCGTCGAAGTCGCCCGCTACCGCAGCGCCGACGTCGATCACCATGTCGATCTCGACGGCACCCGCTGCGGTCGCCAGCACCGCCTCGTGCGCCTTGACGGCGGAGAAGTGCTTGCCCGAGGGGAATCCGACCACCGCGGCGATCACCGGTCCCGGCGCCTGCGCCGACTTCGCGGCGGCCACCATCGTCGGCGACACGCAGGCGGCGTACACGCCGAGTGCGTCGGCCTCCCGCATCAGCGCGATGACGTCGGCCTCGGTGGCCTGTGGCTTGAGCAGCGTGTGGTCGACGAGTTCGGCCACCGCGTCGCGGGTCCAGGCCATCAGAACGGCTCCAGGGTGCCGCCCGGATTGCAGCCGGCGGCCATCATCTCCTCGCCGGTCACCTCCGGACGCCACGGTTCGAGGTTCCAGCTCACCTTGCCGGGTTCGGCCATCTCGGCGAACTGCCAGTGGCAGATGAACTGTTCGCGCATGCCGGGAATCGCGGCGTCCGGGGACAGCGCGAGCACCTCGGCCCACGCCACGTCCGCAGGCACGGAAGCGGCCTGCCGGGCGGACGGCGTCGGGTAGACGCGCAGGCTGGACAGGTCACCCCACTTGGCCCACTCGACGTGGTCGACGTACGGCGGAGCCGGGACCGGGTTGGCCGCCGCCGTGGGCAGCACGGTGAACGCGGACGCGAGGATGCTGAGGGCCGCCAGCGCGGCGGTGACGACGGGTCGCACGGGTCAGCGTGACTTCCCTTGGATCTCCAGGATCTTGGGCCGTACGTCGACGAGGTACACGCCGGCGGCGCAGGCGCAGATCGCGGCACCGAACACATCCTGCAGCAGGAGCAGCAGCAGCACGCTCACGCCGAGGATCGCCAGCCACACCGGCTTGGTGAGCTTGCCGGCGGCGGGGTAGGCGTCGGTCCGCTGGATCGCCGCGTGCACGAACGAGTAGACGCCCACCACCAGGACGACGAGGACCAGGGCGAAAGAGATGACGCCCGCTAGGTCGGCAAGTATCACCTCACCACCCTAAGCGGGCGCCATCCGTGCGTCGAATTACTTCTGTGTGACCTTCTTGGCCGGAGCCTTCTTGGCCGGGGCCTTCTTGGCCGGGGCCTTCTTGGCGGCCGGCGCCGGGGCGGTCTTCTTCGCCGGGGTGGGGGCAGGCGCCTTGACAGCGGCCTTCTTCACCGGCTCCGAGGCGCTCTCGGTGCGCTTCGGCAGCTCAACACCCACCAGCTTGGCGGCCCGCTCACCGACGGCGCGGGTCTGCGTGGCCACGTTGCCGAGCGCCTCCTGGGTCAGCTCGACGGCCTGGTCGGTGATCCCCTCGACGCGGTTGGCGGCGTCCTCGAGGGCCGGCTGGCTGCGGAGCCGCTCGAGTGCGGCCTCGCCACGCTCGACGAGCTTCACGTAGGTGGTCTGCGCGGCGTCGGCGTACCCCTCGGCCGCCTTGCGCAGCTCATCGGTGGTGAGCCGCTCGCGCAGCTCACCGACCTGTGCGGGGATCTCTTCCTGCAGCTTGTTCAGCCGGGCGCGACGCTCGTCGAGACGGGCGTTCGCGTCGGTGCGGGCGTCGCCTGCACGGTCACGAAGGCTGGCCACGATCTCGTTGACGGTGGCGAGCGCCAGGTCGGCGGCACCCACGGCCGCGAGCAGCGGCGCCTTCAGGTCTTCGATGTCCAGGTTCTGCTGCTGAGTCTTCTCGGCCATGTCGTACTTCCTTTCAGGATCTGTCTTCATTCAGATGTGCGGTTCTCAGGGGTGGATCTGTTCTAGTCAGTCGTCGGCTCCCCTTCCGCCGGGAGCTCCGCAGCCTCGTTCTGCTGAACGAACGAGGAGTAGATGTCGAGCAGGACCCGCTTCTGCCGCTCGTTGATCGCCGCGTCGTTGACGATGGCGTCGCGTACATCGCTGGTCGCGCTCGGCTCGAGGATCCCGGCCCGGACGTAGAGCACTTCGGCTGACACCCGCAACGCCTTCGCGATCTGGTTGAGCACGTCGGCGGACGGTTTGCGCAGTCCCCGCTCGATCTGACTGAGATAGGGATTGCTGACGCCGGCCTTCTCGGCCAGTTGCCGCACCGATACCTGGGCCGCTTCGCGCTGACTCCGGATGAAGCTGCCGATGTCCTGCGCGGCGGTGGTCACGACCGCGGCAAGATTTTCATCCTGCTGCATGGTCTCAGCCCCCTCCGTGCGTCGGGTATCCGATTGGTGTCGGAATCAACCGTACGACGGAGTGCTAACTTTTGCAAGCACTAGCTAGCGCAGGTCAGAAGAGTAGCTGGGCTATCGAGTAGATGACGAGGCCCGCCAGCGAGCCCACCACCGTGCCGTTGATACGGATGAATTGCAGGTCGCGGCCGACGTGCAGTTCGATCCGATCGCTGGCCTCCTCGGCGTCCCACCGCTCGATGGTGTCGGTGATGATCGTGGTGATCTCCGCCCCGTATTCGGCCACCAGGTGCTGAGCGCCCCGCACGATCCAGTTGTCGACCTTGCGGCGCAGATCGGCGTCGTCGCGCAACGACTCCCCGATGCGGATCACCGAGTCCGCGATGCGGCCCCGCAACGTCGACGACGGGTCGTCCACCGACTCGAGGATGATCCGCTTGGCCGCCGTCCACGCGGTCTCGGCCGCCCTGGTCACCTCGTCGCGGGCCATGATCTGTTCTTTGACGTTCTCCGCGCGCTGGATCGTCGCCTCGTCGTGCTGCAGGTCGTTCGCGAACTCGAACAGGAACTTGGTCGCCGAGCGCCGCAGCTCGTGGTCGGGATTGCGGCGGACCTTGTCGGTGAAGTCCATCAGCTCGCGGTGGATCCGGTCGCCCACCAGGTGGTCGACCCAGCGCGGTGACCACTGCGGCGAGTCCCGCTCGATGACGCGCTCGATGATCTCGCCCGCGTTGAGCGACCACTGGAACGCCCGGTCGGCCAGCAGCTGGATCAGCGCCTCCTGCCGCCCCGCCACGAGCAGCTCGTTGAGCACCCGGCCCACCGGCGGCCCCCACTGCGGCTCGGCGACGCGCTTGACGATCATCTTGTCCAGCACCTGCTGGACGTCCTCGTCGCGCAGCATCTCCACCAGCACCCGCAGCACCGTCGACACCTCCGCAGCGACGCGGGCGGCGTTGACGGGTTCAGCGAGCCACTTGCCGGTGCGGCTGGCCACGTCGGCGGAGCGCAGCTTGGTCTCGACGTTCTCCGGCGACAGGAAGTTCTCCCGGACGAACATGCCGAGGCCCTCGCCGAGCTGGTCCTTCTTGCGCTTGATGATCGCGGTGTGCGGGATCGGGATGCCCAGCGGGTGCTTGAACAGGGCGGTGACGGCAAACCAGTCGGCCAGCGCGCCGACCATGCCGGCCTCCGCGGCGGCCCGCACATAGCCCACCCACCCCGGCGCACCCTGCGACTGCGCCCACGTGCACACCAGGAACACGACCGTCGCCCCGAGCAGGAATCCGAGCGCGACCGCCTTCATCCGGCGCAGCGCGCGGCGCCGCTCGGCGTCGGCGGCGGAGTCCGCGCCGGCGAGCGCCTCGGCGAAACTCGCCTTCTGTGCCACCGGTGCCGGTTCGACGTCTGCTCTGTGTGCCACCAATCCATCATGGGCCATGCCGCTATGTACCCGTCTGACCGCGCCGATCCCCGACGGCGGGTCGTAGTATCGAGAGGGACTACGGAATGGACTACGGGGATAGTGGCACAGCAGACCCCGCCGGTGGCGGTCAAGACCGATGGACGCAAACGGCGCTGGCATCAGCACAAGGTCGACCGGCGCAACGAACTCGTGGACGGCACCCTCGAGGCGATCCGCCGACGTGGAAGCAACGTCAGCATGGACGAGATCGCCGCTGAGATCGGGGTGTCCAAGACGGTGCTGTACCGCTACTTCGTCGACAAGAACGACCTCACCACCGCGGTGATGATGCGATTCGCCCAGACCACGCTGATCCCGAACATGGCGGCCGCGCTGACGTCGAACATGGACGGCTTCGACCTCACCAGGGAGATCATCCGGGTGTACGTCGAGACGGTGGCCAACGAGCCGGAGCCGTACCGGTTCGTGATGGCCAACAACTCGGCCAGCAAAAACCAGGCGGTCGCGAACTCCGAGCAGATCATCGCCCGGATGCTCGCGGTGATGCTGCGCCGCCGGATGGCCGAGGTCGGGATGGACACCAGCGGTGTCGAGCCGTGGGCGTTCCACACCGTCGGCGGCGTCCAGCTGGCCACGCACTCGTGGATGTCGCACCCGCGGATGACGTCCGACGAACTCATCGACTACCTGACCATGCTCTCCTGGAACGCGCTCTGCGGAATCGTCGAGGTCGGCGGCTCACTCGAGGTGTTCCGCAGCCAGGCACACCCGTCGCCGATCCTGCCCACCAGCCGATGACCGCCGAAGCCGAGCTGCCAGACGAGTGGACCCACGAACCGGCAGAAATGCTGGCATTCCGTAACGGCTCCAAGGTCATCGACATCGACACCGACGCGACGCCGGGCTTCGGCGGGTCGAAGAGCGATGCGAAAGCCCTGCAGTGGGAACGCAACGAGCTGCTGGCCGACCTCCAGGAGAGGTTCTACGCCGGCAGCAGGGGCGGGGGCGACAACCGCTCGGTGTTGCTTGTGCTGCAGGGCATGGACACTGCGGGCAAGGGCGGGATCGTCAAACACGTTGTGGGCGCTGCGAATCCGCAGGGCGTGCGGTACACCAGCTTCGGCAAGCCGACCGAGGAGGAGCTGGCCCACCACTACCTGTGGCGCATCCGGAAGGCGCTGCCGCCCGCGGGGCACATCGGCGTGTTCGACCGGTCGCACTACGAGGACGTGCTGATCGTGCGGGTGCACGACCTCGTCCCGCCGAACGTGTGGGCCACCCGCTACGACGAGATCAACGCCTTCGAACGCGAACTCGTCGACGGCGGAGTGACTTTGGTGAAGGTCGCGATGTTCGTCTCACTCGACGAGCAGAAGAAGAGACTGGAGAAGCGTCTCGCGCGGCCGGACAAGTATTGGAAGTACAACCCCGCCGACATCGACGAACGCCTGCTGTGGCCGAAGTACGTGGAGGCCTACCAGGCGATGCTCGACCGCACGTCGACCGACATCGCGCCGTGGCACATCGTGCCCTCCGACCACAAGTGGTACAGCCGCCTCGCGGTCACCGAGCTGCTCATCGAGGCGCTCGAGGGTCTGGACTTGTCGTGGCCCCCTGCGGATTTCGACGTCGAGGCGGAGAAGCGCCGCCTCGCAGAGGTCTAGAGCGACCGCGCTCTTCGCGAGTGCACGCTTGTTCGCACCCTCACTCGGCGTTTGCGTACAACAACCGTGCACTCGCTTCCGGTTATCCACAGCCGCCACGATTGCCGCGCGGAGTGGTGGGCGACGGGCCAGACGATGAAGGTATGCATCCTCGTCTCATCGTCGCGACCGAGGCGCTGGCCGACGGTGATCTGACCCGTCGCGATCTCATGCGCAGCTACCGGAAGGTACATCGCAACGTCTATGTGCGTGCCGACACGGAACTGAGCGCGCTGGACCGTGCCCGTGCCGCCTGGCTGTGGTCCGGGCGGAAGGCAACGCTCGTCGGCCACTCGGCGGCCGCTGCCCTCGGCAGTCGCTGGATCGACGCGGACGCACCCGTGGAGCTGGCCCACTCCAGACGGCCCGGCGCGCATGGAATTCTCGTGCACTCGGACGTGATCCGCGACGATGAGGTGTGCCTCCGGTACGGCATGCGGTGCACGACGCCGGCACGCACCGCGTACGACCTCGCCAGACGCCTCCCCCACGAGCAGGGCGTCATCCGGGTGGACGCACTGCTCAACGCCTCTGGCGCCACCGTCGCGGACGTCACCGCCGTCGCGCGCAGGTACCCGGGAGCGCGGGGGGCACGACGCCTTCGTGAGGTGCTCGACGTGGCCGACGGTGGCGCCGAGTCCCCGCAGGAGACCCGCCTACGACTCCTGCTCGTTCGTTCCGGCATCCCCCGCCCTGCGACCCAGATGAGGGAGGGCAGCAGGCGTATAGACATGGGCTGGCTGGCGGCGAAGGTGGGCGCCGAGTATGACGGCAAGCAGCATTGGACCGATCCCGACGAGCACGCTCGCGACATCGAGCGCCTGGAGTTCCTCGCCTCGCGCGGCTGGCTGATCGTCCGGGTCAGTGCTCGACAGCTCAACCAGCGACCCGCGAGCGTGGTGCAACGAGTCCGCGCAGCGTTGCGCACGCGAGAGCACGCTTGTTGACGGGGTCACTCGGCGTTTGCGTACAACAACCGTGCACTCGCGCCAGAAATCAGTACGTGTAGAAGCCCTTGCCCGACTTCTTGCCCAGCTGGCCCGCCTCGACCATCCGCTGCAGCAGCGGCGGCGGCCCGTAGAGCGGCTCCTTGAACTCCTCGAACATCGAATCCGCGATCAGCTTCAGCGTGTCCAGCCCGACCAGGTCCGACAGCTTCAGCGGGCCCATCGGGTGCGACAGCCCGGCGACGACGGCGGTGTCGATGTCCTCGACGGTGGCGACGCCGGCCTCGGCCATCCGGATCGCCGACAGCAGGTAGGGCACCAGCAGCGCGTTGACGACGAAGCCCGACCGGTCCGTGCAGCGCACCACCTTCTTGCCGAGCGTCTCACCCGCGAACCGCTCGACGCGCGCCAGCGCCTCGTCGGTCGTGACCAGCGTCGGCACCAGTTCGACCAGCGGCAGCACCGGCACCGGGTTGAAGAAGTGCAGGCCCAGCACGCGGCTGGGATTCTTGGTGGCCGCGGCGATCTTCATGATCGGGATGCTCGACGTGTTCGACGCCAGCACGGCATCGGGATCGGTGATGGCCTCGTCGAGCTGCGCGAAGACCTTCGCCTTGACGGCCGCATCCTCGACGATCGCCTCGACCACCAGCTGGCGGTCCGCCAGCTCGGCGATGTCGGTGGCGACGCTCAACCTCGCGAGCGCCTCGTCGCGTTCGGCCTCGGTCAGTTTGCCCTTGCTGACACCGCGCTCCAGCGACGAGACGATGCGGCCGCGGCCCGCCTCGGCAAGCGCCTCGGTGGGCTCGTAGATGCGGACGTCGGCACCCGCGCGCAACGACACCTCGGCAATGCCTGCGCCCATCTGTCCGGCGCCGACGACGCCTACCCGCTCGATGCTCATTGATCTCCTCCGATACAGCGACAGGCCCCGCCCGAGAACACGGACGGGGCCTGACGCTATCAACTGACTTCTAGTGGAACTGGCCCTCTTCGGTCGAGCCGGTCAGCGCCGTGGTCGAGCTGGTCGGGTCCACGGTGGTGGCGATCCGGTCGAAGTAGCCGGCGCCGACCTCGCGCTGGTGCTTCGTCGCGGTGTAGCCCCGCTCCTCGGCGGCGAACTCGCGCTCCTGCAGCTCGACGTACGCGCTCATCTGGTTGCGGGCGTAGCCGTAGGCCAGATCGAACATCGAGTAGTTCAGGGCGTGGAAGCCCGCGAGGGTGATGAACTGGAACTTGAAGCCCATCGCGCCGAGCTCCTTCTGGAACTTCGCGATGGTCGAGTCGTCCAGGTGCTTCTTCCAGTTGAACGACGGCGAGCAGTTGTACGACAGCATCTGGTCGGGGAACTCCGACTTGACGCCCTCGGCGAACTTGCGGGCCAGCTCGAGGTCCGGCGTGCCGGTCTCCATCCAGATCAGGTCGGAGTACGGGGCGTAGGCCTTGGCGCGGGCGATACAGGGCTCCAGGCCGTTCTTGACCCGGTAGAAGCCTTCCTTGGTCCGCTCACCGGTGATGAACGGCTGATCGCGCTCGTCGACGTCGGAGGTGATCAGCGTGGCCGCCTCGGCGTCGGTGCGGGCGATGACCAGGGTCGGCACGTCGGCCACGTCGGCGGCCAGGCGGGCCGACGTCAGGGTGCGGATGTGCTGCTGGGTGGGGATCAGCACCTTGCCACCGAGGTGGCCGCACTTCTTCTCCGACGCCAGCTGGTCCTCCCAGTGTGAACCGGCGACACCGGCGGCGATCATGGCCTTCTGCAGCTCGTAGACGTTCAGCGCGCCACCGAAGCCGGCCTCGCCGTCGGCGACGATCGGGGCCAGCCAGTTCTCGATCGAGGTGTCGCCCTCGACCTTGGCGATCTGGTCGGCGCGCATCAGCGCATTGTTGATGCGGCGGACCACCTGCGGCACCGAGTTGGCCGGGTAGAGGCTCTGGTCGGGGTAGGTGTGGCCGGACAGGTTGGCGTCACCGGCGACCTGCCACCCCGAGAGGTAGATGGCCTTCAGCCCGGCGCGAACCTGCTGGACGGCCATGTTGCCGGTCAGGGCGCCGAGGGCGTTGACGTACTCGAGGTCGTGCAGCTGGCTCCACAGCACCTCGGCGCCGCGGCGGGCGAGGGTGTTCTCCTCGACGACACTGCCCTGCAGCGCGACGACGTCCTCGGCGCTGTACTCGCGGGTGATGCCCTTCCACCGGGGGTTGGTGTCCCAGTCCTGCTTGATCTGTTCGGGCGATTTCGGGGTGCCAACGGTCGACATCGACTGCTCCTTCGTGAGTACTGAATCGCTGCGGTGTGGCCGACTTTCCCGGCTTGCTAACACTCGAACGACTTCGCGGCTGTGCTCCTACGAGGATGCCCCAAGGTATAACTGCAGGTCCACCCGTTTCGCTTGCCAAGTTTCGCCAACACCCCCGGCTAACTTGTGAAGATTGCGAAGAGGTTCGGCAGCTGTACCGGTTCAGAAGCTACTGATCGGTAACCCGTTTTCGCTGGTCAGTACGCCCGTACTGTTAAACCGTGATGATCAGAGCGTGAAGAGTGATGCGACGGCTTTCGTCTCGTCGCCGACCGCATATGTGAGCGTTGTAACAGTGCGATCCGTCAGCTCGGCGCCGAACTTGTCGGTCGAACCGGGCGGGTGCACGTGCGAGATGATCTCCAGTTTGTCGCCGAGGGCCACCGGCAGGTCGTGCTCGATGGTGGCGCGCAGCGGCTTCTGCAGCAGTTCGGGGTGGCTGCCCAGGTAGTCCTCGACCACCGACCAGTACACCGAGTTGTTCATGTGGTCGAAGATGTCGATGTCCGAGACGCGCACCGGGTACTCGCGGATATCGGCGGCGTCCTCACGGGCACCCGCGCTGAGGTAGGCCTTCCAGCGCAGCCGGTTCACATCGGTGGTTCGCTGCAGCCCCGCGATGAAGTCGTCGGAGATGCGCGCCGGACCCTGGGTCTCGCGATTGATGTTGATCCAGAACGCCTCGGACTCCATCAGCCCGCCCTTGCGGCCGTCGATGCGCACCCGCATCTCGCACCACCGGTTCGACGTGCCCGAACACCAGCGGCGCAACCGCATCATGTCCTGGAACTCGATGGGCCGGATCAGGTCGATCATGGTGCGGCGCACGATCCACAGCGGATGGGTCTCCTCGAAGCCCAGTTCGCGGAGGTGGTCGGAGCCGATGTCCTGGATGTGACGCGTCGCGGCGTCGAATTTCAGGCGGCCGGCGCGGTCGACGTCGGCGACGCGCAGGGGCCATCCGGTGTCGAACACGTCGGGATGCGGGTCGGGCACCGGCATCATCGTCTTTGCCAAGCCGGCGCCGGCAGCTGCCTGCGTGCCGCTCACGTTCGTCCTCCCAGATCGTTGCCCAACCGAATCATGCCAGGCGCCCCGATCCTGCCACAGCGGCTGCCCGTGCGAACGCTGCGAAGCGCTTCTTCGCACGTTGTTACGCTGGTCAGATGGCCAAGACCTTCGTCGGCTCGCGCGTGCGGCAGCTGCGCAGCGAACGGGGCTACAGCCAGGCCGCCCTTGCGCAGAAGCTCGACATCTCGCCGAGTTACCTGAACCAGATCGAGCACGACGTCCGCCCGCTGACCGTCGCCGTGCTGCTGCGGATCACCGAGGTCTTCGGCGTCGACGCGACCTTCTTCGCCTCGCAGGACGACACCCGGCTCGTCGCCGAACTGCGAGAGCTGACGATGGACCGCGACCTCGGCGTCGAGGTCGACGTCGCGGAGATCGCCGACGTCGTCGCCGCGCATCCCACGCTCGCCCGCGCCATGGTGAACCTGCACCGGCGCTACCGGCTCACGACGGCGCAGCTCGCCGCGGTGACGGAGGAGCGGTTCGCAGACGGCAGCGGTTCGGGCTCGATCACGATGCCGCACGAAGAGGTGCGCGACTACTTCTACGACCGGCAGAACTACCTGCACGAGCTGGACACCGCCGCCGAGGACCTCACCATCCGGCTGCGCATGCACCGCGCGGAACTGGCCCGCGAGCTGTCCGACCGCCTGACCGCGGTGCACGGGGTCCGCATCGTCCGGCGCAACGACCTCGGTGAGAACGTCATGCACCGCTTCGATCCCGCGACGAAGACCCTGGAGATCGGCGGGCACCTCTCGTCGGGTCAGGTGGTGTTCAAGCTGGCCGCCGAACTCGGCTTCCTGGAGTTCGGCGATCTCATCGACAGGCTCGTCGAGGAGGGCACGTTCACCAGCGACGAGTCCCGCACGCTGGCCCGCCTCGGGCTCGCCAACTACTTCGCCGCGGCGACGGTGTTGCCGTATCAGCAATTTCACCACGTGGCGGAGAACTTCCGCTACGACGTCGAACGGCTGTCGGCCTTCTACGCGGTCAGCTACGAGACCATCGCGCATCGGCTGTCGACGCTGCAGCGGCCGTCGATGCGCGGCGTCCCGCTGTCGTTCGTTCGGGTGGACAGGGCAGGCAACATGTCGAAACGCCAGTCCGCCACCGGATTCCACTTCTCCTCCAGCGGCGGCACCTGCCCGCTGTGGAACGTCTACGAGACGTTCGCCAACCCGGGCAAGATCCTGGTGCAGATCGCACAGATGCCCGACGGGCGGGACTACATGTGGGTGGCCCGCACGGTGGAACGGCGCGCGGCGCGCTACGGGCAGCCCGGCAAGACGTTCGCCATCGGGCTGGGATGCGAGCTGAGGCACGCCCACCGGCTCGTCTACTCCGAGGGGCTCGACCTGTCCGGCGATGCCTCGGTGGCGACCCCGATCGGTGCGGGATGCCGGGTGTGCGAACGGGACAACTGCCCGCAGCGCGCCTTCCCCGCCCTCGGCCGGGCGCTGGACCTCGATGAGCACCGCTCGACCGTGTCGCCGTATCTGGTCAAGCAGACCTGATCCGTCACCGGTGCCCGGGCCTTTCGGGGCCCACCTGTGCCAGACTCGATGGGGTGAGTTCAGTAGAGCCTGCGCGCATCGAGCCCGGCGGATTCCGCGAACTGGGTCCGCTCAACTGGGCCATCGCCAAGGCGGGCGCCCGCTCGATCCGTGCCCCGCGATTCAGCCTCTTCAACGTCCTGGGCCGGCACCGGCTGCTGTTCCTGGCATGGCTGCCCTACAGCGGCGTCCTGCTCGGCCCCCTCGGCAAGCTCACCCGCCGGGACGCCGAGACGGTGATCCTGCGGGTCGGCCACCTGCGCGACTGCGAGTACGAGCTGCAGCAGCACCGCAGGCTGGCCCGTAGCCGTGGGGTGGACGCCGAGACGCAGGCCCGGATCTTCGCAGGCCCGGACGCCGACGGCCTCACCGACCGGCAACGGGTGCTGATCACCGCCACCGACGAGTTCGTCGTCACCCGCGGCGTCTCCCCGGAGACGTGGAAGGCGCTGGCGAAGCACCTGACCGAGCAGCAGCTGATCGAATTCTGCATGCTCGCAGCGCAATACGACGGCCTGGCGGCGACCATCAGCACGTTGCAGGTGCCGCTCGACTTCCCGGACTGACTACAGGTAG
The DNA here is from genome assembly GCF_027529605.1 of Mycobacterium hippophais. Taxonomy (NCBI): domain Bacteria; kingdom Bacillati; phylum Actinomycetota; class Actinomycetes; order Mycobacteriales; family Mycobacteriaceae; genus Mycobacterium; species Mycobacterium hippophais. The sequence continues at coordinate 18,838 of NZ_JAPZPY010000017.1, read as the reverse complement.
GTCACGCCGAGCACGATGATCGAGAACAGCACGGGCGCCGCGGGCAGGCACCACAGGAATGCCGCCCACACGTGCGACTTGCGCTGGTAGTGGCGCCATCCCAGCACCCCCGCCGCGACGCCGAGCAGCAGTGAGACCGCCGCCACCAGCAGCACCCAGAAGCTGATGTCGGGGGTGCCGGTGGCCAGCGAGATGCCGATCAGCCACAGGACGTGCCCGATCACCAATCCGCCGATGCCGGCGACGAGCTCGTTTCTCAAAAGTTGATCATGTGGCCGGTGAGGCCGTGGAAGCACTCCTGCAGCGCCTCCGACATCGTCGGGTGGGTGTGCACGTTGCGGGCGAGCTCGGTGGCCGTCAGGTCCCACTTCTGCGCCAGCGTGAGCTCGGGCAGCAGTTCGGACACGTCGTGGCCGATGAGGTGCCCGCCGATCAGCTCGCCGTATTTCGCGTCCGCGATCAGCTTGACGAAGCCGCTCGGGTCGCCCATGCCGTGCGCCTTGGCGTTCGCGGTGAACGGGAACTTCGCGACGACGACGTCGTAGCCCTCGTCGCGGGCCTGCTCCTCGGTGAGCCCGAAGCTGGCCACCTGCGGCTGACAGAACGTGGCGCGCGGCATCATCCGGTAGTCGCCCAGCGGCAGCGTCTCCGCGCCGGCGATGGTCTCGGCCGCGACCACGCCCATCGCCTCGGCGACGTGGGCCAGCTGCAGCTTGCCCGTCACGTCGCCGATCGCGTAGACGTGCGGCTTGTTGGTGCGCATGTAGTCGTCGATGCCGATGCCGCCGCGCTCGGTGAGTTCCACCCCGGCCTTATCGAGGTCGTAGCCCTCGACGTTCGGGACGAATCCGATGGCCTGCAGCACCTTCTCGGCCTTGATCTCCTGCGACTTGCCGTCCTTGCTGACGGTGACGGTGACCTCTTTGCCGTCGTCGTCGATCGACTCGACCTTGGTGCCGGTGAGGATCTTGACGCCGAGCTTCTTGAACTGCTTCTCGATCTCCTTGGAGACGTCGGCGTCCTCGTTGGGCAGCGCCCGCGGCAGGAACTCGACGATGGTGACGTCGGTGCCGTAGTTCTTCATCACGTAGGCGAACTCCATGCCGATCGCCCCCGCGCCTGCGATGACGATCGACTTCGGCAGCTCACGCTCCATGATCTGCTCTTCGTAGGTGACGACGTTCTCCGACAGCTTCGTGCCGGGCACCAGCTTGGTGTGCGCGCCGGTGGCGATGATGACGTTGTCGAACGTGACCTCTTCGGTGCCGCCGTCGTTGAGGTCGACCGACAGCGTGTGGTCGTCCTTGAACTTCCCGTAGCCCTGGATCTCGGTGATCTTGTTCTTCTTCATCAGGAAGTGCACACCGGTGACGCGGCCGTCGGCGACCTTGCGGCTGCGGTCGTAGGCGACGCCGTAATCGAACGTCGCCTCCCCGCTGATGCCGAAGGTCTTGGCTTCCTTGGTGAAGATGTGGGACAGTTCGGCGTTGCGCAGCAACGCTTTCGACGGGATGCAGCCGACGTTGAGGCACACCCCGCCCCAGTATTTGGGTTCGACAACGGCGGTGTTCAGCCCGAGTTGGGCGGCGCGGATGGCCGCGACGTACCCGCCGGGACCGGCTCCGAGGACGACGACGTCATAGTGGGTCACGCCCACCAGCCTAGTGGGCCCGAGGGCGCGCGCTACCGGGCGATCCAGCCGAACACGTAGGCGCCGTAGAGCACGGCCGCGGCGGCCGTCGACGCCAGCGGCGCCGATATCAGCCCGATCGCCATCGCCGACACCTTCGGCCGGTGCGCGACCATCGCCGCCAGCAGCGCCGCCACCGTGCACGCCACCAGGTACACCAGCACCGCGAAGACCGGCCACCGCTTGGTCAGGTCGGGGTCGGTGTACCACCACTGGTACAGGCCTGCGCCGATCCCGGCCGCGACCACCCATACTCCCGCCACGACGAGCGCGAACATCCACCGCTTGACGAACTGGTAGGACCCCGGCACGACGAGCGGCTGGGCAGCGGCCACCTGTTCGGGCATCGGCTCGGACGGCACGTCCTCGAACGCGACGGGCGGTGCGTAGTCGGGTGAGGGCGCGAGCACCGGTTCGGGTTCGGCGGCACGGGGCTTGACCGGGTCGCGCAGTGCCTCGAAGCTGCCGGTGTCGAAGGTCGGCAGGTACGGCGAGGTGTTGTCGCTGGTCTTCTCTTCTGTCTTCTCAGGCACCGCTCACCACCTGGGTCAATGTCAGGACTCCGAACCACCCGGGCGCGATCGCGACGACGAACGCGCCCAGCGTCGTCACCCAGCGCTGGGCCGACAGCAGGATGGCCAGCATGCCGATCGTTCCCGGTACGCCGACCACCAGGCCGATCACCACGTCGGGCCGAACGCTGGTGTCGACGAGCAGGATCGTCGTCACGCCGGCGAGCAGCCCCACCGCGGCGCCGACCAGCATCGCGCCGGTCAACAGCCAGGCCCTGGGAAGCGGGATCACGATTGAAAACGATAAGGGCCGAGAACCGTGTCAGCCCTCAACCGGCGCGGCGCGCCCAGGTAACGGACATGCATCCGATTCGACACGGCCGGTCTCGGCCACGACGTGGGTGCCGTGCGGCTGCGGGCGTTCCCCCGCCTCGTAGCGGGCGCCGGTGAGCGGCGGATCCGCGGCGAGCGCGGCGTTCTCCTCGTCGGTGAAGGCCCTGCCCCGGCTGAGGAACCGCTTGCCCTCCGGCGCCTCGAGGCTGAAGCCGCCGCCGCGGCCCGGCACCACGTCGATCACCAGCTGGGTGTGCTTCCACGTGTCGAACTGCGGCCCCGAGATCCAGACCGGAACCCCCGCCTCACCGACGTCGAGCACGGCGAGCAGGACGTCGCGGTCGCCGACGATGAAGTCGCCGTCGGGGTAGCACATCGGCGAGGAGCCGTCGCAGCAGCCGCCGGACTGGTGGAACATCAGCGCGCCGTGGCGGGCCTGCAGCGTCTCGAGCAGGTCGGCGGCGGCACGTGTGATGAGCGCCCTGTGCGGGCGGACGCTCGTCAGAAGAACCCCTGGGCCTTGTCGCTGTAGGACACCAGAAGGTTCTTGGTCTGCTGGTAGTGGTCGAGCATCATCTTGTGGTTCTCCCGGCCGATGCCGGACTGCTTGTAGCCGCCGAACGCCGCGTGCGCGGGATAGACGTGATAGCAGTTCGTCCACACCCGGCCGGCCTTGATGTCGCGCCCGGCGCGGTAGGCGGTGTTGCCGTCGCGGCTCCACACTCCCGCGCCCAGGCCGTAGAGGGTGTCGTTGGCGATGCGGATGGCGTCGTCGTAGCCGTCGAACGACGTCACCGCCACCACGGGGCCGAAGATCTCCTCCTGGAAGATCCGCATGGCGTTGTCGCCGGCGAAGATCGTGGGCTGCACATAGTAGCCGCCGTTGAGGTCGCCGCCGAGGTCGGCGCGCTCGCCGCCGGTGACCACCCGGGCGCCTTCGGAGCGGCCGATCTCGATGTAGGACAGGATCTTCTCCAGCTGATCGTTGGAGGCCTGGCTGCCGATCATCGTCTCGGTGTCCAGCGGGTCGCCCTGGCGGACGGCCTTGGTCCGGATCGCGGCCAGCTCGAGGAACTCGTCGTAGATGTCGGCCTGCACCAGGCTGCGCGACGGGCAGGTGCACACCTCGCCCTGGTTGAGCGCGAACATCGTGAAGCCCTCGAGCGCCTTGTCCTGGTAGTCGTCGGCGGCGGCCATCACGTCGGAGAAGAAGATGTTCGGGCTCTTGCCGCCCAGCTCCAGCGTCACCGGGATGAGGTTCTGCGACGCGTACTGCATGATCAGCCGCCCGGTGGTGGTCTCGCCGGTGAAGGCGATCTTGGCGATCCTGTTCGACGACGCCAGCGGCTTGCCCGCCTCGAAGCCGAAACCGTTGACGACGTTGAGCACGCCCGCGGGCAGCAGGTCGCCGATCAGCGACATCAGGTAGAGGATCGACGCCGGGGTCTGCTCGGCGGGCTTGAGCACGACGGCGTTGCCCGCGGCCAGGGCGGGCGCCAGCTTCCAGGTGGCCATCAGGATCGGGAAGTTCCACGGGATGATCTGGCCGACGACGCCGAGCGGTTCGTGAAAGTGGTAGGCGACGGTGTCGTCGTCGATCTGGGACAGCGACCCCTCCTGGGCACGGATCGCGCCGGCGAAGTAGCGGAAGTGGTCGACGGCGAGCGGGATGTCGGCGTTGAGCGTCTCGCGGATCGGCTTGCCGTTGTCCCACGACTCGGCCAGCGCCAGCGACTCCAGGTTCGCCTCGATGCGGTCGGCGATCTTGTTCAGGATCACCGCGCGCTCGGCGGGCGACGTCTTGCCCCAGGCCGGCGCGGCGGCGTGCGCGGCGTCGAGGGCCTTCTCGATGTCGGCCTCGGTGGAGCGCGGGATCTCGCAGAACCCCTGCCCGGTGACGGGCGTCGGGTTCTCGAAGTACTCCCCGCCGGCCGGCGCCACCCACTCGCCGCCGATGAAGTTGGCGTATCGCGACTCGAACGACATCAGCGCGTCGGCGGTGCCTGGGCGGGCGTAGGTGGTCATGGGTGCCTCCCTCGATCAGCGGTGTAACTGAGGTCACAGTACGCTCGCCGCCACAATGAATTCCATGGCTCCTGAAGACCGCTCGCGCGACGAGACCACGACAGCCGATCCCCATCTGTGGCTCGAGGACATCACCGGCGACGACGCGTTGAACTGGGTGCGGGCGCACAACGAGCCCACTCTCGCCGGCCTGGCCGGGGACCGCTTCGAACAGATGCGGGCCGAGGCGCTCGAGGTGCTCGACACCGATGCCCGCATCCCTTACGTGCGGCGCCGCGGTGAGTACCTGTACAACTTCTGGCGCGACGCGGCCAACCCGCGCGGGCTGTGGCGGCGCACCACCCTGGACAGCTACCGCGGCGAGAACCCCGACTGGGACGTCGTCATCGACGTCGACGAGCTGGCGCGCGCCGACGACGAGAACTGGGTGTGGGCGGGCGCCGACGTCATCGAACCCGAGCGCACCCTGGCCCTGGTGAGCCTCTCCCGAGGTGGGTCGGATGCCGCTATCGTCCGCGAGTTCGACATGCGGACAAGGCAGTTCGTCGACGGCGGATTCGAGCTGCCGGAGGCGAAGACCCAGATCGACTGGGTCGACCAGGACACCGTGCTGGTCGGCACCGACTTCGGCGACGGTTCGCTGACCGACTCGGGTTACCCGAGGCTGGTGAAACGGTGGCGCCGCGGGCAGCCGTTGGCCGACGCCGAGACGCTGTTCAGCGGCGAGCCCAGCGACGTCGTGGTGGCCGCATACACCGATCGCACACCGGGATTCGAGCGCACCATGCTGCGCCGGGCGGTCGACTTCTACAACGACGAGGTCCACGAAATGCGCGGCGACGAGCTGATCCGGCTCGACGCACCCACCGACGCCACGGTCTCGGCGCACCGCGAATGGCTGCTCATCGAGCTGCGGACCGACTGGAACACCGGCGGCGCCGAGTACCGCGCCGGCTCGTTGCTGGCCGCCGACTACGAGCAATTCCTGGGTGGCACAGCACAACTGCAGGTGGTGTTCGAACCGGACGAGCACACCTGCCTGCACCACTACACGTGGACCCGGGACCGGTTGCTGCTCGTGACGCTGGCCGACGTGGCGAGCCGGGTGCAGGTGGTGACGCCGGGCACCTGGGCCGCCGAACCGGTGCCGGGGATCCCGGAGAACACCAACACCGTGGTGGTGGCGGCCGACCGCGACGGTGACGAGATCTTCCTGGACTCCAGCGGATTCGACACGCCGTCGCGGCTGTTGCACGGCACCGCGGGCGGAGCGCCGACCGAGATCAAGCGGGCGCCGTCGTTCTTCGACGCCGCCGACCTCGAGGTCAGCCAGCACTTCGCCACCTCGGCGGACGGCACCCGGGTGCCCTACTTCGTCGTCGGGCACCGGCACAGCCAGGCGCCGGGACCGGTGCTGCTCGGCGGGTACGGCGGCTTCGAGGTGTCCCGCACACCGGGCTACGACGGGGTGCTCGGCCGGCTGTGGCTGTCCCGCGGGGCCACCTACGTGCTGGCCAACATCCGCGGCGGCGGCGAGTACGGCCCGGGCTGGCACACGCAGGCGATGCGCGAGGGACGCCACCTCGTGTACGAGGACTTCGCGGCGGTGGCGGCCGACCTGGTGGCCCGCGGCGTGACGACGGTCGAGCAACTGGGCGCCCAGGGCGGCAGCAACGGCGGCCTGCTGATGGGCGTGATGCTGACGAAGTACCCGGAGTTGTTCGGCGCCCTGGTCTGCAGCGTGCCACTGCTCGACATGAAGCGGTTCCACCTGCTGCTGGCGGGCGCTTCCTGGATGGCCGAGTACGGCGACCCGGACAACGCCGAAGACTGGGCGTTCATCTCGGAATACTCGCCCTACCAAAACATCTCGGCCGACCGACGGTACCCGCCGGTGCTGATCACCACGTCGACCCGTGACGACCGGGTGCACCCCGGGCACGCCCGCAAGATGACCGCGGCGCTCGAGGCGGCCGGCCAGCCGGTGCAGTACTACGAGAACATCGAGGGCGGCCACGGCGGCGCGGCCGACAATTCGCAGGCCGCGTTCCGGTCGGCGTTGATCTACGAATTCCTGCACCGGAAGTTGAGCACGTAGCGGTGTAACGGATGGCGGGTCAGGCGGCACTCAGTCGTATAACCGATCCGCCATTCACGTCAGGAGCCGCACATGACCACCATCCACGACCACAGCGTCAGGAGCTTCCTCACCGGAGCCGGACTCGAGCGAGCCGGAGCGGTGTTGATCCGCTACAGCCTCGTCCTCGTCATCGGCTGGCTCGGACTGATGAAGTTCACCACCTACGAGGCCAAGGGCATCGAACCGCTCGTCGCCAGCAGCCCGCTGATGAGCTGGGTGTACGACATCTTCTCGGTCACGACGTTCTCGGCGCTGCTCGGCGTCGTCGAGGTGACCGCCGCGGTGCTGCTGGCGGTCAAGCCGCTGTGGCCCCGCGCATCGGCCCTCGGCAGCGTGATCGCCATCGGCCTGTTCGTCGCCACGATCAGCTTCCTGGTCACCCTGCCCGACGCCTTCGCGGCGGGGGAGGGCGGCTTCCCGATGCTCACCCTCAGCGGCGGATTCCTGATCAAAGACGTTGTGCTGATCGCCGTCTCGGTGTGGACGCTGGCCGATGCGCTGAAGTCGGCCGAAACGGACCGCCGTGGAGCTACCCTCACGACGAGATGACCACCGCCACCGGCGATGAAGCGGCGCTCGTCGCCTCCCTTCGGGGTGGCGACGAGGCCGCCTTCGCGCTACTGGTGGACCAGCACACCCCGGCGATGCTGCGGGTGGCGCGCGGCTACGTGCACACCCACGAGCAGGCCGAGGACGTGGTGCAGGAGACGTGGATCGCCCTGCTGAAGGGCATCGCGGGATTCGAGGGGCGATCGTCGGTGCGCACCTGGCTGTTCACGGTGCTGATCAACATCGCCAAGTCCAGGGCGGTCCGCGAGCGACGCGACAGCGACCTGCAGATCATGGCGTTCACCGAGGGCACCGTCGATCCGGCACGGTTCCGCGACGCCGGTGACGAGTGGCCGGGGCACTGGCGGGCCGACGCCGCACCCGCGCCCTTCCCCGACACCCCGGAGGGCTCGGTGCTCGGCGACGAACTCGTGGCGGTCGCCCGGCGCGAACTGGACAAGCTGCCGGAGCGGCAGCGGCAGGTGGTCACGATGCGCGACCTGCTCGACCTCGACTCGGCCGAGGTGAGTGAACTGCTCGGCATCACGACCGGCAATCAACGGGTGCTCCTGCACCGCGGCCGTGCGGCGGTCCGGCAGGCGCTCGAAGACTACGTGCAAGACAACGACGTGCAAGACCAAGACGTGCAAGACAAAGACGGTAGGGACCAGCGATGACCGGAGACATGGACTGCAACGAACTCGTCGAACTGGTGACCGCGTACCTCGACGGCTCGCTGGACCCCGACACCCGGGCGCGCTTCGACGTGCATCTGGTCGAGTGCGACGGCTGCGACCACTACCTGCAGCAGTTCCGCACCACCGTCGACACCCTTGGCCGGATCGGCGACGACGCGATCGAACCGGCGTTCCGTGACCGGCTGCTCGGCGCGTTCCGCGACTGGCGGTGAGTCAGGCGCGCTCCCCTGCCAAACTGCAGCCATGCCCGACTTCGAGACCCTGCTCTACACGGTCGCAGCGCCGATCGCCACGATCACGCTGAACCGCCCCGACCAGCTCAACACGATCGTGCCGCCGATGCCCGACGAGATCGAGGCCGCCGTCGGCCTGGCCGAACGCGACCCGGCGGTCAAGGTGATCGTGCTGCGCGGCGCGGGCAGGGCGTTCTCCGGCGGCTACGACTTCGGCGGCGGCTTCGGTCAGTGGGGCGAGGCGATGAACACCGACGGCCGGTGGGACCCGGGTAAGGACTTCGCGATGGTCAGCGCCCGCGAGACGGGTCCGACGCAGAAGTTCATGGCGATCTGGCGGGCGTCCAAGCCGGTGATCGCCCAGGTGCACGGCTGGTGTGTGGGCGGTGCGAGTGACTACGCGCTGTGCGCCGACCTCGTCATCGCCAGCGAGGACGCCGTCATCGGCACCCCGTACAGCCGGATGTGGGGCGCGTACCTCACCGGGATGTGGCTCTACCGGCTGAGCCTGGCGAAGGTGAAGTGGCATTCGCTGACCGGAGAGCCGCTCACCGGCCGGGAGGCCGCGGACGTGGAACTGATCAACGAGGCGGTGCCGTTCGAGCGGCTCGAGGCCCGTGTCGCCGAGATCGCCGGGCGGCTCGCCAGAATCCCGCTGTCGCAGTTGCAGGCGCAGAAGCTCATCGTCAACCAGGCCTACGAGAACATGGGCCTGGCGTCCACCCAGACGCTCGGCGGCATCCTCGACGGGCTGATGCGCAACACCCCGGACGCGCTCGACTTCATCGACACCGCGTCCAGGGAGGGCGTGCGGGCCGCGGTCGAGCGTCGCGACGGCCCGTGGGGCGACTACAGCCAGGCGCCGCCGGAGCGCAGGCCGGATCCGTCACACGTGATCGAACCCTGAGCGCCGTTCGCGGCGCAACCCGCCGAGCATCGCCACCAGCGCACCGACCAGCACCAGCGCGCCGCCGGCGGCCAGGGTCAGGTTGAACCAGTGGTGCAGGCTGTCCTCGGCGTGGCCGACCATCGCGTCGGCGATCAGGCGGATGTCGCCGGTGGTGTTGCCGAGTGCGCCGTCGATGCGCCCGCGGGCGACCTCCAGCCCGGCCCAGCCCGCAGCGCCCACCAGCAGTGCCGATACTCCCAGTGCGGCAACGGCTTTGCCGCGAGACCGAGCGGCGGCCAGGGTCAGCAGCGCGAACACCCCGGCCAGCACGGCCGAGCCGACGGCGGCCCACGGCGTCCAGGTGGCCAGCGGCCGCAGCTTGCCGGGCCGCAGCTCGGCGGACGGGACGGTGATCGGCACCTCGAGCGTCTCGGGCACGCCGAGGTTGAGGTCGCCCAGCGTCGCGCGGAACGACGTGTCCGACAGCATCGGCGCGACGTCGATCAGCCATTGGTTCTGCTGGTCGCCGGGCTGCGCGGAGTCGGTGAACACGTAACGGTGCGCGATGCGGTTGGCCTGCGCGAACTGGCCGGGGAAGCCGGCGTTACCGGTGTAAGAGGTGGCGACCTGGCGCACCAGGGCGGGGTTGAGCCCGCCGTAACCGTTGTCGCCGGCGAGGTCGAGGATCTGGGTGGTCAACTCGGCGGCGACCGCCTGCTGCAGCGCCGGGTCCTCGGCGGCCGACGCGGCGAATTCGGCGTAGCCGTCCTCGCTGACGACGGTCGTCTGGGCCCACGCCGTCGGCACCGCCACCGCAAGGGCTGCCGTCGTGACGAGCCACAGCAGCACCGTCATGACGAATCGCACGCCCGGGCCTCCCCACGTCGGTGAAGGACCGCGCGGGGTTTCAGTCCGTCAGCGCCCGTCCCACGATCAGCGGATCCGCGCGGCCGACCACCTCGTGGTCCTTGTTGTCGTAGTCGAACTTACCGAGCACGTGCCGCATGGCGTTGATCCGGGCGCGCTTCTTGTCGTTGCTCTTGACCACGATCCAGGGTGCGAACTCGGTGTCCGTCAGCGCGAACATGTCCTCTTTGGCCTGCGTGTAGTCGTCCCACTTGTCCAGCGACGCCAGGTCCGTCGGGGACAGCTTCCACTGCCGCACCGGGTCCACCTGCCGGATGGTGAACCGGGTGAGCTGCTCGCTCTGGGTGACCGAGAACCACAGCTTGGTCAGGCTGATGCCGTCGTTGACCAGCATCTGCTCGAAAAGCGGTGCCTGCCGGATGAACTCGGCGTGTTGCTCGGGTGAGCAGTAACCCATCACGCGCTCGACGCCTGCGCGGTTGTACCAGGACCGGTCGAACAGCACCATCTCCCCGGCGGCGGGCAGATGGGGAACGTAGCGCTGGAAGTACCACTGCGTCTGTTCGCGTTCGGTCGGCTTCTCCAGCGCCACCACGCGGGCGCCGCGCGGGTTCAGGTGCTCCATGAAGCGCTTGATGGTGCCGCCCTTGCCCGCCGCGTCGCGACCCTCGAACACGATGACGTGCCGGAGACCGTTGGCCTGGCTCCACTTCTGCAGCTTGAGCAGTTCGATCTGCAGCAACCGCTTCTGCTGCTCGTACTCCTCGCGGCTCATCCGCTCGTCGTACGGGTAGTTCTCCCGCCACGTGTCGACGGGGTCGCCGCTCGGCTGCACGAGCAGCACCGGATCGTCGTCGTCATCGTCGCGGACGGTGTAGCCGTCGGTCAGCAGGGTCACGGCGCCGAACGTAACGGCTCGCCGGTACGCGAAGGTGACGCCGAAGTGAACTGGCGGTGGACGCCGCCGCGGACGCTAGCGGGCTTCGCGGCGGGGGCGGATGAGCGCCATCTTCGTCATCATCGTGTTCATCCGCTTGAGCGCCTTCTGGGACTGGTTGTAGTAGTTGCCGCCGGCGCCGACGCTGGTGCGCGGCGCCACCACGGCCTCCTGACGGCAGAACTTGCGCAGCCCGTCGGCGCCGCCGAACCGGGCGCCGATGCCCGAGGTCTTCCATCCGCCCATCGGGGCCGTGGTGCACATCAGGTTGGATATCACGTCGTTGACGTTGACTGCGCCGCAATCGAGTTGCAGCGCAACGGCTTTGCCGCGTTCGACGTCCTTGGAGAACACCGAGGCGCTCAAGCCGTATGGGCTGTCGTTGGCGAGGCGCACCGCCTCCTCGACGCTGGACACCTTCATGATCGGCAGGGTCGGGCCGAAGGTCTCCTCGGTCATGCACATCATGGAGTGGTCGACGTCGACGAGCACCGTCGGCGGGTAGAAGCTGCCTTCACCGGCGGGCCGTTCGCCGCCCGTCAGCGCGCGGGCGCCCTTGGCCTTGGCGTCCTCGACGTGGCGCTCGGTGACGGCGACCTGGCTCTGGTCGATCTGGGCGCCGACGTCGTACCCGTCGCCCGCGCCCATCTTGAGGTCTTCGACGGCGCGCACGACGGCGTCGACGAACTGCTGGTAGATCGCGTCGAGGACGTACACCCGTTCCACCGACACACATGTCTGGCCGGCGTTGAACATCGCGCCCCAGACGGCGGCGTGTGCGGCCAGGTCGACGTCGGCGTCCTCGAGCACGATCATCGGGTCCTTGCCGCCCAGCTCCAGGCTGACCGGGGTGAGCCGGCGCGCGGCGCGCTCCATCACCTTCGCGCCGGTGGCGCTGGACCCGGTGAACTGGATGTAGTCGGAGTTGTCGACCACGGCCTCGACGGCCTCGCGGGCGCCCTGCACGATCGCCATCACCTCGGGCGCCCCGGAGTCCAGCCAGCCGCGCAGCAACAGCTCGGCCGTCAGCGGTGTCCGCTCCGACGGCTTGAGCAGCACCGCGCATCCGGCGGCCAGCGCGGCGATGCCGTCCATCAGCAGGTTGGCCACCGGGTAGTTCCACGGCGCGATGATGCCGACGACCGGACGGGGCCGGTAGTGCACCGTGACCTTCTTGATCGACAGGAACGGCAGCGACGCAGGCCGGCTCTCCGGCGCCAGCGCCTTCTCCATGGTCTTGATGTAGTACGAGGCGATCATGATCAGCAGCGGCACCTCCTGCGCCGCGTCGACCGCGGACTTGCCGGTCTCCTTGATCAGCAGCTCTTCGATCTCGTCGCGGTGCTCACCCAGCCACACGGCGTAGCGGGCGAGGACCTTCGCGCGGCCTTTGGCGCCGCGGGCCTCCCAGTCGCGCTGCGCGGCCCGCAGGCCGGTCGCGATGCGCGGCACGTCGGTGGGGTCCGTCCAGCGCACGGTGCCGGCGACGGCGCCGGTCGCGGGGTTGCGGATGGTGCCGGTCTCGGCCGCGTCCACGTCAGGCGTAGCAGTCATGTCCCCATGCTAACCGCCTGCTGTGACGCAGATCGCAGTGGGGTTGACACCTGTCAAGTGGGGTGCCGGAGCGCGCGGCCGGCCAGCGTCACGATCGCCGTGCCGAGCAGCAGCGCCCCGACCGTGTCGGTGAAGTAGTGGAAGGTCGATCCGACGGCCAGCATGCCGACCGCCACGGCCAGCGCGGCAAGTGCCAGCACCCACAACCGGCTCCCTGCAGCCAGCACCACCAGGCCCGACACCACCACGAGCGTCGTCACGTGACCGCTGGGATACGCCAGGGCGCCGCCGCTCAGGCGGCCGAACAACGGCTTGACGGTCCAGACCACCGCGATGCCCAGCGGCGGACAGACCACTGCGGCGATCGCCAGCCGCCACCGTCCGCGCCACAGCGCGACGGCGAATATCGCGGCCAGCACGGCGAGCAGCACCCGCCAGTCCACCACCACCCGCCACCACCGCGGGAAGTCGCGGTCGGAGAACCAGGCGTCGAGACCGGTGGTCCCGGTGCCGACGGCGACGCCGAGCAGCACCATCGCCGCGATCGCGACCGGCGGCCACCATCCGGCCGCTCTTGTCATCGACACCTCAGCCGGCGATGCCCTGCACGTACGCCGCCTGCCCCAGGTGCTGGGCGCAGTCGTCGACGATGCTGACCAGTCGCGCGCTCGCGGTGACCGGTGGGTCCCACCGCTCGTCGACGATCCTGCTCAGGTCCTCCGGCGTCACCGACGCGATGTACTCGAGCGTCACCTTGTGCACAGCGTGGTAGTAGCCGGCGAGCAGATCGGCGGACGCCCGGACCTTGTCGACGTCGTCCGCACCGTGGCCGTACCCGGTGTCGTCGCGCGGGAGGTCGAGGCCGAACCGGTCGACCCAGCCGTCGCGCGTCCACACCTCCTCGACCCCGGCGACGTCGCACAGCTGTGCGTCCTGCACGCGGGCGCTGTGCCACAGCAGCCAGGCGATGGTGTTGGCGGTCGGAGCCGGCCGGTAGAGCGCTACCTCGTCGGACAGCTCGTCGGCGATCGCGTCGACGTGCTCGATGAGCCGGGTGAACGAGTCACGCAGCAGTTCGCGGGCCGCGGTCGCGTCAGAGTCAGCCATGGGTCTCAACGTACCCGTGAGCCCGTCGGAACTGCCGCCCGAAGCGGGCCGCCGGGGCGCTTACGATCGGTCGGTGGCAGCGCTGAGCAGAGTCGTTGTGGCCGCGATGATCCCGATGAACATCGCGATGATCCTGTGGGTCTGGGTGGGTCGCGCGGTGTTCGGCGGGACGGTGGGTCTGATCGCACTGATATCGGCGTTCACGGTGGTTCCCTTGCTCGTGATCGCGCTGTCGATGTCGACGTGGTCGGCGTTGCGGCACACCCGCCGGCACGGCCGGCTGACGACCGCTCAGATCGTGGTGCAACTGCTGCTGTGGCTGCTGCTGCTCGTCATCGGCGCGGTGATGCCCGATGTGGCGGACAACAACGCCGAGCAGTCGGTCCTGACCAGGGCCATCGGCTGGAGCGGCGAGCTGCTGACGGTCGGCTTCGAACTCGCGAAGTGGCTCGCCGTGGCGGCGGTGGCGTGCTGGATCGTCTTCATGGCGCTGCTGTCGCGGGGACGCCGCGCGGTGACGATTCCGCCGCACTAACCCTTGGGGCCGCCGCCGTGGAAGACCGCCTCGACGTTGTTGCCGTCGGGATCGCGGACGAACGCCCCGTAGTAGTTCTCGTGGTACTCCGGCCACAGTCTCGGCTCGTGCAGAGGTTCCACACCCAGCGCCAGCGCGGTGCGGAAGAACGCCTGCACGCTCTCGGGGTCCTTCGCGGCGAACGCGACGTGCATCTCCCGGTTGGGCCCGGGCACCTCGCCGGCGTTCATGTCAGCGATCCAGAAGTGCGGATGCCCCTCGGCGCCGTAGCCGACGGCCACGCCGAAGTCCATCTGCCTGCTGTAACCCAGGACGTGGAGCACCTTGTCGTAGAACTCTTTTGACCTGTCGAAGTCAGCGCAGTTGATTCCGAAGTGATCGATCACCCCGTCACCGTACATTCGTGCCATGACATATGAGGCCGGAGCGCGGAGCGCGACATTCAATCTCGTCATTCGCAACGGCACCGTCGTCGACGGCCTCGGCGGTGAGCCGTTCACGGCAGACGTCGCGGTGTCCGACGGCGCCATCGCCGCGGTGGGCGCCGTCGACGGGACCGGCGCCCGGGAGATCGACGCCACCGGCCTGCTGGTCACGCCGGGATTCGTCGACCTGCACACCCACTACGACGGACAGGCCATCTGGTCGGACCGGATGACGCCGTCGTCGGCGCACGGCGTGACCACCGCGGTGATGGGCAACTGCGGGGTCGGCTTCGCGCCGTGCCGGCCGGAGGACCACGACGTGCTGGTCGACGTGATGGCGGGCGTTGAGGACATCCCGGGCGTGGTCATGGTCGACGGCCTGCCGTGGACGTGGGAGACCTTCCCCGAGTTCCTCGACGCCCTGGATTCGCGACAGCGCGACATCGACGTCGCCGCCTTCCTGCCGCACTCGCCGCTGCGCGTCTACGTGATGGGCCGGCGCGGCGTCGAGCGCGAACCGGCCACCCAAGAGGACCTGGCGATGATGCGCAAGCTCGCCGCCGAGGCCGTCCAGGTCGGCGCACTGGGCTTCGCGTCGTCGCAGCTGACCCTGCACAAGAGTGAAAGTGGCCAGCCCATACCGAGTTTCGGCGCGGCGTACGCGGAGTTCGACGCGATCGCCCGTGGCGTCCACGACGGCGGAGGCGGGCTGATCCAGTTCGTGCCCGACCTCGTCGCCGGTGACTACGAGCCCGCGCTCCGGACCGTCTTCGACGTGGCCGAGGACGTCGGCCTGCCCGTCACCTTCACCCTGGCGATCGGCAACGCCGGTGACCCGTTCTTCGTCGACGCGCTCACCATGGTGGAGAAGGCTAATGCCGCCGGCGGTGACATCAGCGCCCAGGTGTTCCCGCGGCCGATCGGCCTGGTGCTCGGCCTCGAACTGTCGGGTCATCCCTTCGTGCTCTACCCGAGCTACCGCGAACTGGCGGGCCTGCCGCTGGCCGAACGGGTCGCCGAGATGCGCAGACCCGAAGTGCGCGAACGCATCCTGAACGACACCGCGGCCGGCGACGGGCACCCGCTGATGTTCGCCGCGCAGGCGTTCGAGTGGATGTTCCCCCTGGGCGACCCGCCGAACTACGAACCCGACCGGTCGGACAGCATCGCCGCCAGGGCACGAGCGCGCGGCGTGACCCCGCTCGAGGAGGCCTACGACCGGGTTCTCGACGACGGCGGGCACGCCATGCTGCTGGTCACGCTCGCCAACTTCCGGGACGGCTCGCTGGACACGGTGGCCGACCTGATCCGCCGCGACGATGTAGTGCTCGGCCTCGGCGACGGCGGCGCGCACTACGGAATGATCTGCGACGCAAGCTTTCCGACGTACATGCTGACGCACTGGGTGCGTGATCGCGCGGCGGGCCGGCTGTCGGTCGCCGACGCGGTGCGGGAGCTGACGTCCGCGCCCGCGCGGGTCGCCGGCCTCGCCGACCGGGGCCGCATCGCGGTCGGCTACAAAGCCGACCTGAACGTCATCGACCCCGACGCACTGCGGCTGCACAAGCCCGTGGTGGCCCACGACCTGCCCGCGGGCGGGCGGCGGCTGGACCAGCGCGCCGACGGGTACGTCGCGACCGTGGTGTCGGGTGAGGTGATCGCCGAGCACGGTGCGCCCACAGCGGCCCGGCCCGGGCGGCTGGTCCGGGGCCGACGGCCGGCGCCCGTCGCATGAGTCGCGTCCAGCCGCTGGCGCCGCCGTGGAGCGAGGCCGACGCCGCCGAGATCCACAGCTGGGGCCACCCGGACCGCACCTACGAACCACTGCTGCTGGTGCGTTGCCTGCAGCGCCACCCGAAGCTGGCACACCGGCTGCGCAAGATGGGCGAGTCGCTGTACGTGGACGCCCGGCTGCCTGCGCGGGTGCGCACCATCGCGATCCTGCGCATCTGCGCACTCGTCGGATGCGCCTACGAGTGGGGCGGCCAAGCCGCGTTCTGGGGGCCGCTGGCCAGGGTGAGCGACGAAGAGTGCGACGCGTTGGTCACCGGTGCACCCGCGGATTGGACTGCGGCCGAACGCATCCTGATCGAGGCGATCGACGAGCTGGAACGCACCGGGTCATGGACGTCGGACACCTGGGACGCGCTCGGCGGCGAGCTCGACGACGAACAACGGATGGAGCTGCTGATCGCCGTCGGCTGGTACCGCACGGTGTGCACACTGTGCAACGGCCTTGCGCTGCCGGTGGAGGGCTGGATGCGACCCTGGCCGCTGTCAGCGGCGTGAATTCTTCAGCCCGGGATGCTGTTTGGCGACCAGGGGCAGCAGCACGCGGTGCGGCAGCAGCTGGAACAGCCGGGTGCTGATCTGGCTCGGCAGGCCGGGGATGACGCTGCCGCCGCCGCCTTCGAGCGCCTCGATGCCCGTTTTCGCGACGGCCCGTGACGGCATCCACATGAACTTCGGGAATGCGTTGGCGAATTCGCGCTCGTCGACGCCGGCGGCCTCGAGGAACCCGGTGCGTACCGGGCCAGGATGCAGGGCCGCGACGGTGACGCCCGTGCCTGCCAGCTCGCCGCGCAGGCCGTCGGTGTAGGTCTTCACGAAGGCCTTCGTGCCTGCGTAGCCGGCCTGGCCCGGGAACGGCTGGAACCCGGCCGTGGAGCCGACGTTGAGGATCGCGCCCCGGCCACGCGGCACCATCTGCTGCACCGCGCGGGTGGTGAGGTCGATGACGGCCTCGACGTTGACGCGGACCTGGGCGATCTCGTCGGCGACGCTCGACTCGGCGACCGGGCCGATGGTGCCGATCCCCGCGTTGTTGACGAGTACGTCCACCGTCAGGCCGCGTCGCTCGATCTCGTCGAACAGTGCCGCACGCGCGTCGGGATCGGCGACGTCGCAGGCGATCACCTCGACCCGCACGCGGTCGCCGAGCTCGGCGGCCAGCTCGCGCAGGCGGTCTTCGCGGCGTGCGACCAGCGTGACGCCGTGTCCGCGTTCGACGAGTTCGCGGGCCAGGTCGGCTCCGATCCCCGACGATGCTCCGGTGACGACGGCGGTGGTGGTCGGTGACGGCTGCGGTAGTGGCATGGGGTTCAACCTAACTCTCAGCGGGTGATGACGATCTTGCCGGTGACCCGGCCCGATTCGACGTCGCGGTGGGCTTCCTTCAATCCGGTCGACGAGAAGTCGTCGATGGTCTTGGTGACGGTGGTGCGCAGGACGCCCCGGTCGACGAGGTCGGCGGTGGCGGCGAGCAGGCGCTGCTGCTCGATCATGTCCGGCGTCTCGTACATCGCTCGGGTGAACATCAGCTCCCAGTGCCACGCGATGCTCTTCTTCTTCAACGCGAGGAGGTCCAGGCCCGGCGGCTCGTCGATCGCGGTGATGTGCCCGAACGGCGTCACGATGTCGGCGTAGGTGTCGATGTTGCCTGCCGAGTGGGGCGAGAACAGGAAGTCGACGCCGTCAGGGGCGACGGCGAGCGTCTCCTCGCGCAGATTGTGGTGATTGACCACGACATCGGCGCCCATGCTCGTCGCCCACTCCCGGGATTCGTCACGGCTGGCGGTGCCGATCACCCGCACACCGGTCAGCGCCTTGGCAAGCTGGATCATGATCGAGCCGACACCACCTGCGGCGCCGAGCACAAGGAGGTCACCGGTCGACTCCTTCGTCAGGCCGAAGCGGTCGAACAATGACTCCCATGCGGTGATGGTGGTCAGCGGCAGGGCGGCCGCGTCGCCGAAGGACAGGCCGCTCGGCTTGCGGGAGACGATCCGTTCGTCGACGGCCTGGAACTCTGCGTTGGTCCCTGGTCTGGTGAGGTCGCCGGCGTACCAGACCTCGTCCCCGACCGCAAGCGACTCAACCTGCGGCCCAACGGATTCGACGATGCCTGCCGCGTCGTAGCCGAGGATGGTGGGCGTGGCCGACTCCGGGACGACGGCGCGCTGCTTGACGTCGGCCGGGTTGACGGACACCGCGAGTACGCGGACCAGGATGTCGCGGGGGCGGAGTTCCGGGATGTCGACGGTGACGTCCTGCAGGGTCCTTGGGTCGTCGACGGGGCCGCCGGCGAATGAGCCGATCGCACGCATCGTGGTCATGACAGTCGACAACGTCAGCGGTGTCCGAGACCATCCCCGCTGTTTCGGTTACTTGTCGGGGGTGCCGGCTATAATCGAACACATGTTCGAAGAGTTGCCGCCGGAGATGGACGCGCTGCCCGAGTCGGCCGATGCCGAGGTCTGCGAGGCGATCACCGGCTGGGCACGCATCGAAGCCGCCGCCTGCGCACGCAAACACGCCGCCATGGCCGAACTGTTCACCCGCCGC